>DATHQH010000232.1:0-21860 GCA_035482895.1 Alloacidobacterium sp. | reverse complement strand
TTGCCACGTCATCAATACCGTCAGTCAAACTGGAAAGTCAGCCAATGCATGCTGCTCCAGATGCGATTGCAGTTGGCGCCTCGGCTGAGATTCCAGCCTCAATGCAGGAGAGCTTATCGCAGACTCAGCAATTTTCTGCGGAACTATCAGCGCTACGTAAAACGGAAGGCACAACCAGCAGCAGAGAGGCTTTCGTGGTTGAATCGCAGGTGGCGTCGCAGGCCGGAGTCTCGCGGCCAAAGCCGCAGCAAAAAACAGGCGAGAATGCGAGTTGGAACACAACGATTCTGCCAGCAAACAGCTCGGCGTCTGCCTTGTCTCGCATGAGCGGGGATGCTCCAGCTACGGGGCCGCTTGCCCATGCGGGAGACTCAGACGATGGCGGCACGAAGAAAGATTTTCCTCTGTTGGACGCGACCCCATTTCAGCGACTTGATTCGGGAGAAGCGCCAGCCACGCTGCTTCATAGCAGCGCACATCAGATTGCGGTGGGTGTGCATGACCCGTCTCTGGGCTGGTTGGAAGTGCAGACTCAGTCGACCGCAGGTCATATCAGTGCGACCCTCTCTACAGCTTCGACAGATGCCCACGCGAATCTCGCGGCTGAGATGCCAGCGATTACCCAGTATCTGACGGACCGCAATGTGTCCTTGCACAGCTTGAGCGTGGATACGCAGGGCAGTGCTGCAGGAGGCGGTCAGTCGCAACAATCCAGTTCCGGAGACGCGCAACAGGGAACGGCCCGGCACATCGAGATTGTTTCGTCGGATGGCGGACAATCTTTGTCTGGCGGGGCGCAGGATTCGAGCGTAATCGAAACGGTAAGCTCGTCTCGTATCAGCGTTCGAGCATAAACGTTACACGAAGAGAAAGGACATAGAATGCAAGCCTTACATCACCCAACCATGTCAGCAATTCAGCGACTCGACACCTCTTCCGGAACGAGTGGCACATCGGGTTCTTCCAGCAGTGATGCAAGCGACACAAGCATTACCGCGAATGACTTTCTGACCTTGCTGGTCGCGGAGATGAAGAACCAGGATCCGACCGCGGACACCGATCCCAATGCATATATTGACCAGTTGGTGCAGGTGAATAGTCTTCAACAGCTGATCCAGATCAATCAAGATCTTGGAGGAGACTCGAGCACAACATCAAGTTCTGGTTCAGGCTCAAGTGCAAGCGGCGATGCAAGTTCGAACCTATCGCCACAGGCCATGAGCGCTGCGAGCCGGCTTGCTACCTCGCTGACAGTAAAACATCCACAACCAGAAAGTGCAGATGCGGGCGCAGCAGCGCAATCTCAGAATGCGGTGTCCCAGGCTGCGACAGGCGCTCAAACGGAAGTTCACAAATCGTAGTTACAAAGAATGCGGAGGAACCATGCCATCGTTTTTTATTCCACTCTCGGGTCTTGAGGCCGATAATACCGCTCTCAATACTATTGCTAATAATCTTTCAAACATGAGTACCGTGGCTTACAAGAGCCAGGACGTGCAATTCAGCGATCTGTTTTACCAGCAGGTGGGAGAAAGTGGCTCGGGCGATCCGGAGCAGGTCGGCGCTGGCACCGAGGTTGGCGCCATCTCAACGGACTTCAGCACAGGGACGGCCAGTCCTGCTTCCGGCATATCCCAGGACGTCGCTCTCGATGGTGACGGCTTTTTTGTCATCAAAGACGGAGGAGTGCAGGAATACACGCGTGCAGGCAACTTTGCGCTGGGTTCGGAAGGTCAGCTCCTGACCCAGGGAGGGCAGCAGGTGATGGGCTATCCTGCAGCTAACGGAGTGGTGAATACGAATGCTCCGCTGACGGCGATGCAGATTCCTATCGGGCAAGTAGAGCCGCCGAAAGCAACCAGCAATATGTCTCTGACGGCGAATCTCGATGCGTCGGCTGCTGTCGGTACCTCAACGCAAGGCCAGATCACGGTCTATGATTCACTGGGTGAGTCCCATATTGCCACGGTTGATTTTCAAAAGACCGCCAGCAATACATGGAGTTACAACATCTCCCTGCCGACCGGCGACTCTACCGGCAGCAGCGCGAATACGGTAGGAACGCTCACGTTTGATTCCAGCGGCAACCTTATAACGCCGGCGGCGAATGTTTCCAACATTCAATTTAACGGGCTCTCAGATGGCGCGGCCAATATGAATTTAAGCTGGAACCTGTACGACGCCAACAACAAGCCGGTCATCGATCAGGTGGCTGCCGGTTCCGGTGTAGCAACCACTAACCAGGATGGTTATGCCAGTGGTCAGTATCAGAGCTTCACGGTAGATTCAAATGGCGTGATCTCGGCGTCCTACAGCAATAATGAAACGCAAGTCGTGGGCCAGCTCGCCGTGGCCAGCGTTACCAATGAGCAGGGATTGACGCGGCTGGGCGACAACAATTACCAGACGACTCTTGCTTCGGGAGCGGCGACCATCGGCACGGCAGGTTCCAACGGCCGTGGAACGATTCAGGATCAGGCAATTGAGGGCTCGAATGTTGACATCTCAACGCAATTCTCTGATCTGATCGTGGCACAGCGGGCCTTTGAAGCAAATGCAAAGTCGATAACTACTTTCGACACTGTGACGCAGGAAACCATCAACATGATTCACTAGGTTCCTGAGACCAGGGTGGCACGGAACTCCATCCTGGTCTTGAACCATCTACGACTCTAAGAAAATTCTAATTTTTCATGTCTCAATTTCGGTCATTCGACTGCACATTCTTGCAGCATGACGTCAGAAACCCAAACAGCCCCTGAAGCCTCAACAACGCCAAACGCGGCTGCGAGCGAAAGCTCGTCAGCTTTGGTTGGGCAAGCGAATAGCAATACCCTTCCGTCGGATTCTTTCCATACGTCGCTCGCGGGGCTTGCTGCAAAGCTGTCGTTACAGCTTGATCTGCGCGTGCCCCTTCCGTCTTTTCGCGTGCAGAATCTTCTGGCGCTTGAGAAGGGGCAAGTGATCGAGTCGGCATGGCCTCATACCGAAGATCTGCCTTTGTGGTCAGGAGGAGTGCATCTGGTTTGGACTGAGTTTGAGGTGGTGGACCAGAAACTGGCAGTCCGCATCACGCGGCTAGTGTGAACGGGATAACTGGGAGACGATGATGCGCGATCTGTGCATAGGAAAAAATGCGTCGGCCATTCAACTGGAGGCGAATCCGGAAAATCCCGTGTCCGCGATAGGGCGAATTTTCGCAATGCTTCGTTCCATCGGCAGGAACAACTCTCGTGTGGGCGGCGCTCTGACGATTGACGAAAGAATCTCGCTTGGCCCTAAGAAAATGCTGTTTCTGGTGAACTGCATGGACAAGCAATTTCTGATCGCCACCGGTGCCGACACAATTACATCCGTGATTGAGGTGTCTTCGGTGGAGGGGCGACCCGAAGCGGCTCCAAATCCCAGAAAGTCACCCTTGACAAAGCTGCAGAAGCGCGAGCGCCTGCCATGAATGTCATTGTCCTGTGTATCTGGAAGGCGCCAAAATTGCTGCCGCTGCCAGGTGTCGATCAGCACCTGACGAACAATAACGGTGTGCCGTGGACGATCGTATTTACGCTCACGCTGATTACTTTGTTACCCGCGATCGTGCTTTCGATGACACCGATGGTGCGCCTGCTGGTGGTCTTTCATTTTCTCCGTCAGGCTTTAGGCACGCAGACCGCGCCCAGCAACCAGGTGCTGATGGGTCTGGGGTTGATGATGACCTGGTTTCTGATGCAACCGGTGTTGACGGCCGTCGACCAGCAGGCAGTAGAGCCTTTTCGCCAAGGACAGATCTCCGGTATCGAGGCAATTCAACGCGGGGTCGATCCGCCCAAGCATTTCATGTTGAAGTATGCGCGTGAGAAAGACCTGGCGTTGTTCAGCTCGGCTTCAAAGATTGCGCGTCCGAAAACGTCTGACGATTTGCCCCTGCGTGTGATTGTGCCCGCTTACATGCTTTCTGAACTGAAGGCTGGCTTCACCATCGGCGCCGTTCTCTTTCTGCCATTCCTGCTGGTGGACATGGTTGTTGCTTCGATTACCACTTCGATCGGCATGTTCCAGCTGCCGCCGGTCGTCGTTTCTACGCCGCTCAAAATTTTGCTCTTTGTCATGGTCGATGGCTGGAATCTTTTGGCGAGCTCGCTGTTAAAGAGCTTTTGAAGAAAGGAGTATATGTGAGTCCCGATCAGGTGGCGGAATTGATGCGGCATCTTTTGAAGGAGGCGCTAATTATCAGCACTCCGATTCTGCTCCTCGCAGCTGTAACGAGTTTTGCGCTGAGTCTCTTTCAGACGCTCACTTCGTTACAGGATCAGACATTGAGCACGGTGCCACGGCTGTTGATTGTTGCCATTGTGATGCTCGTCGGCCTTCCGTGGTTTTTGCGCCGCATGGTTTTCTTTACTGTAACGCTGTTCAGCGATTTGCATCGCTACATCGGCTGACCCAATGGAAGATCTCTTCACGCGCGGCAATCTGGACTGGAGCCACTTTCTCTCCGCTCTTGTGCTGGCCATGGTGCGGCTGAGCAGCATGATGGTGTCTGCTCCATTCTTTTCTTCGCAGGCAATCCCGAAACAGGTCAAAGCTGTTTTTGTCTTTGCCTCTTCCATTCTGCTTGCTCCCATTGTTGCCTCGCTCCCGATGGCGCAGGCGGAGCTGGGTGTTATGTCACTGCTAGGTGAGGTGAGCGCGGGATTGGTCTTCGGCTTCACGCTGACTCTGTTGAACGAGGTGCTGCTATTCGCGGGACAGGTGCTGGGCGTGCAGTTCAGCTTCTCGCTGGCAAATCTGCTTGACCCGAATTCCGAAGTGCAAACGCCGCTGATGTCGCAGATGTTCTCGCTCATGGGAACCACCGTGCTGCTGACTTCCGGGCTGGATCGAACCATGCTTGCGGCCTTGATTCGCAGCTTCGCCGAGGCTCCTTTGGGTGGCATCTTTGCAGGCGGCCAGACTGTACTTGCACTGGTGCCCATGATGAGCGGAGTCTTCCTCGCGGCTTTACAGCTGGCTGCACCGGCGATGGCAGCGACGATGCTCGTGGAGGTCGCCGTAGCCGTAGCGGGAAAAATGTCTCCTCAGCTTCCGGTCATGGCAATTACAGTGCCGGCAAAGACGATTACAGGTTATGTCGTTTTATTGGGATCGCTGGCGCTCTGGCCTCGATTTATCGAAGCGCATTTCAGCCGATTGCTTGATATCGCGGAAAACATGATGCGCCACGGAATGGGGCACGCATGAGTGGCGAGCGCACAGAGCGTGCAACTCCGCGGCGGAGGCAAAAAGCCGAGGAAAAAGGAGACCGCGTTCGCAGCCGCGAGCTGACCGCAGCCTGCGGCATGCTGGCCGGCGTGCTTGTGTTGGGCAGGACCGCTCCGCATTGGGCGTCGATGTGGGGAGCAATTATCACCCAGTCGATGGCTCTGGGCTCTCCCGCAGTCTGGCGCGACGACCAGGTGTTGCAGACAACGCTTGCTCTGCGTCACGTTATCCTGATTGCGTTGTCACCTCTGGTTGTCTTGTTTCTGGCAGTTGCCGGGGCGGCTTTGCTGGTGAATGTCGCACAAGGCGGAGGAGTGCAGTTTCATGCGCAATCCTTGCAGCCGAAATTCTCTCGTCTCAATCCCGCGACCAATATTCAAAATATTTTCTCTCTGCAGGGCGCATCACGGCTGGCGAAATCGCTTATACCGGTGAGCGTAATTGTCGTGCTGGCGGTCCACAAGGTGAAAGAGCAGACAGCTTTGCCGCCGATGAGCATTTCGAATTTACCGATCATGTTTTCTTCAGCCTATGACCTGCTGCTCGACACTGCATGGATTCTTGTGGTCTGGTCCGCGGTCGACTATATCGTGCAATGGCGAAGCTGGGAAGGCCGCGTGCGGATGAGCAAGCAGGAGATCCGCGAGGAAATGAAGGAGACTCAGGGCAGTCCGCAGGTGCGCAGCCGCATCCGCGGGCTGCAGCGTCAGATGCGCCGCCGCAAGCTGAAGGCGGACGTCCAGCGCGCCACCGTTGTCATCACGAATCCGACTCACTATGCCGTCGCCCTGAGCTTCGACTTCGAAACGATGGATCCGCCTAAGGTCCTGGCAAAGGGACGGAACTTGCTGGCCGAGCAGATCAAGAGTGAAGCGCGTTGGGCCGGCGTCCCCATTGTTGAGAACCCACCGCTCGCAAGATCGCTTTACCGCACTGTCGAAGCGGGCCAGTCGATCCCGGTGAATCTCTACGCCGCCGTTGCCGCCATTCTCGCCTACCTCTATCGCAAGCAGGTCGAAGAAAAGATGCGTCGCCAACGAGCGGCAGAGCAAGTAGAGCGCGAGCGAAATAAAACAAACATGCGAGTCGCGCAGCCGGGTCCATCAGCAGCCGGAGCAAGCTCAGTACCGGACTCCAAATCTACGCCTAATACGATCAAGGAAGACTTATGAGTGCAACGGCTATCGTTTCTGCATCCTCAACTCCCGCAACAACAACGCCTGGTCTTGCCGCGAGACTGTTGAAACTATGTAAAGAATTATCGCTTCCGATCGCCGCCATCAGTGTCATCTTTGTCATGCTGATTCCCGTGCCGTCCGTTGTGCTTGATTTGCTGTTGGCATGTTCGTTTTCAGCTTCTGTGCTGGTCTTCCTCTCCGCAGTACAAGTGCGCCGCGCGGTCGATTTCTCTGTCTTCCCCAGCTTACTTTTGTTGCTGACGCTCTTCCGACTCTCACTCAATATCGCATCGAGCCGCCGCATTCTCCTACACGGCGGTGAAGGCACGGCCGCGGCAGGGAGTGTGATTGAGGCCTTTGGGCAATTTGTTGTCGGAGGCAACTATGTTGTCGGCTTCGTTCTCTTTCTGGCATTGATTGCCATCCAGTTTCTCGTGGTGAGCCACGGTGCCGTGCGCACAGCCGAAGTAACGGCTCGTTTTACGCTTGATGCGTTGCCCGGAAAACAGATGGCCATTGATGCGGATTTGAACGCCGGCCTGATTGACGAAACCGCGGCGAGGAAGCGGAGACAGGCTATTGCGCAGGAGGCGGAGTTTTACGGCGCGATGGACGGGGCGGCTCGCTTTAATCAGCGCGATGCCCTGGCAACAATTCTCATCACAGCCATCAATATCGTTGCCGGACTTCTGATCGGCGTTTTGCAGCAGGGGGTGGCCTTATCGGAGGCAGTGCGCACCTATACCGTGCTCACCGTTGGCGACGGCCTGGTGACATTGATTCCATCTCTACTGGTCTCTGTTGCAGGAGGCATGGTACTGACGCGAGCCAATTCTGCAAGCGGGTTAACTGCAGAGTTGGGGATGCAGCTATTCCGGCGGGGTACGACTCTATACGTCGCAAGTGGAGTGCTCGGGGCGCTCTCTCTTGTGCCGGGTCTACCGAAGATTGCCTTTTTGCTTCCGGCCGCAGGACTTGGATATATCGGATGGCGCATTTCACGCCGGCCAGCCGAAGACGCGGTTGAAGAGCCGGAGCGCAAGCGCGCAGACAAGGTGCAGACCGAAGATATTGCCTCTCTCCTCAAAATCGATGAATTGAGTCTGGAGATTGGCTTTCAGCTTATTTCTCTCGTAGACGAGAAGCAGGGGGGCCAGATGCTCGCGCGCGTGCGCGCTCTGCGCAAGCATCTGGCCGTGGAGCTTGGGTTTCTTGTGCCGCCGATCCATATTTCCGACAATCTTCGCTTACGGCCGCGAGAGTATGTCTTTTCCGTGCGCGGCATGGAAATCGGACGCTGGCAGACGGAGGGAAATGCCTTGCTTGCCGTCAGTGCGGAGTCAGATGCCCACCCCCTGCCGGGCAAGCAGACACAGGAGCCCGCCTTTCAGGTGCCGGCGCGCTGGATCTCTCCATCGCTTGAGAGCCAGGCGATTGCAGCGGGTTATTCGGTTGTCGATACAGTGACCGCGATCAGTACGCATCTTGCAGAGATGATTCGGCAGCATGCGCATGAGCTGTTGGGACGGGCCGAAACGAAACGATTGCTGGATACCTTGAACGAGTCTCACCCCAAGCTTGTGGAAGAGCTTGTACCGAAGATTCTGACCCTCGGCGAAGTACAGAAGGTACTGCAGCAGCTCTTGCGTGAGCAGGTCTCGATTCGCGACCTCGGCTCCATTCTGGATGTGCTGATCGAGACGGCTGCGACCAACAAAAGCACGCCGCACATCGTCGAAGCGGTGCGGCAGTCATTAGGGCGCCGCATTGTGCAGCCGCTGCTTGAAAGCGATGGAACGCTGCGCGTCCTGCAGATCGATCCCGTCATGGAGGATGAGATGTTGGCATCGCTCCAGGGAGAAATAGGATCCCGTCTTCTGACGGAAGGCCGCGCGCAACAGACGCCATGGCTGAAGCGCTTCGTCGATTCTGTGAAGCAGCTAATCGGACCGCACCCATACATGGCCCTCCCCGTGCTCCTCTGTCCGAGTCCAGCGCGCTTTTATCTTAGCCGTTGGCTGGAGCCGATTCTGCCGAGAGTAATCGTTATTTCCCCGGCAGAGATTCCGTCAGATGTAAGGGTGCGATCGGTTGGTGTTGTGCGATAGCACAAATGGTTCGAACGGAGAAATGCTGTAGAGCCTGAGATTGATGAAGGCGTGAACGGAAAATATGCGGAACATGAAACCCATGGAAGATCGGCCAACAGTCGAAGAAGAGTCCAGGCGGAGAGCGACCATTTTGTCGCTTGTCTGCTCTGAAGATGGCGGAAGAGAAAGGGCAACCTCGATTGAGATCAAAAAAACAGTCCGTTCCGAACTTGTGACCAAGACCGGGTTCACTCCGGATGAAGAGCGGGTCATGGTCGAGCATCTGCCGATTGTTCGATATATTGCGCGGAGGATTCATGAGCGGCTACCGCAGCATGTGGAGATGGAAGAGCTGGTGAGCGCCGGTGTGCTGGGCCTGATGGATGCCTTTCAGAAGTTTGATCCGGCGAAGAAAGTGCAGTTTCGCAGCTACGCGCAGTTTCGTATTCGCGGAGCCATTCTGGACAGTCTGCGCACTCTTGATTGGAGCCCAAGAGATTTGCGCCGCAAGGGACGGGCGATCGAGCAGGCGATCCGTTTGCTGACGGTGCGTCTGGGCCGGACGCCTTTCGAGCAGGAGATTGCAGGAGAACTGCAAATGGAATTAGGCGATTATCAACAGCTGCTGGGGGAACTGAAGGGTCTTGAGATCGGCACGCTCCATCTGGAGCGGTCCGAAGACTCCGGCGAAGAAGAGCTTGCCTATGTACCAAACCGTCCCGAGGAAGATCCGCTCTTTCGTTGCCTGCAAGGCGAGATGCGCCAGCGTCTCATCGAGGCGATCGAAAATCTTCCGGAGCGTGAGCGGCTGGTGATGACGCTCTATTACTACGAGGAGATGACGATGAAAGAGATCGGCCTCACGCTGGGCGTCGTCGAATCGCGCGTTTCGCAGATTCACGCCTCGGCGGTTTTGCACCTGCGCAGCATGCTGGCCGATCTTGCCGCCAGGTCCAGCAATATCAAGTCCATCCACAACGAGAAATTGGGAAGCAAACGCACAAGCTCACGAAAGACCGTCTCAGCGAGGGAGTAACGACAGTGGAGAAAAATCTGAAGCAGGACGAAATCGATGCATTGTTTCAGGCTGCGCGTGCACGATCGCAGGCGGCGTCTCAGGAGACGCGCGCTCGTGTGCAGCCTTATAGCTTTTCCCGGGCTGGCCAGATAAGCAATGAACAGATGCGCGCCATCAGCTTATTGAATGATATTTTTGCACGTAACCTCACGCATAATCTCGGAGTCTGGTTGCGCACTCGTTTTCACGTCAATCTGGTTTCTGCCGAGCAGATGCCATTTAACGAATTTATGCTGCGCATTCCGGATCTTGCTTACGTCAGCTCGGTTCGCCTTGAGCCGCTGCGGGCCCTGTCTGTCCTGCAGCTTGATCTTGCCTTGGCTCCGCCGATGATCGACCTGTTGCTCGGGGGCGAAGGAAAATCGGATCGTGTGCGAGAGCTGACAGACATCGAGGAGTCCATTCTTACCAGCGTTGCCGAGGCAATCTGCCGCGAACTCAGCACTGCGTGGCAACCCGTTGGGCTGAATTTCATCTTCGAGCGCAGACAGCTACATACGCAGATCGCGCGGGTTATGCCAGTGGCGGAAAAGACGCTTTGCCTCAGCTTTGAAGTGCGCATGCCCGGCGCGAGCGGCATATTGAACCTCGCCTTTCCCGCTGTGGTTTCAAATACCGTGCTGCGGCGCCTGGTGGGAGACTGGAGCCGCCAGCATAGGCACTCGTCTGAAAACCGTCAACGCATGCAGGAGCGTGTTGGATTAGTGAAGGTAGGTGCGGCATTGCAGCTTCCGCCGGTGAGCATAGCTGGACGAGAGTTGGAAGAGTTGTATGAAGGCAAAATTTTTAAATTGCCAATCGTCGCTTCGCGCCCAGCAGAGTTGCGTGTCGCAGGGATTCCGCTCTTTGAGGGATATCCGGTAAGCCATGAAGAGCAGCGCGGCGCCCACCTGGTGCGGATTGCCGTCGCCGCGGCCACAAATGCATAAACGAAATAAGAATCGGAGGCTCGGTGAAAACGTTTATTGATGCTTGGTTATTGGAAGCGCCCGCAGGGTTGAGCCAGGAATTGGCAGGGACCGTAAAGCTCGTTGCCATCGAGCAGCCGGAAGAAAGAAAAGATTCTCTCTGCAGTCACATTGAATTGGATGGAAGACTGCGTGGAAGCTTCTGGATCACTGTTGAAGCCGAGGCGCTTGCCCATTTGCTGGTTGCGGCCCGGGTAACGTCGGATGAGAGTGACCGCGAGCGCGATGCCCAGCTTTGGCAGGGCATCATCCGGCAGGTGGCGGAAAAGGCGGCGAAGAGGTTCGGAAAAGAATCTGGAGCAACCCCATCGATTCAGGCGATTCGAGAAGCAGGACGTCCTGCCGGCATTGTATTTGCAGAATATGAAATTCGCTTCGGCGATGTGTCTGCGCGTATTGGGTTTGCCGATCAGACAAGGCTGGTATCAGAGGCCAAGCCACAGGGGCGCAACGCTGCCGACGCTCTGCCGACCCGTGGAGTGGAGTTGCTGCTGGATGTGGAGCTGGAGGCTTCTTTGCGCTTCGGTTCAAAGGAAATGCCTTTAAGCGAAGTGTTGGAGCTTGGTCCGGGTGATGTCGTGCAACTGGAACGGCACGTCTCAGATCCTGTGGATCTGATCGTGGGAGACAAAATCGTCGCCCGCGGTGAAGTTGTCCTTGTGAATGGAAACTTCGGCCTGAGGGTCACAGAAGTTGCCGAACCAAAGAAATCTCTGGAGAGCATTCGATGCCTGTTTTAATGAAGCGCACTCTAGGCCGTCAGACGGCCGAGGATATGGATGCAGGATGGATGCCGGGCAACAAAGCAGCTTCGGCCGATGATCTGACATCTTTTCCGGAGATTGCGGGTAGTGAGAACACATTCCTGCCGCACTGCAGAAATGTAAAGTGCAAAAGCGGATGGATGAAATTATGGCGCAGCCGCCAGGCACCGATTTTGGAAGGGAAATGGGCATGCAGTTCAGCCTGTATGCAGGAACTGGTGCTGGCAGCAATCCTGCGCGAAGTTGGTCAAAAGAACTCTCAAAGCCCGGTTCATCAGCATCGGGTACCGCTTGGGCTAGTTTTGCTTTCCCGGGGATGGATCACGCATGAACAGTTGAAAAGTGCATTGGAGGCGCAGAAAAAAGCGGGCTCGGGCAGGCTGGGCGAGTGGCTGGTCCGGCAAAATGTAGTCAACGAAGAGCATATTGCGAGGGCTCTAGGGGCCCAGTGGAATTGCCCTGTGCTTCCGTCCAATTCGCATGATCCAGCAGCCATGGCGCAGATGTTCCCACGCCTACTGATCGACAGTCTTAACGTGATTCCATTACGGTTGGCAGGGCGGCATCTTTTGTATGTTGCGTTTGAGGAAAGAGTTGATCGCTGCCTTGTATTGGCCGTTGAGCGCATGCTTGGGGTGAAGGTCGAGGCCGGGGTCCTGCGGGAATCGGAGTTTCGACGATTGCAGCGGGAAATACTTCGCGCACCTTTTCCCAAAACCCGCTTGCTCGAAGCCATGAACCTGCGTGGATTGGTGCACTCCTTCACTGGAATGATTGAGGAGAGTAAGCCGGTGCAGGCACGGATTGTCCGCATTCACGACTACTTCTGGCTGCGCTTATGGCGCAGCGCTGGGTCAGGAAAAGACCAGGAGTCTCTGCTGGGTCACGACAACGTAGAAGATATGGTGTGCTCCTTAACGACGAAGGATTGATCTCATCGTGTAGGCGTGTATGAACGGCAGCCCTAGTGAGGTGGAGAAAGCTGCCGATAAGGGCATTGGAGCGAGGAATGTTCATGAGTGAAATTGCTGCCCTGATCGTCGACGATTCTTCCGTGATGCGAAAGATCGTCGAAAGGGCCTTGCGCCAGGCTGGGCTGCCTCTGAGCAAGGTATACGAAGCGTCTAGCGGCGTGGAGGCGCTCGACATTTTAAAAAACGAACGCGTCCAGCTGATTCTTTCCGACATCAACATGCCCATGATGGATGGGCTCGAATTTCTGCGGCAGATGCGGTTCCTGGATCTGGCCCCGGACGTTCCCGTTGTGATGATTACGACCGAGAGCAGCGAGGATCACGTAAAGGAAGCTATCGTTTCGGGGGCGCAAGGCTATATCCGTAAGCCCTTTACTGCGGAACAGGTCAAGGACAGAGTTTTGCCTCTGTTGGACCTGGCGTAAGGCTCGTTCATTCCTTTGACTCGATTCACTTTGGAGAAGATTATGGCAACGCCAGCTCGTGAATTCTTACAGGAGGGTGTAGATGCGGCGCACCTCGACGACGCAGTGGATGAAGTATTCCGCTTGATGATGGGTGCGCCATGTACGCTCATCGACGAAAGCGTGACGGAGAGCAGGGAGACGATTACAGCAGTCATTGGCTTGGCCGGTGCTATGAGCGGGGCCTGCACGCTGCGCTGCGATCTACAGACCGCCCTGCGCATGGCTGAGTGCATGGTTGGCATTCGTCCTACGGAACTGGACGCCATGGTGAAAGACGCAATTGGCGAAGTATGCAATATGGTGGCCGGTGCCTGGAAAGGAAAACACGGCTCGTTGGCTGGCGGTTGCATGCTTTCGACTCCCGCCGTGGTGACGGGAACGAACTATCAGCTGCACATGCAACAACAAGAGTTCCGGATCGATCGCAACTATCGCTTTGAAAAACATGCGATCAGCGTCAGCATTATCTGCGAATCCATTCAATAGTTTTTTCTAATCTTTTCGCCTTCTCTTTGGTCTTCGCTTTGCACTTCATACGTGCGAAGGGAGACTGAAGGTGGACAGCGGCTACTACGCAGCTTTTTCCGGATTACTTGCGCGCACCGAAGCGCTCGACTCTGCAGCCAGCAACCTGGCGAACGCCAATACAAGCGGCTTCCGTGCGGAGCGCGAATACTTTCGCAATGCGATTGTCGGTCCTGACGCGCTCAATTCTCAAGTCAATCGCATGGTCAACAATTTCGGCGTGCTGGGTGGTAACCGCCTGGACCTGGGACAGGGTGCGCTGACACATACTGGCAACCCTCTCGATTTAGCCATAGAAGGTGCCGGTTTCTTCGCCATACAGACCAAGCAGGGCATCCGTTACACGCGAGATGGCTCATTCCGGCGGGCAATCGATGGCACGTTGATTACCGCTGCCAGTGAGCCTGTCTTGGATGCACAGAGTAGACCCATTCGAATTCCAACGGGAGATATCACTGTTGGCATGGATGGAGCTGTCTCAGTTGCCAACGCAGTAGCTGGAAAAGTTGCGCTCTTTAATTTTCCTGCCTCTGTTCTAGTTCCGGAAGGAACAAACCGTTACACGACTGCAGCTGGAACAAAACCTACGCTGACGACGGCCGCCATTCACCAGGGAGCGCTCGAGTCCTCGAATCAGGATGTGATTCAGGGAACGCTGCAGCTCATTCTTGTGCAGCGGCAGGCGGAAATGATGCAGAAGGCGCTCACTGTCTTCCACAGCGATTTTGACAAGACAGCAAGCGAAGACCTTCCAAAAGTTTAGGACACGTAATTTCAGATCAGGAGACGAGAATGATTCGGGCTTTATATACAGCAGCAAGTGGAATGAGCGCGCAGCAGCTCAATCTCGACACGATCGCGAACAATCTGGCGAACTCATCGACTTCCGGTTTCCGGCAAAGGCAATTGCAGTTTCAGGACATGATCTACCAGAATCTGGTCACACCAGGCGCAGCGCAAAGCCAGCAGACTGTGTCCGCTGGCCTGCAGGTTGGCCTTGGAACAAAGTCGGCAGCCACGGAAATCATTATGACGCAGGGCGACCTAAATAATACGGGGAATCCGCTCGATCTTGCGATTCAGGGAAATGGATTTTTCCAGGTCTCCCGCCCCGACGGGACGATCGAATACACGCGTGCTGGAAGCTTCCATCTCAACAATCAGGGGACGATGGTGACGACGGACGGTGATCCGTTGATTCCGAATATTACGATTCCTCCGAACGCAACGGCAGTGACGATTACACAATATGGTGTTGTCAACGCAACGCTGCCCGGACAACAAAATCCGACGCAGCTGGGCCAGATTCAACTGGCCACATTTGCTAATCCCGAAGGCCTGGAAAGCCAGGGCGCAAACCTCTTTAGCGCCACGCTTTCGTCCGGCGAGCCGGTGCTCGACACACCGGGAGGCACGCAGGGCCTGGGCACGTTGCAGCAGGGCTATCTGGAGAACTCGAATGTTGATGTCGTGACGGAATTCGTGCAGATGGTGCTGGCGCAGCGCGCCTACGAGAGCAACTCGAAAGTCATTCGTGCAGCGGATGACATGTACAGCCAAGTCAATAACATGGCGCGGTAGAAGGCGATGAGGCGAATCTTGATGGCAATTCTTTCGATAGTGTCGTTCGCTGCCTCGTCGTTGCGCGCCTCCGTCCATAACACGGCGCAGCCCGCGGGCACGGAAGATGCCGTGGCAGATTCCTTCATCGTCGATCACTACATCACCGATGCCATATTGCATCGCAAATGGGCGGTCGTCGTGGACCATGATCATCCTGATAGACCGTGGATTGTGAAGGAAGCGCCCTGGCAGAGTCACGCAGGAATGGCTGCAGTGTCGGAAACAAATGCCGCCCGTCCGGCAATCATCGCACGACCGCTAATCTCCGCAGGCGCAAAGGTACGACTGTGGCGCACAGCAGATGGCGCAGATATCGAGCTTACTGGAACTGCTCTTGAAGCGGGAGCGGAGGGACAAACGATCCATGTGAGAACTGGGCAACGAGGCACCGTGCTCAAAGGGCGGGTACGAGGAATAGGATCGGTAGAGTTGTTTACTTCAGACAGGTGGGCAACGCAATGAAGCCTGAAAGGTATCGCGCGCGTAGATATTTATATGGGATGCTGGTCTTCAATCTGTGCTGCAGCCTGGCCGTCGCAACCAGCAAGAAGCCGGACAAGGAGCCGAAACCCACTCCGCCGGACACCGCGCTTAATACCTACATCACTCGTGTCGAGGCGGAGAGTGCGGCAGAGGCGCATACGCCGGGCGCCATCTGGACTCCAGACGGGAGGCTGACCCGTCTTTCTGCGGACGTGAAGGCTTCTCGTCTGCATGATCCCATCGCGATCGTGGTTTCGGAAAGCCTTGCCGCTACGACCGATGGCACGGTAAAGAACTCGCGCGCCTCAAACGCCAGCTCGCAGATCTCGGCGCTCTTCGGCAAGCTTTCCGCTGGAAATGCGCTGAACAATCTGTTGAATCAGACCTCAGCCTCCGGACTGAATGCGCAAGGGCAGAGTGTAACCAATTCAAGCCTGAGCACAACCTTGGGTGGAGAAGTCGTGGATGCGCTACCGAATGGCATGCTGGTGATTCAGGCCGTGCGGCAGGCGACCTTCAATCAGCAGACGCAGCTGATCAAGCTGCGCGGGCTGGTCCGGCCGGACGACATCAGTGCGCAGAACCAGGTGCTTTCTACTGCGATCACGAGTCTTGAGCTTGAGGTCGTCGGAAAGGGCATCATTAATGACTACACCTATCGCCAGAATCCGGTTGTTCGTTTTCTTCAAAAGTTATTGGTCTTTTAGGAGCGTCGTCCCATGCGTCATGACCGAAATCTCTGTCTGTTGCCATTGCTTGCGATGCTGGCTTTCTCCGGCGCCAGTGATGCTTCTTTACCTGCAAGCATGCAGCGGGCGAAGCTCGCACGCGTGAAAGATGTGGCCACGGTGGAGGGCGTTCGCGACAATCAGCTCGTCGGTTATGGAATTGTGGTTGGCCTGCGCGGCACGGGCGACAGCCAGCAGACGATCTTTCCCATGCAGACACTGGTTTCCACTCTGCAACGCATGGGAGTCAACCTGCAGCAATCGCCGCAGTTATCTACGATGCGCACGCAAAATATGGCAGCGGTCTTTATTTCGGCAACGCTGCCGGCATTTGCGCGTCCCGGCAACAAACTGGATATCACCGCTTCATCGGCAGGCGATGCACGTAGCCTTGAAGGCGGCCTGCTTCTTTTGACACCGCTCTATGGGCCGGATGGGCAGATTTACGCGGAAGCGCAAGGGCCTCTCGTGCTGGGGGGATATGCAGTCGCCAGCAACGGAAACCTGAAGCAATATAACCACCCCACGACGGCACGTGTACCAAATGGAGCGATGGTCGAACGCTCGGTACCGCTCGATCTTTCGAAGATGCATATCCTGTCTCTGCTGCTGAACGACGCCGATTTCCATACGGCAGAGTTGATGGCGGGTGCGATCAACAAAGACATGGGCCGGCCCATGGCGCATGCCGTAGACAGCCGCCGCATTACGCTCGAAGTGCAGCCAGCGGATGACATTCCAGCTCTTCTGGCACAGGTGGAGTCGGTAGAAGTGGAGACGTACCCGCGTGCGAAGGTCGTAGTGAATGAGCGCACCGGCACGGTCGTCATCGGCGGCGATGTGCGCCTCCAGCCTGTTTCGATTCTGCACGGAGGACTGTCGGTGAATGTGGTTACGGAATACCAGGTCTCCCAACCCAACCCGTTAGGTCAGGGAACAACTCAGGTCGTGCCACAAACAACGGTGCAGGCGCAGGAACAGCCAGTCAACCGTATCGAATTGAAACAGGGCGCAACGGTAGACACGTTGGTGGAAAACCTGCAACAGATCGGAGCGACGGCAAGGGACATCATTTCGATCCTTCAGGCAATGAAGGAAGCCGGCGCTCTGGAGGCGGAACTGGAGGTGTTATGAGTGGTGTAAATTTTTCTCCGTCACCGGCAGCTGCGGTGGCACAGCCGAATCCGCGGCTTCAGTCCGCCGCACATGAATTCGAAGCGAGTCTCATGAAGGAGTTTCTCCAACCATTGCAACACGATAGCCTCTTCGCTGATGAAGGAAACAGCAGTGACGATGATACCGGCGGCAGCGCTGGAACTCTGATGAGTTATGGCGCGGAAGCCATGGCAAAATCGATCTCGGAACACGGCGGTTTCGGCATTGCGCAGAAGATTCTTGACCATTTCAAAGCATCCGACGAGAGCTCGCAGGCAGGACCTCAGAGCCCCGTACCGCGCCTCTGAGGAAACTCTTAGAAGTCGGATCGAAAAATTACTTAAGTTTGATCTTCGTCCGCCGATATAGGCAAGTAAGGAGAGGCAAAGATGAACGTCAACGATGGTCTGCATGGCTTGCCGGAGCCGATAGGTGTCTCGCAGTTGTCCCCAGTCTCGGCCCCACAACACCAGCATCCGGCAAGTTCCCCAACATCGGCAGGCTCTACTCAGGATCGCACCGAGGTCAGCACTGCGGCCAGTCTCGCGCACCAGGCGATGACAGTCCCCGATGTCCGTATGGACAAGGTAGCAGCCGTGCAACAGGCATTGGCTAACGGCACGTACCAGGTGAGTGCTGCTGATGTTGCCGATAAGTTATTCCAGCAAATGATGACCAGGTAACCATTTATCCATGTCCTCTATCAGTGTTTCTTCGGTTTCCCTGGCAGGGCTATTGAGCCGCACGATTAGCGCGCTCGCCAAGGCAGATGTCGCCTCCATGGCGGAAGTACTTGCTGATTGCAAACGTGCTGAGTTTCCCGGATCTCCGGAAGAATTCAGCCGCGCAATTGCACAGAGTGTGGCGCTTGAAAAAGTTTTGGAGCAGACACGGCGAAACATACGTCTGCTGCGAGGCGAGGAAAACAGTTTTCGATACGGCCACAGCCGAGGTCGTAACTCATAGCTCGGAATGAACAGGCGAGGCAGTCTACGATGGCAACTCTGAATACGGCGTACAGCATTGCAACGGGCGCTCTGGATGCAGACCAGGCAGCCCTCGATATCATGGCGAACAATACGGCCAACGCCAACACGCCGGGCTACACAAATGAACTGCCGCAATGGCAGGCAAATGATCCGGTGACGATTGACGGAGCCAGCTACGGACAGGGCGTGACTATGACCGGGCCCTCCTCGCAGCGCAACCTTGTGCTCGAACAGCGTATTCAGCAGCAGACGCAGTTGGAGCAGGGAACGAGCGCGCGACTGACAGCTCTTGACCAGTTGCAGAATATCTTCAGCACCGCTACTTCGTCCTCGTCTTCATCGTCTTCGCTGGATATCGGAACGAGTATCTCCAACTTTTTCGACTCGCTTTCGCAGCTGCAATCGAACCCGGCGGATAATTCGCTGCGTCAGTCCGTTTTGAGCGCTGCAACGACACTGGCGAGTTCATTTCAAAGCGCATCTTCACAGCTGACGCAGCAGCAGGGAGCGCTCGATCAGCAGAGCGCCACAATTGTGACGCAGGTGAACTCGCTGACACAGGCCATTGCACAGCTAAACCAGAGCATTTCGCAGATCTCCCCGAATGGGGATGCTGGACAATTGGAAGACCAGCGGCAATACGACATCCAGCAGCTTTCTCAGCTCATCGGTATTCACCAGACCACCACGGAAGATAACGGCCTGACCATCACGACATCGAGCGGAGCGCTGCTGGTGTCTAAAAATCAGGCATTTTCGCTGAATACGTCCATGTCAGGAGGGGTAACAGACATCTCCGACTACGAGGGCAACGACATTACAACCAGTCTTGCCAGCGGAGGCGGCCAGCTTGGAGGTGTGCTGACCAGCCGGGATCAGGATATTCCGCAGATGCAAAGCGCGCTCGACACGCTGGCCTTCGATCTGGGGTCAAACATCAACAGTCAGAATGCCCTAGGCTCGGATGCCAATGGCAATGCCGGTGGAGCGATTTTTACGATTCCTACATCCGCTTCGGGAGCGGCGAGTTCAATTTCGGTCGCAATCACCGATCCGTCGCAGATTGCGGCGGCAGCTACAGGCAGTGGATCGTCGAATGACTCGAACCTCGAAAGCATGCTTCAATTGCAGAACCAGACTATCGTGAGCGGTGATACCCCTACAACCTACTATGCCAGCTTTGTCTCGACATTAGGCAGTCTGGTATCTCAGGTTTCCACGGAAAATACGGCGCAGCAGACCTCTCTGACACAGTTACAGACACAGCGCGACTCGCTTTCGGCTGTCAATCTGAACGATGAGGCGGCATCGCTGGAGAATCTTCAGCAGGCCTATCAGGCTGCGTCCAAGGTGTTCACAATTGTCGATACAGTTATGGCTTCAGCCATTAATCTCGGGGTGCAGACGACCGTCGAATAAGGAATAAATAATGAGATTCGATCCCTTTTATCTGAATACCGCCGTTTCTGCTCTCGATCAGACCTCGGCAGCAGAGCAACAGCTAACGAATGAAATTTCCAGCGGAACACGTGTGAACTCGCTGAGCGACGATCCTGTGGCCGCGGGCGAAAATGTAACGCTTTCTTCCCAATTGAGCCTGGATGACAGCTTTTCACAAACGGAAAGCTCAACAGTGGGCATGCTGCAGGTAGCGGATTCAACCCTGGGAAGCGTTGTATCGCAGGTAACGCAGGCGATTTCTCTGGCAACGGAAGGAAACAATGGAACGTTAAACACGAGCGACCTGCAATCGATCGCTACTCAGCTTTCCGGAATTCGTGATGAAGTGCTCTCGCTGGCAAACACAACATATATGAACCAGTACATTTTTTCCGGCAGTCAAGGGAGCACTACGCCTTTTACATTGAACACGAGCGTGACGCCGAACACGGTGTCTTATAACGGCGATTCCGGGGCTGGCGCCATCTCTTATGTGACCACGCCAAATGGGCAGAAAATACAGGTGAATCTGCCCGGCGATCAGATTTTTTCCGATTCCAGCGATCCCACTAACCCGTCTACCAACATTCTCCAGACACTGACAAATCTGATTGCCGACTTTTCTTCCGGCACGGCCTCATCGAGTGCCGTTTCGGACACTACGGCTTTGAATTCGGCGCTGAATTATGTGAGCCAGCAGCGCGTCATTCTGGATAACTCGATTACTCGTCTTCAAGCGGCGCAGAGCTATACCCAGACTGAAGGGACACAGGTTACTTCCGCGCAAACAACTCTTCTGCAGACGGATATAGCTCAGGTTTCGACGCAACTGAGCACCGCAGAAACGCAGCAAGCTGCTCTGACACAGGTGGTGAACCTGCTTGAAAAGAATAATGGAGATCTATTCAGCTTGTTATAAACGGAAGAGAATCACCCGCCATAGTTATCCATTTTTGCCTTCAGCACCGGGATTGGTTTTGCGATAACCTCGACCTCGGCTTTTCACAAGAAAGACCTCACGGCACAAAGGGCATTCCCACGGGTAAAGGCCGAGTTTGGAATAGACACGTTCTTGTAAAAAGCCGCGACGCTGTACGCGGGTCAGCTCAATAGTGGCACAGTTGGGGCAGCGGCGTTTTGTTTTATTCATCAGTTCGCTCTAGATATACCAAGGCGATGCATCCGAAAATACACATAACTATATCTGGACGCAACAATACAAGCTCAACTCAGGCG
Organism: Alloacidobacterium sp.; assembly: GCA_035482895.1. GTDB lineage: Bacteria > Acidobacteriota > Terriglobia > Terriglobales > Acidobacteriaceae > Alloacidobacterium. The sequence goes on along the minus strand of DATHQH010000232.1, from coordinate 906 downwards.
ATCTTTGAGCTCAAAACAACTGCATCTTCAGTTGTGACAAATTTTCGGATTGCAGGGCAAGGGGAAAATACTCGTCTGAGAGGCCATTTCGTGAGCTAAGAGTTGGGGGGACAATGATTGTCTTCGGTCTTATGAATGCGACTATGCCGTACGGCCCAACGTCTGTGCGGGCAGTGACTGTGCCAACCCAATAAGTTCTTCTGGATCCATTGGTTTAAGCCTGTACAGAACATTCATACCGGCATATTCGCCTTCCGCGTCAGGAAGACCGCTCAATACAAGAACAGGGAGATTTGGTAGCTGGAGGCGAAGCTTGGCAACAAATTGTGGACCATTCATTTGAGGCATTAAATGATCGGTAATCACTAATTTCACCTCTTTGGCGAAATCGGGATTTGCAAGCAAGTGGAGTGCTTGTTGGGCATCCGTGGCCATCGAAACGCTATTCCCTGCATGGGTGAGTATTGCTTTCCGTGTCGCTGCCTGCACGGGATTGTCATCAACCAAAAGAATCGCCGCTATTGACATAAAACGTTTTCTGGGGAGAGCTTCACTTCCATGGTTTGATGTGTTAGCGGTGAGGCTGGTTGCCCCATCCAGTAAGCCATAATTTTGCCAAATCTCCGGCTTTTCACAAGTGCGCAAGATCCGCTGTTTACCCATTACCCGAAAGTCGCCTACTTATCTGTCGACGTAGGGATGGTTATGCTTGACCGGAAATAATCAAGGCTGAGCTTGAGGCCGGTTTCGAGGTCGATTTTCGGGTCCCATCCGAGCAATTGTTTGGCACGAGTGATGTCTGGTTGACGCTGCATCGGATCATCGATCGGCAACGACTTAAACACAATCTTGCTCTTTGAACCGGTGACACGAAGCACCGCTTGCGCGCAATCAAGAATAGTCCAC
>DATHQH010000231.1:0-4726 GCA_035482895.1 Alloacidobacterium sp. | reverse complement strand
ACCGCGCAGGTAAACACCTCCATTGAGCTTGCCCCGAACCTGCCGCCGATCATGGGAAATGCGGGCAAGCTGCAGCAGGTCTTTCTGAATCTCTTCCTCAATGCGAAGGATGCAATGTCAGGCGGCGGCACATTGCGCATCGCCACAGAAACCAATGGGCATGTAGCCGTGTCGATTACAGATAGCGGCGCCGGCATTGCTCCTGAACACCTGCAACGTATTTATGACCCGTTTTTCACGACCAAGAGCGCTCCCAAGCAGGGACAGCGCCGCGGCACGGGCCTCGGTCTTGCCGTTACATACGGCATCATCCAGGAGCACGCCGGCAAAATTCATGTCGAGAGCCAGCTTGGCGCAGGCACGACATTCTTTCTTGAATTCCCCATGTTAAGGAAACCCGCGCATGTCTGAAGGCACCCTTGCAGTCCCGCCCTCTACAACGTCATCTCAGTCAGAACCTGCGCACCGCATCCTGATCATTGACGATGAAGCAGCTATCCGAGAATCTTTGGAAACGCTTCTGACCCTCGAAGGTTATACCGTTGAGATGGCCCCTGAGGGCGACTCCGGGCTGGAGCGCATCGACCGTTTTTCCTACGATCTTGTTCTGCTCGATCTGGCTCTCCCAGGTAAGAACGGCCTGGAGATTCTGCACCTCATTCGCGAGCGTCATCCCGATCTGCCCGTCATCATGATCACCGCCTACGGCAAGGTAGACAATGTGGTAGAGGCAATCCGCACGGGAGCGCAAAATTTTGTCCAGAAACCGTGGGACAACGAAAAGCTTCTGGCCGACATCCGCTCTGCCATCGCCCGCTTCCACGCGGAAGAGGAAAACGTCCAGCTCAAGCGCGCCCTCAAACAGCGCTATAACTTTGAAAACATCGTGGGCAAGAGCGAAGCCATGCTGGGCATCTTCGACCTTGTGGCGCAGGTTGCGCCCAGCCGATCGACAGTGCTGATTCAGGGCGAAAGCGGCACCGGCAAAGAGCTGATCGCCAAAGCGCTCCATGCCAACTCGCCTCGTCGCGATAAGCCCTTCGTTCCCGTCAATACAGGCGCCATGCCTTCCGATCTGCTCGAGTCCACGCTTTTCGGCCACACCAAGGGAGCCTTCACGTCGGCCATCGCCACGAAAAAGGGGCTCTTCGAAGTAGCCAACGGCGGCACTCTTTTTCTTGACGAAATCGCCACCATGGGAATGGACACGCAGGCCAAAATTCTGCGCGTATTGCAGGACCGCCGCTTCATGCAGCTGGGCGGCATTTCGGAGATTCAGGTCGATGTGCGCATCATTGCGGCTACAAATGTCGACCTGCGCCAGGCGGTGCGGGAAGGCAAATTCCGCGAAGACCTCTTCTATCGCCTTAACGTCATCACCATTGACCTTCCGCCCCTGCGCAGCCGGCGCGAAGATATCCCGCTGCTCGCCGCACATTTCTTAAAGCGTTACTCCGACGAAAATGGATTGCTGCTGCGGTCTCTTTCGCCTGACGCCATCCGCGCGCTCGTCGATTACGACTGGCCGGGCAACGTTCGCGAGCTGGAAAACGTAATTGAACGCGGCGTCGTGTTGTCTTCCGGTCAGACGATCAATTCTGATCTGCTGCCTGGCCATCTTACCGGCCGCAGCTACTCCTCCAGTCTGCTGGAACATAACCCCAACGCCTCGCTCTTTGACATCATCGAAGACATCGAGCGCCGCATCATTGTCGACAAGCTGGAGCGCAGCAACTGGAACCAGACTGAGGCCGCCGAGCAATTTCGCATTCCGCTTTCCACGCTCAATCAAAAAATCAAGCGCCTCAATATTGAAATCAAGAAGCGGGTGAAAGATTGAACACCGTGTAGGCATTCTGAGCCTTCGCTCAGGACAAGCTGTCGCTCGATGCCCAGTCCCCGTGGTACTCTCGCTTTGAAGCGCAAATTGTTGTGGTGCATCTAAGCAAATTGAACCGAACATGGCTATAGCTACACTTGATCGAGCTGCAAAAAAAGGTGTCAGCGCCGTGCAGGAATACGCGCTGATTTCAGGCCGCGCTATCGGCAATATTTTTCAACGTCCGTTTTACGGCGCGGACATCATCACGCAGGCCGACATCATCGGTGTAGGCTCGATTCCTATCGTCATTCTCACGGGCTTCTTTACCGGAGGCGTGCTCGCTCTCCAGTCGGCCTCGACGTTAGCGCAATTTGGCGCAGCGGCCGTCACGGGACAGCTCGTCGCGCTTTCCATGATCAAGGAACTGGGACCAGTCCTCACCAGCCTGATGGTTTCCGGGCGCAACGCCTCAGGTATGGCCAGCGAGCTCGGTTCGATGATGGTGACCGAACAGATCGACGCCATGCGCGCGCTCGGAACCGATCCGCTCAAGAAGCTGGTCATGCCGCGCATCGTCGCCACGGTCGTCATGCTGTTTTTTCTTACGATTATCTCCGACGCCATCGGCATTCTCGGCGGAGCCGGGGTTTCCGTCTTCCTGCTCGGACAGGACAGCTCGCAATACTTTCACACCGCCTATCAGTCACTTCGCTATGCCGATATCCTGCAAGGCCTGGTTAAGCCTCTGATCTTCGGCCTCATCATCGCCAGTATCGGCTGCTACTACGGCATGACCACGCGCGGAGGCACGCAGGGCGTGGGCCGCTCGACTACGCAGGCCGTAGTCTGGTCCTCCGTTCTCATCATTGCTTCCGATTTCGTCATCAGCCGTTTTATGATCGGCATCTTCGGGCGGTAGCGCATACATGAGCCAAACTGCGATCGTTACCGAACCGGAGCAACGTTCTCCAGATGAACCTGCCGTTGTCTTTGAAGATGTCTCGATCGGTTTTGAAAATAAGCAGGTCCTCAGCAACATCTCCTTCACTGTCAAACAAGGTGAAACACGTATTCTTCTCGGCCCGGCTGGAGTCGGCAAGAGTGTGCTGCTGAAATTAGCAGATGGCTTGTTTCGCCCGGATTCGGGCCGCATCTTTGTCTTTGGGGATGAAGTAAGCGCTATGCCGGAGGAGCAGCTGTTCAAACTGCGGTCGCGCATCGGCATTGTCTTTCAAGAAGGCGCTCTTTTTGATTCGCTCACCGTTCGCGACAACGTTGCCTATCGTCTTAACGAAGAGCGCGTGCCGGAGGAGGAAATCGACAAGCGAGTCATCCAGGCCCTCCGTTTTGTCGAGCTTGAGCAAACCCTCGACAAGTTTCCGTCGGAGCTTTCAGGAGGCATGCGCCGCCGCGTTGCCATAGCCCGCGCCATCATTAACCGGCCAGACCTGCTACTCTACGACTCGCCAACCGGCGGCCTCGATCCTATTACGTCCACTACCATCATTGAATTGGTCATTAAACAGCGCGACGTCTATCGCACCAGTTCCCTGCTGGTTACGCATCGCCTGCAGGATGCCTTCACGCTCGTATCGCATCGTTTCAATCGCGAAGCCAATAAGATGGAGCCTCTTCCGGAAGGGCAAACCGATCCCCAGACGAGCTTCCTCATGCTGAATGAAGGCAAGCTCGCTTTTGACGGATCGACGCACGACCTCGTCCACTCGGACGATCCCTTCATCAAGGAATATTTGTCGTAGTTTTAGGAGAGCCGCAAGAAGCCCTCAGCGGTTACAAATCCTCGCCCAGAGATTCGTACGTCTTTCCCGCTCACACGCACTCGAATCAAACTTGGCCGGTCCATCGCGTGACCTTGTTCAATCGCCACAGTGCTCCCATCTGCGGCGATTTGTTTAACCACCAGCAGGGCAGCCAGTGGTCCGGCAGCGGTTCCTGTAGCCGCATCTTCCGCAATACCCACGGTTGGGTTAAAGAATCTCGTATGCGCCGCCGATCCGGCATGCACTACATCAAGGCTGAACAAATAGCAGCCCTCTCCCTCTGCGGCGCGCAACACAGAGAGCAGCTTCCCTGTATCCGGCCTCGCTCTTCCAACCGCTGATCGATCTCGCACGGGAATCAGCAAATGCGCTGCTCCTGTAGAGACAACCTGCGCCTCGAATTTCGAGGTAGCCATATCCTCCAGCTCCAAGCCGAGCGCGTCAGCCAGCACAGCCGGGTCACTTACAATCCTGCCAAAAACAGGAGCCTCCTGCTTCATCTCGATAAAAACGACCTGTCCGTCTTTCCAAGCCACATCGATAGGGAGCACTTGGTCGCCAATCTGCTGGTGAAACTGCATTTTGTCATCGGTATGAGGGAGCCGCCCGGAAGCTGCCAGCCACCACCACGCACCTAATGCGTTGTGCCCTGCTCCAAATACCTCTTGTCCAGTCGGCGTAAAAGAACGAAGCAGGCAGTCTGCTCCAACCTGGGTTGGAGACAATAAGAATGTTGTCTCTGCTTGATTGAACTCGCGTGCAATACGGCGCATCGTTGCTTCGTCTATCAGGTCGGCATCCGGCACCACGGCCAAAGGATTCCCTGCCAACGGCTTATCGGAAAAAACGTCCACAAGAAAAAATGCAGCCTTCTTCATCGCGCCTCTTTCGTTGCATTCTCCACATCAGATTCCAGTGGCAATAGAAAGATGCACAACACTCTCCTTTGCTCACTGTATTCCCGCTCTGCTAGTCTGAATGGTTTCAGTCTCAAAACGGAGCAAGCATTCACAATGGCCTTTAAGTTTAAGGGAGTCGACTTCATCGGCTTCGACGCACTTCTCAACGAGGACGAGCGCCTCTCGCGTGACACAGCACGTCAGTTCATTGAAGATAATCTCAT
>DATHQH010000230.1:0-6413 GCA_035482895.1 Alloacidobacterium sp. | reverse complement strand
GCCCCAGGCGAAGGCGATGTGTTCCGCAATCCAGATTTAGCACATACCTATCGCATGATTGCCGAGGGCGGTCGCGATGCTTTTTACGATGGCCCAATCGCCCGCACGATCGATGCCTACTTTAAACGGATCGGCGGATGGCTCTCCTATGAGGACCTGCACGGCCAGCATGCGGAATGGAACGAGCCGCTGGTCACCTCCTATCGCGGCGTGGAGGTGTACGGAATGGCCGCGAATACACAGGGGCTGGCCACGCTACAGATGCTGAATATTCTGGAGAACTTCGACCTTCGCGGCATGGGCTTTCAATCCTCGGCTTCGATCCACGCGCAGGTGGAAGCCAAGCGCCTGGCCTACGAAGACCGTGCTCGGTACTATGCGGACCCTCACTTTGCGAAGATTCCTATCGAGTGGCTGAACTCAAAAAAATATGCTGCCGAACGTGCAAAATTAATCCGGCCGGACCGGATCCTGACGCCTATATATCCCGGCCAAGCGCCAAATCACGGAGACACCACCTACTTCACCGTATCGGATGCGGACGGGATGATGATATCGATGATTCAGTCCAACTTCCGCGGGATGGGGTCTGGGCTTGTCGCCGACGGGCTGGGCTTCATGTTTCAGGATCGCGGCGAGTTGTTCTCGCTGAAGGACGGCCATCCGAATCTCTATCAGCCCGGAAAACGGCCTTTCCAGACCATCATTCCGGGATTCGCGACAAAGGGCGGCAAGCCCTGGATGTCTTTCGGCGTGATGGGCGGCGATATGCAGCCGCAGGGCCAGTCACAGATCGTCATCAACCGGGTCGATTACGGGCTGGACATCCAGGCGGCTGGCGACAGCCCAAGATGGCACCACGAAGGATCGTCGCAAAGCATGGGAGAAGACGCGCCGGGCCTTGGACCGAATGGCGTGCTTCGCCTGGAATCGGGCGTGCCGCAGGCTACGCGGCGTGCCTTGATCGATCTGGGTTGGCCGATGGGCGCGTCCGATGGCGGTTTTGGCCGCTATGAATGCATCGAGCACCGCATGAGCGGTACGGATCGCGTCTATGCGGCCGCCACGGAAATGCGAGCGGATGGCGTGGCGCTTGCATACTGAACGCAAGCATATGTATCAGGCATCGGGCGCGACGAAGAAAGCGGCTGGGAGTTGCGCCTGAGGGTCGAGCCTCAGACAGTTAGTCCGGAAATCATCCGCTCTGCTTCTTCCAGCGCAGCATAGCGAACCGCATAAGCAGGGGTTCGACAAACGAATCCTAAAAATGCCTCAAACGTCTCCTGCGCTGCATGCTTCGCAAGCAGCATCCCGCCTTCATTGAGCAGACTCAGAGCGTGCAGCGGAGACACTCGCTCTTTATGCGCCACTGAAGACGGGCAATACTCCGGAAACACGATGTAGGTGAGACGCCGCGAAACAACTGACTGCGGCGGCGGATGCAGCAAACGAATCCTCGTGCCGTCGGAGCGCACATGCATGGGAGTTCCGACCAGTTGCGGCCAGTCTTGTCGAAGCATATCCCAGCTTCCCTCCTTCAGACTGATTGGCAAGCGAAGAGGCGAGACCGAATATGTATCGAGATGCAGGAGAGTCGGTTCGTCCGTCAAAAGTTCGAAACCACGCGCTGCCAGATAAGCAGCCAGCGTGCTTTTGCCGACTTCGCGCGGCGCGCTAAGCAGGATTCCGCGATTGCGATCGGCCACCATGGCCGCGTGAAAGGCGACATCGTATTCTGCTTCGGCATAAAGCAGTGACCGCACGGCATGCAGAAGACCCAATCCAATCTGCTCGTCGCGCAACCCAGACAAAAGTTCACAGCCATTGCCGTCGATTGCCCAACCGTCTCCTGCATGACGCGCCAGCAGGTGGCATCGGGCTGGTTGCGCGGTTGCCGGACAATTCAGAACGTAATCGCGGCAAAGATTCTCCCACGGCCCAATCGGATATTCGAGACATACTGGAATGCCATGAATTTCCACATTTGCGGTTCGGGCTGACTCCAGGACGGGCCACTCCAGGCGCGGCTTCTCGGCGGGAAAATTGCCCTGCGATAGCGCGTAGACAGCTTCCAGCCGATCTACCCATGCCGGTAACGAGTGGCTTGGATGGCCAAACCCGCTCAAATCCTCAACCTGCGCACCCGCGTCAAAGGCTCGATACGCAGAGACTCCGACCGCATCCAGACCGGCAAAACGGTTCTGGGCCTCCGAATAGACCACGCCTTCATCGCCAAGCAGGTACAGCCACTGCCCCGGGCAGGTGCTTGTTACACGATGCAGGCGGTCCTTCACATCTTCTGTATCGGCCAAGATAGAAACCTGTAACTCCAAATCAAATATGTTGTCTGTCTGCGACTCTTAGCTGGCTTCGCATGACTAAAGAGTATGCGCAAAAGATGACCAATCGCTCTCAAGATAGCCGGGCTGTCAAACTTCGCGGCATGTTCATTCAAAATTGTTTGGCCATTTTCTGGATTTCGCTATATTGTGTTGCCCAGTGATTTTTTGCTGTCTTCTAGATGAAAACAATGAGATCTGCAGTTGCATCTTCAGGACACCTGTTTTTCATTTCTCAGATTTCGTTTCCTGGTTTTCATCTTTTGGTTTCGCCTCCCGGATCGTAGAAGCTTTCCGTTTTTCAGCAACAACGCTTCCTGCATTGGCGTAAGTCCGAATCTATAATTCTGTCCACACTGGAGACTTGCAATGAGTGAGCCGTATATAGGCGAAATACGCATGGTAGGGTTCAATTTCGCTCCGCAAAACTGGGCATTTTGCAACGGACAGTCGTTGCCTATTTCTCAGTACGACGCACTATTCAATTTGATTGGCACCACCTACGGCGGCGATGGAGTCACCACCTTCAATCTCCCTAACTTGCAGGGCCGCATCCCTTTCCATCAAGGTACGAATGGTGCAGCCGGGACTCTTGTGATCGGGCAGTCTTCGGGCTCGGAGAATGTCACTCTGACGACGAGCCAGATTCCCGCGCATACCCACACTTTGGTGGCCGCGCAGGGTTCGAATAGCGGCGCCCAGCCCAGCCCTTCAGGCGGATTGTGGGCAGGGTCGTCGCTGGGACAGTTTTCGACCGAAGCACCTGCAGACTCGATGGACCCTAGCGCCATTCTTTCCTCCGGCGGTAGTCAGCCGCACGACAATTTGCCGCCGTTTCTGGTGGTAAATTTCATCATCTCCCTCTTTGGCATCTACCCAAGCCAGGGTTAAGCAGCGCGAGAAAGCACAGGAGCCTTATGGGAACACCTTATCTCTCGGAAATCAGAATTGTCAGCTTCGCCTTCCCCCCCAAGGGTTGGGCACTCTGCAATGGGCAGACTCTTCCCATCAATCAGAACCAGGCCTTGTTTTCGTTATTAGGAACGACGTATGGCGGCGACGGAGTCACCAACTTCAAGCTGCCAAACCTGCAAGCAAGTATGCCCATCCACCAGGGTAACGGGTATCCCCTGGGAGCAACCGGGGGTGAATCCTCGCACACGTTGAGTAGTGCGGAAATACCCTCCCATACGCATGTGGCGCAGGGTGTATCGACCCCTGCCTCTTCACCGACCGCTACCGGCCATACATGGGCGGCATCTACTGCAAATCCTTACAATACCCAGCCGCCTCCAAACACGACTCTGAACCCCGCTACGCTCAACTCGACCGGCGGGAGTCAACCCCACAACAATATGTCGCCGTATCTAACGCTGAATTTTGTGATTGCTCTTCAGGGGATTTACCCGTCGCAAAACTGACAGGAAAGGATTTGTTTTATGGCTGATCAATATCTAGGAGAAATCCGGATCGTCCCGTTCAATTTTGCTCCCCTGGGCTGGGCATTGTGTAACGGGCAAATTCTGCCTATCTCGCAGTACACCGCACTATTTTCGCTGCTGGGCACATACTATGGCGGGAATGGCACATCGAATTTTGCCCTGCCGAATCTGCAGGGCACCGCTCCCATGAACCAGGGAAACGGCGCGGGTTTAACTCCCCGAGTCATTGGAGAAACCGGCGGTGAAAAGGCTGTGACTCTGCTCGCGTCCCAGATGCCTGCGCACACGCACGCGGCGCGAAATGCAGCGGCCAGCAACGCAGATACACCTGGGCCAACCGTGACCTTCGGCGGCGGCGGCCGCGGAAAAGAACCTGCTTACGCACCCGCAGCTCCGGGGAGCGCAGTCCAGTTGCTGGCGCGAGCGGTAAGCCTCGTCGGTAATAGCCAGCCGCACAATAATATGCCACCGTATGTGACCCTGAATTTTGTGATCGCTCTTCAAGGGATTTACCCGGCGCGCGCCTGAAGGCATGTTCGAGAAACGCCTTACGCTGAAGGAGACATTCCCCGAAGACCTGCCGTTTCTTGCCCGCCTATACTACGATACCCGTCGTCAGGAGGTGGGCGCGTGGGGCTGGTCTCAGGAGCAGCAGGAACTATTCCTACGCATGCAGTTCGAGGCGCAGTCCCGCTCGTACCGGGCGGCTTTCCCAGATGCAACCGATCGCATCATCTGCCTGGAAGGCGCCCACATTGGGCGCATGCTGACTGTGCAGGAGCCCGCCGGAATTCGCCTGATCGATATCGCACTGCTTGATGAGCATAGAAACCGCGGTATCGGTACGGAGTTGCTTCGCCGGTTGCAGCAAGAGGGTTGCTCTTTGCGTCTGCAGGTATTGCAGGGCAATCCGGCAATCCGCCTCTATCAGCGCCTCGGGTTTGTCCAAATAGACGCAGATCTGATGTACGTTCAGATGGAATGGATTCCCTTCAGGGAGCAGGAAAGGTCTTGCATGTCGGAAAGGCTCATCCTCCAGGATTTTGTCCCACATCGCCTCACCCGCTTCTGCGTTGCGCAACTGGAAAATTACGAATTGGAGCTGGCTGAGGTCAATGACCACTCCAACGCACAGGTGGAACAATTTTCTTTAATCTTCACCGGAGTAGCGTCGCCATGGCTCCAGCAGGGCCTGTACACTCTCGTTCATCCGCAGATGCGGGAGTGCGAGCTGTTTCTCGTGCCAATCGGACCGGATGCCGCGGGCATGCGCTATGAGGCTGCTTTTTCAAGGCTTATTCATACACCTGCAACAATGCACTCAACCTGACGATTTTCATACTCATTGCAGGCAGGACCTGATCAAACCCGGCTATGCAGAGAAATTGCATTGACAATATCTCACGGCTAGGCCAGACTTTCTCTGCCATAAGGTATACATAGTTCGCAAATACCTTCTCACTCACCCAGCAGGAAGGATTTGCCCGCCACAATTGATGTTTTTCCGGCTCATGATGGTAGTTTTGCCGCCGCCGTCAGCTTCCAGTTACTGCTACCGATTCACATTGGGCACGTGCATCATTCAGTGATGCTGGAGGTGAGAAATGAATGAATTGCAGCAGTTTTACCGCCTTCTATTCTTCCGCGTCTCTTTTACGCTTCTCTTTCTCATGACGTGGATTTATCTCGGCCAGGATGCAGCCCTCGGACAACGGCGCATCAACCAGCCGGAGCCGTACCAGCAGAGCCATTCTCTCCATCTTCAATTTTCCGGTCAGCAGTCGCGTCCGGTTGCTATGGTCTCGGGTGACTTCGACGAAGACGGTGTTGACGATCTCGTCATCGGCTATTCCAAGGAAAAAGGCGGTTCAATGGCTTTGCTGCGCGGCAATCCCGACGTTATCACGCCGCAGACACAGGCCAGTTGGTTGGCCGCCGGCAGGCATGAATATTCCGACGCTTTTCTTCGTCAATCGAATGTGGTTTCGGTGAAAACGGAACCAAGCATTATGGTTTCCGCCGACGTAAACGGCGACGGCCATCTCGATCTGATCTATGCCACGCGAGGGAGCAGCCGGGTGCAGGTGATGTTCGGCACCGGCCATGGAACCTTTCTGCCGCAGCAGGCTTCCATCTCTCTCCCAGGAACGATCACCGCACTGGCAGCATACCGGCCCGGTCCGCCCATAGCGGGGGAAGCAGTGATTGCCGGTTACGAATCCAGCCAGGGTGCAAAGCTGGGAATTCTTAGCTATAACATGACGGGATTGTCGATGAGCGCAACGTATTCGCTACCCGGTGTGGCGACTGTGCTGACCGTTGCGAATCTCGATGCCGACTTTATTCCGGATACGGCCATTGTGGCCGGAGGCGAACTGTTGGTCCTGCACGGCGTGAATGCTCTCCATGGCGGCGGCCGGCTTGAGGTTCTGCCTGTCACCGGGGTGAAGACTGTAACGGCTGGCGAATTCCTCTTCGATCGCCACGCGCAGTTACAGCTCTCCGCGCTCACTACCAGCGGTAAACTTGTCATCCTGGCGCATCAGGGCCTCGACGGGCGCGCCTATACGCCGCAGGAGATTGCGGACGCGCGCCACCACAAAGGGCCGCCCTCGCTGGCAGAGCAGGCAGG
>DATHQH010000229.1:0-9761 GCA_035482895.1 Alloacidobacterium sp. | reverse complement strand
CTTTCGCCGGAGTTGAACAACATCGTGCTGCGCGCCATGGTGAAATTTCCGGACGGGCGCTTCCAGACAGCGGAAGAATTCCGTACCGCTCTTAAGCATGTGCCCGAGTCGCAAACGCAACAGACAGCCCAGCAACCGGGGCTTGCCCCTGTTGCCGTTCAACCCTCTGTAGCATCTGGATCGGGCAAGAGCCATCGCGGCCTTTGGATAGGCCTGGGCGCGGCGGCTGCGATTCTGGCATTGGTTGTTGCGGCAATAGTGCTTCCGCATGTGTTTGCCACGCACGCCAGCCAGAAACCGGCCGTCACAGCAGATACTCCCGCAACGGCTACCTCGCCTGACAACGGAAGTGCGGCAACGAGTATGCCGGTGGATTCGCAGCCTCCTGATACATCCACGCCTCCTGCTGCGAACCCTTTAACGACCGCGACGCCTCAGAGCCAACCAGCACCAACCGTAAAAGGAGCGTCATATCGACCGGCTGCCGATCGCACGGCAACGGTAGCGGGATCACAGCCTGCAAACGCAACGGCTCCTTCGGTTCCCGCGGCTCCTGCCGGACCATCGCCGCAAGCGATCCGCGAGACCCGGGATCGGTTGATGAACCTGGATGCACGGGCGGAGGCGGCACGTAGCGGCGTGCAGCAGATTCGCAGCCAGCAGCAGGCGCAGGGGTTTGATCTACGGGGCGACATCCTTGCTTCGATGAACCGTATGAATAGCTTGATTGCCGAGGCGAACCATGCCCTCAGTGAAAATGACCTCGAAACTGCGAACCAGTACATGGACCGCGCTGAAAAAGAAGTGGGAACCCTGGAGTCGTTCCTGGGTAGATAAAGAGAAGACAGAAGATAGGAGAATGCAGCAATGCGTAAAGTAGTTCCGGCCATCGTTTCACTCTTCATAATGGGGTCCGCGCTGGTTGCGCAACAGCCGATTAAGCACAAGGTTGCGGTCCTTGATTTCAACTATGCGACCGTGATGACAGCCTCGCAGGCAGTCTTCGGCACAAATGTCGACATCGGCAAAGGTATATCGGACATGCTGATCGACAAGCTCGTTAACGACGGGTCATTCCGCGTCATCGAACGGAACCAGATCGACAAGATTCTGAATGAGCAAAATTTTGCGAATAGCAATCGCGCCGATACAGCCACGGCTGCAAAGATCGGCCACATCCTCGGCGTAGACGCCGTCATTACCGGCGACATTACCCAGTTTGGACGCGATGATCAGAACAAGAACGTCGGCGGCATGCTCGGCAAGTGGGGCAGCGGATATGGGCTGGGCGGCGTTGGAACGCAGAAATCCAAGGCTGTGGTGCAGATCACGGCGCGCATGATCGATACGAGCACGGGTGAGATTCTTGCCTCGGCTAGCGGCAAGGGCGAATCAGCGCGCTCAGGCACGATGCTGGGTGGCGGAGGCGCCGGCACCGGCGGCTTTGGCGGCGGCGGCGGCGGCATGGGAAGCAGCAATTTTGCGCAGACGATTATTGGCGAAGCAACGACACAAGCAGTCGCCGCCCTGGCGCAGAACCTCGCAGCAGACAGCACGAAGCTGCCTACGATCGTCGCCCCGACCGTTTCCGTATCGGGATTGGTGGCGGATGCGTCCTCGTCGGACATCATTATCAACGTCGGCACCCAGGCAGGCGTAAAGGTTGGCGATAAGCTGCAGATCTCGCGCGTAGTCCGTGTCGTAAAAGACCCGGTTACGGGAAAGCCACTGCGCTCGATTGAAAATCCGGTAGGTCAGCTTACCGTTACTAGCGTGGATGCAACATCGGCCGTGGGCACCTTTAGCGGATCGGGCAAGCCCCAGACGGGTGACACGGTCAAAACGCCGTAAAGGTCTGGGCCGTGCACTTATGACGACTCTCGTGCGGCTCTGCTTTGAAACAGGCACAGCCGCACGAGTATTGACCATATTGTCATCTGAGTGGAGTTCTTGCGAAGCAAGGACGTAATCGAAGGGACCTGCTTTTCTGCTCGCATTATAAAAATTCAAAAAATCTGACGATCTCTGAAGACCCACTCGCAATCTATTTTGAAACCGCATTAAATCACTCAATCGAAGCGATGTGCAGCAGTTACGAGGGCTGCATAAACGGTGAGGGTGAAGCGCCTTCGTCGGCAGGGGGCAAGGTCGCGAGTTGATCGATAAATGTGCGCAGAACTTCCTGTCCGGTTCCTGAGACATAATCTCCCGGCTTCATGCCCTTTTTCCCCCACGCGAGTAAAAAGATCAGCGGGAACCAACCGCGGCCTTCCTGTTCCAATTGCTGGCCAAGCCGGTAGAGTGCAGCCGAAGGCCTGAGTGGCAGCAGCACGCCGACCACATCGTTCACAGACGGATCTCTGCAGAGTTCGGGCGGCGAAGTCACAATGTATTCGCGACAACTGAGCGGTCGAATGGCATGAATGCTGCAGCTTTCATTTTCAAGGAACGGGCAAGGAACGCCGACATGAAAATAGTCGATCGAAATCCGAGCTACCGATTTCATGTCGAAGAGCCAATCTCTTTCGAGGAGTTCTTCGAGCACCCCGGCATCGCGCAATGCCACTAATCCATCATGAAAGCGCTTTTCCAGTTCGGCCTGCCTCGCTTCCGGTAGCGTGAGGAACCATTCGTACAGGGCCTCCGCCTCGAAGACGCTCAACGGCACCATCTGGCGGCAGCATGCTCCGCAGCCCGCGTGGCAGGAAATAGGTCGCCCCACTGCGCTGGCCTCCTGTGCGATATGGTTCACGATGCCGCTATCGAAGTTCTGGAGGATCGGCAGCAGTTGCGTGAGGGTCGTTTGTCCGGCTGGCACTTCGAGGCTCGCTCGGAGATTTCCGTCTCCAATTCTCAGCGAAAAGGAGACCTCAACCTGTGGCGACGGCGGACTATTTTGCGAATCCAACATGGTAATGATTTATCCGAGTTAGAAATCAAACCGGACGGCTAATTGTATCTGACGTGGGTCATGCGCCGAGCGAATGATGCCAAATTCAGGATTGAGGTGCACGCCGTCGGTACTGAATTCAGTAATCGGATTGTAGTAGTTCGCGCGATTGAAAAGGTTGAAGAACTCCGCGCGAAGGACCAGAACGCCGTGATCAGCGAACATACGAGTGCGTTTCTGCACGGCAAAATCCTGGCTGATAAATGAGGGACCAGAGTATGTATTTCTGCTGCTTGTTCCTGTGCAGGCTCTTCCAGCTGAGCCGCTATAAAGGGTGGGAGTCGCGTAGAGGTTCGGGCAGGAGTTTGTTGCCCTGTCAGCGACTGCCGCTGTGGTGAACTGGTTGAGATTAGCGAAGAATTGACCCGGTTTTCCTGTCGTCTGGACCTTTCCTGCGATGTTCACGCGCTGGGTGATCTGACCATAAGCCGGGCCAGAGAAGATCGTATAAGGTAGCCCTGTCTGCGCAGAGAAGACACCCGAAAGTGAGAAGCCATTCAGCCAGGTAGAGTGAGCGAACCAAGGCAGATCGTAAACAAAATCAGCAACAATGCGGTGGGCAGTATCAAAGTCCGAGCGGCCGTAATCGTCCCTTGAAAAATTTAGCGGATCCTGTGGAAGGCTGTATTGTGTGACGATTACCGGCCGATTACCGGTAGTGGTAAGCGCCGATGAGATCGCGTCGAAGGACGGGATGGTCGCCTCGGCAAGGATCGCATGGAAAAGGCAGCTCGGATTCTGGTTGCAGTTGCCCGGCTGCAGTTGTCCGCCGCGCCCGCCTTCGCCGCCCACGCCCAGAGGATTGGCGCCAAGCGCGAAAGCCGTCGGGTTGCCAAGTCCGTAAAGCTGACGTCCGAAGATCTGGTTCCAGAGCGCATCGTTGGTGTGCGGGAAATTGCTTCCCGCAATGTTGTCCATCGACTTCGAGAACGTATAGGCCGCGTTGACCAGCAGACCGTGCCAGGCTTCGCTGCGGAGCTGCAGTATAAGAGAATGATAGTTTGATGAGCCGACGTTCGACTCGGTAAAGACCGGGAAGAAGGTGTTGTTGTTGCAAAGCCCGCTGGGTTGTCCGGTACTACTGCTGGCGGTGCAGTAGAACTCCTGCAGGAAGTTGCTGTCATAGATCAGCGGCAGCCTGCGGCCCAGCATGCCAACGTAGCTGGCCTCTGACGTCCAGCTGCGCGCCAGCTTGTGCTGGTAATCAAGGTGGAACTGAAAGGTGTATGGATTTCGCAGATTGTGCGTATCTCGCTCAAAGATCGGCCCTGCGCCGCTGGCAGCCTGATAAGTATCAAATGCGGCGGTCGCCGCCGGTGAAAGGTTGGCTGGGTTCAACGTACTGAGGCCGAAGCTGCACTGACCTCCGCTAATGCCTCCCGGGCACCCGGTAGAGTAGAAATTTTGCCCGTAGATTGCGCTGGGACTATTAACGTTTAAGGGGCTTGGACGATTGAGCAAAAGCTGTTCCGTATAAGAGCCGGGCAGATGGTCGTAATACATACCCACGGCTCCGCGAATTACGTTGTTGGACTGGGAATCGACGGCATAGGAAAAACCGAAATGGGGTGCAAAGCTTTTTTTGTCTGCCGGCAGGGTAAACTTCGCATTCGGGTTGCATCCCCAGCCGGTGTTAAAGGTGATGCGCTGAGCAGCATAGAGCGAATCGAGATGCGTTTCCGTGTCGCCCGAAGCGGCGCATTGATAGGCGAAAGCATCGTAAGTGCCTGGGGCTCCTTGATGAACGAGACCGTCCGCATCGTGGGAATAATTCCACAGACGATTGTTCGTATCCCACGGCTGGCCGAAGAAGTTGTAGCGTAGTCCGGCCTCGAGTGTGAGACCCGAACGCGCCTGGAACTTATCCTCAAAGAATCCCGTGGCCACATAGCTGCGCAGGTCGCCGACATAGCCCGAAGGTTGCTTCAGCTCATAGTCGAAGGATGGGTGTGAGAAACCATTTCCGCAGCTGATGCAGGTTTCGCTGTCGCTTGTGAACGAGCCGATGTTGTTCGAGACGATGATGCCACGAGCGCTGCCGCCTTCAAAGTCAAAGTTCTGGATATAGCGGTAGTCTGCCCCGACGGTTATGCGATTGCGCGCGCCGGCCGCGAACGTAAATGTGTCAGAGACCTGCCACTGCGTATCCCGCCGTGCTGAAGGTGCGCTCAAAGGCGCGCCGATTCGGGCGAAGGGGAAATCTCCATCGAGCGACGGGGTAATAGGGGAAGGCGAGTAGGTTGGATTGCCCGGTGCCTGCTGCCAAAATGAGTCATACCATCCGCCTACGCCACCCGGCGTTCCCGGTGTCGCACCAGAAAGCCGGTTGTCAACTCCACTGAGCACGTAGGTTTCCAGCGATGTGCCGGGTATGGCGGGAGATGAGAACTTGCGGTCCTGGGCGACTTCATCGACGCGATACTGCGTGAAACTGATGCGCGCTTCGTTAACGCTCCTGCCGTTGGCAAAAGCAAGCGTATGAACGAGGGCCACACTCTGGTTCTGCGCTCGCCGGTTCGCACCATTCCCGGGATAGCCAGAGGGCGAATTCGCCGGCAATGTGTCGTCATGCAGCTGATCGAGAATTTGTCCCGCATAACGTAAGCTCAATTGGCCCTTGGAGCGAAGATCGATGTCGGGCCGGACCAGCAGATTGTGAACATTCGTGTAGTTGGGAGCTGTGCCTTTGTAGAATCCGAAGGTTCCCGTATTCGCTCCCTGCACATTTGGCCTGGGAAAAAGGGAGAGCACATTGTTTGCGATCGCTGCATCGCCCGCGTTCAGGCTGAGGCCGGAAGTTGAAAAGTCTGCCGCAGTGGGGACACGCTCGAAGATCGGATTAGGATTGTTGATCAGCGTGCCTTCATAGCTGCCGAACAGAAAGAGCCTTTCTCCAAGAGGCCCCCCAATATTTCCTCCGAACTGTTTCGAGTTGAATGGCTGCGTGTGACTGTCGTTTTGCGCGAGCACGGCATTGCCATCGAACGCCCCTGAGGTGCAGATGGAACCGGCGGTCGCGCGACAATTTGCCAGCCCTGCCGATTGTCCCGGCTGCGCGACAAGTGTCGTCAGAAGACGGTAAAGACTGTTGTAGGTAGTAGGAGCGTAGGAGATAAACCCCGCTTCTGCGTTGCCGATTTGCTCATCGGCCACCTCATTCGGGTCGGCGGAAGTATTGCCCGCATAAGCGGCAGCCTTGGCAAATGTAGTAGCCGAATAGACAGATAGAGGAGTGCCGGCATTCAGGACATCGTCATTGAAGTAGCCAAAAGCGGTTCCATGCCATGCCCCACCCTTTGACTGTCCACGGTTGGTCACCACGTCGACGACACCGCCCGATCCCTGCCCATAGCGCAGGTCGGGATTCGCATAGACAATCCGGAACTCCTGCACTGAGTCATTGACCTGGAAGGGTATGGCTTGATTGGTACTGGAAGCGACATTATTGTTGCTATCCAACTGGAAGTTATTAGCCGTTGTCCGTGATCCGGAGATGCTGAAGGCGGCGCCCGCGAGAGGCGAACCGGGATCGACATCGTGCACTCCTGGCAGAAACAAGCCGAGCGCCAGGAAGTTGCGATTGAAGAGAGGAAGCTCGCTCAACTGTGTGCGCGTGATGTTGGCGCTCAGGGACACGTTCGTATCGTTCTGGATCGATTGAGACTTTGGCGGTGTCACAAGGGCAAGCGGTGGCGGCTTTGCCGGCGTAACCGGAGTTGGCTGCCCTGCGCTTGCCGGTGGAGTAGTTGACGCTGTTGGAGGAGTGACTACAGGCACAGGAGGCGGAGCCAGCGCCTGAGAAATATCGATTGGAGGAAGTGTCGTGTGCGCCTGCCCGACATTCAGATCAAACGGCTCGGAGGTGGCAATGATCTTTCCGTTTGCATCGAGGACATTGATGAGATATCCGGACTGTGGAGGGACAACAGGAAATTCAAAATTGCCATCATCATCAGTTTTCGTCGTTTGAACGAATTTAATGGCCGGGTTTACAAGTTGTATGGTCGCTCCGCTGACAGGGTGGAAGCGGTCTCCGTTTTGCACCTGCCCATCTACGCGCGTTTGCCCAAAAGCGCAAACGCATGCAAGCCCAAGCATCCATGTGCAGACAAAAAACCGAACAAGATATCGCATCTCTTCATCCCTGACTGTGCCTGGCGCAAACGTGCAATCACGGGGGAACAGCTATACCGGGATATACAGAAAGCCAATGACAGAACGATAGAACTGCAGTTGATGAACCCGATCACTGGCGATAAAGTGACCGGAGAATCAATATCACAACAGATGGTGAAGAATCCAGAAGAATCGAATCAGCGCAGATCAGAAAAATTCTTTCTGCGGAGCGGCCTTGGCCGAATATTTTCTATCACATACCGCTCTGGTTCCATACAGCCAGAATCTTCGGTGATACATATTTCTCAACCGGCCTGAAGCGCTCCTGCTTTGCCTGCTGAAACTGCTGGAGAGCATTCTGCTGCAACCGGTCGTGGTCGTCTTTATTTTTAGGATCGGAAACAAGAGCCTGCGAAAGCATGGTGGCTCCCAGATAAAAATATGCGGCACCCTTACTGCGCGTGCCGCCGGCCGTCAGATACAACGAAATTGCATCGCGAGCTTCCGTGAAATGCGATTCATAGTAACTGCGGATACCGGTAACCAGAGTGTCTTCCAACGCCTTGGGGTCATTGGCAATTGCGTTCTTCATCGCATCCTGCGCCTGGACTTTGCCTGCCAGGGCATCCGGTTGTTTAGGATCGAGAGCAAGTACCTGGTTGTAAGCCGTAAGCGCACCTTGCCAGTTCTCTTTTGCCGCGTCGTCACGAGCGTCCGCAAGACCGGCCTTGATTCGAGCTGCATTGTCCTGGCTTGGCTTGTTACTCGCAATCGCATTTCCGTTTGACGATTTGGCAGCGCTCAAAAGACCGGCAATTTCCTGCAGCTTGCCGGATGGATTACCGGGTCCGTTGCTCTTGATGCTCAATGCGATGTTGTATTTCTGCTGAGCTGCTGGATAATTCTTGCTCGCCTTAAATGCCTCCGCCTGCTGCATGGCGTCGTTATAGTTTTTGATATTGTTGCGGATCCCCTGCGCCTGAGCCTGCAAATCCGGGGCTTTCACCAGATCGGCATTCGCTGCTGCGGTGGCAAAGTCACCATTCTCATAAGCCGTCTGCGCGGCTTTCAGTGACTGTGCGCTATTGTCGACAGGCTGCGGATGGCTGATGATTTCGTTTGCCTGACTGATCAGTTTTTGCGCGTCATCATGACGGGGGCCGAAGTAGATCTTGGTGAGGTCGCTGATCGCGCCAACATAATCTTTCGTATCAAACTTGCTCTTACCGGTAATGTACAACCCCTCAAACTTCTCGACCCGGGTGTTGTAATACTGCTGCGCATCGTCGCATTTTTTACCGTAGGTCTGTGGGTCCAGCTTGGCGGCTTTGCAAAGAAGGTCAACCGCCGCTTGCGGATCATTCGTTTTCTGCGATTGCTTGTAGTAATCGTCCGCCTGCTGGTCCGCGAGCAGGGTGGCTGGTGCGCAGAGCAGACAGAACAGCAGGATCGCGAGCCGATTGGAGAAGCGATGTTTCATTGCCGGCCTCCCATCAACTGCTGGATGTTCGGGTCGCCGAAGCTGACCGTGCAGAGATGCTGATCGGAAGAAACCTCGCAGCTCTGCGTCTGCTGCGTATTGTCCGGACCCTGGAAGTTGACCTTATATGTGCCCGGTATGAGGCCATCCAGGCGCATCGGTGTGCTCAGGTCTCCAGGAGGCAGCGCAATGCTCTTTCCTTTTGGATCCATGACCTGCCGGACTGTCGCCCATGGTGTGCCGTTCAATACAAGATAAGTGGGCGGCAATGCTGGCACAGACGGACGCGATACCAAAAGCAGAATACCGGCGATGACGGCTGCAGCTACAAGGCCGATGGCAATGTAGATGCCGGTGCGCGGCTTGGCCTGCACAATGATCGGCAGCGAATCGGTGCCAGTGCGCGCCTTTGCGCCGGCAGCCTTGGTAGCTTCTTCGACAAGACGTTTCCAGTCTGCCTGCACCTGTGCGTCGGCAAATTCCAGAGCGTTGGCAGGACGGCGCAATTCATCAAGAGCCACCGTCGCCTCATTGCGCAGGAGCGATTTGCGGGCTGCCTCAATCGCCTCCGCAAACATGGCGTTCGCGACCGGGCGGCGTTTGCTCTGATAGGAGGATATGGCCTGCGCCAAAACGGGCGATTCCCCATAGGCACGGCGGACGGATTCGAGCGCGTCCATGCCCCCATGCAAATCTTTCTTCGCCAGCGCTTCATTGGAGCGCGCGACAGCATCCTGGATGGCGCTTTCGACCTCGATCTTCGCTTTCAGCTCCTGTCGCAACGCGGCGACCTGGCTGAGCGCAAGTATCTCCTGCGGTTGGCTGTCGAGCATCCTGAGGGCGCCCTGCAGATCGCTCTCAGCAAGTGCCCGCGTTCGCGCGGCTACCGCTTCCACGCGCTGCGAGGCTTCGCGAAGCGTCTGACGCGCCTGTTCGAGCAACGCCTTCAGACCAGCATCGTTGGTGGCGGCAACGACCGGCTCGAGCTTTTGCACTACAGCTTCATATTGACCGCTCCGTATCAACGCCTGTGCTTCTTCGCGTATGGCGCTGACCTGCCGCTGACGCTGTTTCTCCTGACGCTCTTTGCGCGTGAATTCAAGGAGAGAAGTCAGTTCCTGCGACTCGCCGCAATCGATCAGCGCCGACTCAAGGACGCGGATGGCTTCGTCGAACTCGCCGCTATCGAGCGCTGTATGCGCGCGTTTCAAGTAC
>DATHQH010000228.1:0-2708 GCA_035482895.1 Alloacidobacterium sp. | reverse complement strand
GAGTGCGGCTTCGAGACGTTTGACGGCATAGTCCCGCCCGGCGTAGTCGAGACTCTCATAGTCGATGCCTCCAATCATGAGGACCGCGCCCAGGTCGCCTGTCTTGGTCAGGAAGCAGTGTTCGTCCCAGAAGCCAAACAGGTTGAGTTGCGCGGCGAAAGAGCCAGCCTCTTTCCAGTCTTTCGTTATGGTGTCAACTTTGAGCATGGGCCCTCGTGATGTGTATCTCGGCTGGATCCCATTTCATCGGGTCATATCGCCTGCGAAACTTGGTGGAGTTGAACAGAATGCGGAGAATCTCGACATCGTGTTTTGTCGCGATGCGCGCGATGATGACGCCTACGATGAAGAGGCAAATTCCCCCTATCAACGCGTGCAACAGCGAGAAGATCGAGCCGCCCGCAATCAGTGCAACGAAGAACAGCCTTCGTTCCGCACCAAGCACGGTCAGCGGGCGGTTCATTGCTTTGAAGACCTTGTTTTGCCGGGAACTGCCCGCTGCCATGCGTATCCTCCTCTCTTGTTTCCAGTTGTCTTGGTTGTCTGTCGGGGAGGGCCTTTAGGACGGGAACAACCAGGCCATGAAGTTGACCGCACCGATGGCCATGCCGACGCCGAAGACGATGCCGGCGAGCATCTTCTTCGACTGGCCCTCGCCGTAGGCGAACATCAGGCCGCCGACCACGATGGCAACCAGGCTGAGACCCTGGGCAATCGTCCCGGTGAATGCGGTTTTGAGCACATTAACGGCGTTGTCCCACGGATCGGTGCCCTGGGTCTGTGCATAGACCGGGAGAGCGGCAAGGAACATCAGCGAAGGAATGGCCCACCTCCGGCGGTGGACAAACAATCGCCGGAAGTGCTGCCGTGGGATGGGAGGTGGTGTTTGCATTGTCAGCTCCTTTCGTTTGCATCTCCGGCGAGTGGGTACTCCCCGTTGCAACGTCTGGAGCGAAGGTAGCGCCGATTTTTATGGGTTCCTGATGACGTTTTTCGAGCCGTAGTGCATTTTTGTCATCACTGAAAGAAAGCGCTTCGTTAAGGTTCGCGCGGCAGCGAGCGTAACCGTAACCTGCGCCGCGCAGGCGCGCAGCCTGGCATTCCAACCATGATCAGGGCGAAGGACCGCGGTTCCCGCTGCGGGTCAAGGCCGCGATCATGAGTGCTTGAATGGATGCTTCGCCTTGAGGCGCGGTGGGACCGCGGGCATCATGCAATGCTGGTTGGAATGCTGGAAGGAGAGGACCGCTTGGCGGCGATCCTCTTCTGCACGCGCGCAATTCTCGCTGTGGCTTCGCGGTAGTATGTATCGTCCAACTCGATGCCGAGATATCTACGGCCGGCCAGTAGTGCTGCAGCACAGGAACTTCCGCTCCCTGCAAAAGGGTCGAGTACCAGATCGCCCGGAAGGGAGAAACTGCGGACGAGCGGGGCCAGCGCGACTACGGGCTTCTGCGTGGGGTGGAGTTTGTTGCCGCTATACGGCATATCCATTACATCGGCCAAAGGGTGTCTCGGCAGCGGCGGCCTGCCTTTTGCGAGCAGATATGCCTGCTCGTGCTGGTAGCGGAGGAACCTGCTTTTCGAGGCGTACCTTTTCTGGAACACCAGATGCCCGACAGGCTGAAAACCTGCGCTGCGCCACGCTTCAAAGAATTCATCGACTCTAGTCCAGCCATAAAACATGACGGCTAGACGATTCTGTTTGAGGACTCTATATGCTTCCCGCATCGCGGGGTTGAGCCAGTCGGCGTTTGCGTCGTTTGGAATGGAGCGGCCTGTGCGGTCACGGTAGTTCACAAGGTATGGTGGATCGGTAAGAATGAAATCGACGCTGTTTGTCGGTATGCGGTGCATGGTTTCGATGCAGTCGCCGTGAAGGATCGTGTTGGTAAGGCCGTTCTGCCGTACTGGGCTTGTGGTTCTCATCGTCGGAATCTCCATTGGTCCCGTGGCTCTGAAGTCACCCGGAACACATCACGCGAAGCGATGCGAGGGTTCCGCCTCCCAAGGAGGAGTGTGTGCATTTTCGGGGAGGGCCAAAAGAATCTGTTGCGTTCTTTGCAGATTGTTTTCGAGGGGCCCGAAACCCGCAGGGCGGCGCGAGCCGAAGCAGAGCACACGATGTCCGCAGGGCGGCGGCGAAGACCCGAAGCGGTGTCAGGGAGACGCTCAGAGCAGGGGCAGTTTCCGAATTGCGGACTGCAGAACCGAATGTCTGCTAGAACGCCGATACAATTCTCGGCCGTGACATCATCCACCTTACGAGCCCTGGCAGATTTGGTGGCGGTTCGCAAGTTCCGGATCGCTTTAGAGAGGCCGGCTTAGCGGTACGGAGTCGATGAGTGACTCGGCGATTTCGCACTCATCGAGAATCATTACTGCCGAGAACGGCGTTTATCAGGAGTGATCGAGACCCTGAGTTGAACCGGATAAATCGATAGCTACCACCCCAACCCCTCTTCGCGAATGGAGCGTATACGTCGATGCGTATGCGCGATAAAAGCCATGCAGACAATTCATCGCTCATAACGGACTCACCGGTTCTACAATCGCCTCCAGCATGAGCCTCGATAATTCCCCCGGATTGTGCATTGGTAGAATTTCTGTCATGCGCTATCCGCATATAACCAAGCTCGATCTTGATCTGCTCGTCCATCTCGCGGTGCTGCTTGATGAGCGCCATGTCACACGAGCTGCTAATCGCT
>DATHQH010000227.1:0-41934 GCA_035482895.1 Alloacidobacterium sp. | reverse complement strand
GTGAACCTGTCAGTGCTGAATGCTTTCCGCTTTGTGGTCAGCGCCTGCACTTATTAAGTTCGCGAAAATCCGGGAAGCACCGGGAACCCCTTCCGTCATCTGGCGGTAGAGGGCGTAGGCCACATAGATATACGCGCCCTTGCCGTAGCGGGCGTAGAGCAGGCCGCCTTTTTGCGGGTCCTGGCCGGGATCGTGTGTCTCGGTCAGCGCTGTGTAGCGCGGGTCCCACGATTCCATGAACGAGTGACCGCGCTCCTCGACCCATCCGTTGAAATCGGCTTCGGTGATGCGGTTGGGCCATGTGAGCAGCGGGTGATTTGGGGTAAGAATCGTGACTTTGGATTTCTCATCGACTACTTTCTCCGGCGACCGTCCGAGCGTGTATGGGAATGGGCCGAAGTTGTGGTCGTACTCAGGGCTGTTGTACTGCACGATGACTGTGCCACCGCTCCGAACGTAATCGAGCAGGCGGCCATTTGCGGCTGCCAGCTCAGGCCGCGCCGCATAGGTGCGGATGCCGAGAACGATGGCGTTGTACTTGCTCAGGTCGCCGTGCAGGACTTCGTCTGCCGTGAGCAGATGCGGTTGCACGCCGATCTGTGCGAGTGCCTGCGGCACCTCATCGCCTGTACCCATGACGTAACCGACGTTCAGTCCCGGCGCGACCTTCACATCGACGCCATGCGCGCGGTAGGTTGCCGGATGGTAATAGTAATAAGGCCGCACGCCAGGGTAGCCGACCGTTTGCACGCCCTCGCTGAATTCGTAGTTGCCGATGCGCGCGACGGCCTTGATGGGATAGGTAGTGTCGCTCATCGTGGGGTTCGCAGCGCTCAATGAAGACGGGTGCACGGTAAATGTAACCGTGGCAGGATCATTTGCCGGCAGGTGGAATTTTTCCGATGCGGGTTCGGCTGTCCAGCCATCGGGCAGTTCGAGTCGCAACTCGCCGTCGGCAGCACTTTGCTGCTCGTTCTCGAGCGAGACGGTGAGCGGAAAGGACTGGCTTCCCAGCGGAACAACGCCCGCACCCGAACCGATGCTGACAGAGACCTGCGGCAGCACCACAAGCGGCTGATAGACAGCGCCGAGTCCATGCACATAGTGGACCGTCTGCACGACCTGGCCTACGCGAATGGGCACACCGTCGTAGTTGAACTCCGCCCAACCCTCAACGGGATAGGGGGCAAAGGAGCGGTTCAGCCAGCGCGGGTCGTTGATGTTGTAATAGGGCTGCTCGATCGAAGGACGGCTGTAGTAAGGACGCGTGGGCGCGGCGTGGCTCGGCACTTCGACCTTGAAGAGCATATCGGCATCTGAGTCGCCGGAGGCATTTGTCGCGGGGCCACCCTGGCGCTCGACCGGCCATTTCTCATCCTCAGGAGTGACGAGCCAGGTGCGCACCAGCCGCAGCTTTCCGCCCGCTGTCCAGGGCTCGGCACTGGTGACATGCAGCCGTACGTTGAAGCCCATGCCGGGGGTTGCATGCAGAAAGGTCATATCGGCTGCCTGCCCGAAGAACGGATTGCGGTCGGATTCAAGCCGCGGCGTTACGAGCGCATTGATCTGAAGGCCGAGGGCCTGGGCGAGGGCGGTATTGAACTGGGCAAGCTTGATCTGCAATTCGTGATTGACATTCGCTTTGTCATCGGCGCTGAGTGCACTGGCGTTGACGGCGTCGATTAGCTGCTTCGTTTTGAGAAAGCCGTCGCGCAGATCGGGAACGATCTTCGACGGGTCGGAAGGAATGTATGCGTAGAGCGCACGCGTGACGTAACGGTCGATCTCGCGGAGGCCATCTTTGAGGAACTGCGTATCGCCATGTGCGAGGGTTGCGATCCCTGCGAGCGATACATCGATGCCGTCAAAGAAGGAGGACTCATGATCCGTCGTCGAGACGAGCGAGCCATACCGGTGATAGGAGACATCGAAGGGCCCCGGCAGCGGCGGATTGCCTCCGCCATTCTGCGATTTCTGCTCGCTCCAGCCCTCGCGCGCCATCTGTAAGTAGGAGCGCCCAAGCGCGGGGTCGAAGGTGCCTTCCGGGATCTCGACGTTGGTTGCCGGAACGCTGTCCATCCACCGATCGTTCACGTAGTCGCGAAGATGGAGGGGAGACGACTTGCCGGTGGCGTAGTCGAACATTGTCTTGCCGTTGATGGAGAAGCCCGGCACACGCGCATAGACCTTTAACGGCGACCAGGGCCGCAAGCCGGCGGCAATCTGATCGGGAAAGACATTCGGATCACCCGCCGCCTTGAAGGCTTCCTGCGCCATTTCGCCGGAGACCTGGTGATGGCCGTGGCCGTCGGTGACGTTGCCGGTGAAGACAGAGGTGATGACGAGAGGCCGGTTCAGACGCACGGCCCGCACAACATCGTAGAGCACGCGATCATGGCCCCATTGCTCGAAGGCCTCATCGATGGTCTTGGAAAACCCGTAGTCGGCAACGCGCGTCCAGTATTGTTCGGTGCCGCTGAATTCGTCGGCGCGCAGCAGCTCATTGGTGCGGATGAGGCCGAGCGCATCGTAAGTTTCGCCGGACATGGCGTTCTGGCCGCCCTCGCCACGCGTGAGCGTAAGCATGGCCACGCGGGCACCGGCTCCGCGCGATTCGAGCGTGAGCATGCCGCCGTCTTCGTCATCGGGATGGGCGACGATCATCATGACGCTCGCCCGCGTGTGCAGCTTGCGCAGCGTCTGCCATAGGCCGTCGGCGCCGCGATCTTCCGGCAGCGTCTGCGCGTCCGGGGAGGCGGCAATCTGCGTGGCCCAGGGAATCGACTGCGCCTGCGCGACGGCGGCAGCGGTAAACGCGAGTGTAGCGATCAGCTTGAGTCGTCGGCTGGCGAGCGGCATCGAGTTGTCTGGTCTCCGGAATTGCAAGGGTTAGAGCCTGTTATGAACTTCAGGGCGAGCGGCGTTGCCGGCAAAAATCAGGCCAGACAAGGCGGAGTCCGAGGGCTGTGGCGGGACCACCGTCGAGGACGACAACGAAGTATGGCCTGATTTTTCCCGCAACCCGAAGGGACGGAGCCAATTTTGCCCAGCTCTTTGTCGCTCGTCGCTAAGATACACCCGGTATCTGTCTCTCCTCGTTCCGCGACCTGGGCAAAATTTGCTCCCGTCGCCTCTCGCCCTGAAATTCATAACAGGCTCTAAGCTCAGTGTACAATCCACTGGCTGTTTGATTTGTTTATGCGGTGGGGAATACGACCTGCTGCATTTACGGCACGGCTAAAGCCGTGCCTCCCCAAAACTCCGACCTTAGTTCCTTTAGATGATGATCGAAGCATGCCGTCGCAACTGAAACGCCAGGTAGGCCTGGGCAACGCAATCTCGCTGAACATGATGAACATGATCGGCGTGGGTCCGTTCATTACACTGCCGCTCGTGGTGGTGGCGATGGGCGGACCGCAGGCCATGCTGGGCTGGATACTCGGCGCGCTGATTGCGGTGTGCGATGGGCTGGTGTGGGCCGAACTGGGCGCGGCGATGCCGGAAGCGGGTGGCTCTTATGCCTTTCTGCGGGAGATTTACGGGCGTGAAGGCGCGGGCCGCTGGGCATCCTTTCTCTACATCTGGCAGCTCGGCTTCAGCGCGCCGCTGTCGATTGCCTCCGGCTGCATTGGGCTTGCACAGTATGCTGCGTATCTGTGGCCTGGGCTCGGCACGCCGGTGCGGAGCTTTCCGCATCTGCATTACACGAGCCTGTTGGCTGCGGTGACCTGCCTTTCGATTCTTGCGCTGCTGTATCGCAACCTGAGCACGATTACCCGTCTGGCGTGGATCTTGTGGGCGGGCGTCCTGCTCACCATCGGATCGGTGATTCTTGCAGGGGTCACGCATTTTCATGCGTCGCAGCTGGCGATGCCCGCCGGAGCATTTTCTCTTACACCGGCCTTCTTTCAGGGGCTGGGCGCGGCAACGCTGATTGCCACATACGACTATTGGGGCTACTACACGGTCTGCTTTCTCGGCGGCGAGGTGCGCGAGCCGGGGCGCACGATTCCGCGCGCGATTTTGATCTCGATTGCCGTGGTGGCTGCGCTCTACCTGCTGATGAATATCAGCGTGCTCGGCGTGATTCCGTGGCAGGAGCTGGTGAAAGGCGGCGACGGGCACTACGCGGTGGTGGCTGTGCTGATGCAGCGGACGTTTGGACAGACGGCTGCGCGCATTCTGGCGGCGCTGGTGATGTGGACAGCCTTTTCGTCAGTCTTTTCCCTGCTGCTGGGCTATTCGCGCGCGCCCTATGCCGCAGCGCTCGACGGCAACTACTTCCGCGCCTTCGCGAAGCTGCATCCCAAGCATGGCTTTCCTCATGTCTCGCTGATGGCTCTCGGGGTGGTCGCGGCGGTTTTTTGTTTCTTCGACCTGTCGCACGTGATCGCGGCACTGGTTGCGATTCGTATTCTGCTGCAATATGTCCTGCAGCAGATCGGCATCATTTTGCTGCGCGTACGGCGGCCGGAGATGCCACGGCCTTTTCGCGTGTGGCTCTATCCCCTGCCGCCGCTCGTTGCGCTGGCGGGATTTCTTTTCATCCTGTTTTCGCGGCCGGATGCGTCGCGCGAATTTGTCTATGCGGGCGTGATTGCGGCCAGCGGAAGCATCTTGTATTTCACGCGGGCCTATCGACGGCGCGAGTGGCCCTTCGCGCCTCAGGCGAAGTAAAGCTGCACGGTTCCGAAAGTTGAAAATTTTACCTGCACTTCAGAACCAGCGCTTGCAAGAAACTTGCCGCACCAGCTTCCTGTCGTGATCCAATCGCCAGCCTTCAGTCCGGCAGTGCGGTGCTGCCCTTCGTTCGCCAGCCATGTGACGAGCCTCACAAGGTCAGTACCCGCGGGGTTGGACGCTGTGCCCTCAAAGCGCATGACGCCGTCGATGGTCATGACGACGGATTCCTGGGCAAGATCGGCACTCTGCCAATTTTCCAAAGCAGCGCCGTAGGCGAAGCCGCCGTTCATCTGTAAGTCGCCAATCATCGACAAGCGATCTACTTTATCCGGATCGAGGAATCCTGTCTCCATCAACTCAATGGCAGGGTGCGCGCTGGCAATCGCGGCGACGACCTCTTCGCGCGAGTATGCCTGCTCGCGGACCGGCAAATCTTTGCCAAGTTGGAAGGCGATTTCGGCTTCCACGCCACGGTAGCGGCGGTAGGACTCGCTCAAAGTCTGGCCGCTGGCTGCGAAGCCGCCCAGCAGGGGCATGGGTGCATACGCGGGCGTCGCGTCAGGAGAGAGCGCACCGACCTTCCATCCGCCAACCGGGCCGAGAGCGCTGGCAATGATGTCCTGTATCGCATAAGCCTCGTCGAGGGTATGCGGGCGCAGGGCTTCGGGGAGACTCTCAATCGGCTGCGTCTCGCGGCGCGCCTGCAGCAATAATTCCGAGGCCTGCCGCATCCGGTCATTCTCCTGCGCGGAAAGCTTTTGCCAATCTTGCGGCCTGTCTGTAACCATTTGCTGCTCCTGTGAGTCACACAATGTGATGTTTTCTTTAATGCAAAAATATCTGTTTTTCACATAGATGCAAGTGATGTTTTTTTGGAGACATCTACATCAGACGATGAAGCGTACTCTAATCTGTAGATAGAAAGCGGTGCACACAGCGATGCTGATCGGGAAACCAAGCGATATTCCCTCTTCTGAAATTACTCCCAAGTCTGCTTATCTCAACCGCCGGAAGTTCATAGCTGCGGCTGCAGTCACAGGGGTAGCAGCGTTCGCTGGAGACCGCATCACGCGAATTCTTGAGCCTGGGACCAGCGTACAGGCCGGAACGAAGCTCGATACGGTGAAGAGTCCGCTTTCAACGACGGGTGAAGATCTTACGCCGTATCAATACATCACCAACTACAACAACTTTTACGAATTCGGTGTGGAGAAAGGTGACCCGGCGAAAAATGCCGGGCGATTACAGACGCGCCCCTGGACCGTGACCGTAGAAGGCCTGGTGAAAAAGCCGAAGACCTTCGACATCGATACGCTGCTGAAGCTGCGTCCTCAGGAAGAGCGCGTGTACCGTCATCGCTGCGTCGAAGCGTGGAGTATGGTGATTCCGTGGGTTGGCTACTCGCTTTCCGAGTTCATCAAGGAATGCGAACCGCTGGGCAATGCGAAATTTGTGCAGTTTTTAACACTCGCTGATCGCAAGCAAATGCCGGGACTCAGCCAGTCTTCGATCAACTGGCCTTACTCCGAAGGGCTGCGCATGGATGAAGCCATGAACCCGCTCACACTGTTGACCTTCGGCTTGTATGGCGAGACGTTGCCAAACCAGGATGGCGCGCCGGTCCGCATCGTGGTGCCCTGGAAGTACGGATTTAAATCCGCCAAGTCGATTGTGAAAGTCCGTTTTGTGGACAAGCAACCGCACACCGCATGGAACGATCAGGCGCCGAACGAATACGGCTTCTATTCGAACGTGAATCCCAACGTCGACCATCCACGCTGGAGCCAGAAATATGAACGCCGCATCGGCGAGCCGATTTTGAAGCAGCGCCGCCAGACGCTGATGTTCAACGGCTATGGCGACCAGGTAGCCAGCCTCTACAATGGCATGGATTTGCGTAAATACTACTGATGTCGAACCGTTCAATCGTCTTTCTCAAAGCCATGGTGCACATTGCGTGCTTCGCGCCGGTTGCGTGGCTCGTATGGAGTTTCTGGCGTGCGAGCACCTCAACTCCCGACGCGCTAGGCGCCGATCCCATCGCCTTCGTCACGTTTTTTACCGGCAAAGGAACCTTGCGCCTGCTGGTTCTCTCGCTTGCCATCACGCCGGTACGGCGACTGATTCCCAAGCTGAGCTGGCTTATCCGTTTTCGCCGCATGCTGGGGCTTTACGCCTTCTTCTATGCCTGTCTGCACTTGCTGACTTATGTCTGGCTCTACTCCGCCTTCAGCTGGAGCGCTATTGTCAATGACGTCAGCCGGCGGCGATTCATCACGGCGGGGGTCACGGCATGGCTGCTGCTGGTTCCTTTGGCGCTGACATCGACGACCTGGTCGATCCGCAAACTCGGCGGCAAACGCTGGCAGTCGTTACATCGGCTGGTCTATCTCGCTGCCATCGCGGGAGTTGTGCACTATTGGTGGGGCGTGAAGTCGGGTGTCCGCACGCCGCTTACCATCACCGTGGTGCTGGCAATTCTGCTTCTGGCGCGTCCCGTGCTCAGCTACTTCTCTCGCCGTTCCCGGCCAAAACCAGCCGCGGCGCAGCCAGCGCAACTCTAGCGCGAAAAGAGGGGTTGTATGGACTGTCAGGAGTTGGTGATGGTTCGTGCCTCTGCCGTCCTAAAATTTGCGGCGGTTTGCCTGCTTCCGGTCGTAGCCGTTGCGCAAAGCGTCACGCATCAAGCCGCACACCATAAGGCCCCGGCAAAGACGGAGCCAGTCGAGCCGCCGCTCACAAACGAAGAGCGTGCGCAACAGATTCTCGACCGCTTCACCTTTGGCCCGCGTCCCGGCGATGTTGCCGCCATCACGAAATCAGGGTGGGAAGCGTGGTTTGATCTGCAGCTGCAGCCTGAATCGATTCCGGATACGGAACTTGAAAAACGGCTGACGGCTTATCCGTCTCTGACAATGCCGCCGCCGCAGGTGGCGATGAATTTTCCGGATGGTGGAGTGATTCGACAGATTGCAGCGGGCAAGCTGCCGACGCCGCAGGACCCCATGCTGGCAGGCGCTTACGAGGTGATGCTGGAGCGGTACAAGCGGAAGCAGGCGAAGGACGCTGCGACGACAACTCAGACGGTGGCGACCCAGACTCAAGGTCCGGTCACGGCTCAGGCTCAAGCTGCCGCGATGCAGGCTCCGCCGCCGATCGACATGGACGACGACCAACAATCAGGACCCACGGCGCAGATGCTGGCCGAGCAGATTCTCGGCTACTCGAAAAATCTGCGCATGCAGGCGATCATGCGTTTGCCGGTGGAGCAGCGCATGATCCTCTGCCGCCGCGTTGCCGACCCGCAGCGCGGCATGCTGATGAATGATTTCAACCCACGTGAGCGTGAGCTTTTCCAGATGATGGGCGGCGGCGCGGCGGGTATTGGCGTGGCGCAGAATGAGTTGCAGCAGGCAAAAATTCTCCGCGCCATCCTGAGCGAACGGCAGCTGCAGGAGGTGATGACGGATTTCTGGTTCAACCACTTCAATGTCTTTCTGCACAAGAACCCGATTGAGACGTATTATCTGGCCGACTACGAGCGCAATGTGATCCGCGAACATGCGCTGGGCAAGTTTGGAGACCTGCTGCTGGCTACGGCCGAGCACCCGGCAATGCTCGACTATCTCGATAACCGGACCAGCATTGGGCCAGATTCACTTGCCGCGAATCGGCAGAAAGCGAATCCAAAGCAGGCGGACCGCGGCTTGAATGAGAACTATGGTCGCGAAGTAATGGAACTGCATACCGTCAGCGTGAACGGCGGCTATACACAGGCTGATGTGACCAACCTCGCAAAAATCATGACGGGCTGGACGATCGACCATCCTGAGCTTGGCGGCCCGTTCGTCTTTGACCCGCGCCGGCATGAGCCGGGCACAAAAAAGTGGTTCGGGCAGACGGTGAAGGAAGACGGATTCAATGAAGGCGTACAGGCACTTCGCTGGCTTGCGGCGCAGCCGCAGACTGCGCACTTTATTAGTTACAAATTAGCTCAGCGTTTCGTTGCCGACGATCCGCCACCCGCGCTGGTGGATCGTATGGCGCAAACCTATCTCTCCACTGATGGAGACATAACGCAGGTGCTTCGCAGCATGGTGAACTCGCGGGAGTTCTGGTCGCGGGCAAACTATCGCACCAAGATGAAAACGCCGCTCGAATTCGTGGCCTCGGCCTTTCGCGCAACCGACACGAACCCGACCAACCCGGGAGCTTTGACGAGCACGCTCGCGCGGATGGGCGAACCGCTGTATCAAATGCAGCCGCCGACCGGCTATCCGGTGACGGCAGATCATTGGATGAACTCGGCAGCACTCGTTGACCGTCTGAACTTTTCAATGGATCTGGCCACGAGCAAGCTTGGCGGCATAAAGTTCGACGCTCCTCATCTGCTGGCCGCCGGATTGCTGTCGCGGCCCGCGGCTCCGGCTGATTCCCTGCATCGCAGGCCAGTGGCCGAGCCAGTCATGCTG
Organism: Alloacidobacterium sp.; assembly: GCA_035482895.1. Lineage (GTDB taxonomy): Bacteria > Acidobacteriota > Terriglobia > Terriglobales > Acidobacteriaceae > Alloacidobacterium. The sequence continues at coordinate 32,779 of DATHQH010000227.1, read as the reverse complement.
GAGCAGAAATCGGGCTATCCGGGAGGACAGCAGGAAGCATTGGAACTGATGGAACAGTTGCTGATTGCAGGCGATGTTTCCGCGAAGACGAACAGTGTCATCGACAATCAACTAGCTCAGGCCGGGCAGCAGGATGCGGGTCAGGTTCTGGATACGATGACGGCGCTTATCCTCGGGTCGCCGGAATTTCAGATGCGGTGATACACTTCCGGCTTATATCGCTTGGGAATCGCGTTTTCCATCTGGATTCTTCTGGGTTCTTCCAACGGTTAGAAAAAAGCAGGTCCTTCGACTGCGCGCTTTGCGCTCCGCTCAGGATGACAATTTTTAGTGATGAGCGTGGACTCCCCACACCTCGCTGTTCGGCAAGCCCAACGTCGACGACTTGAGCGAAGTAGTGGGTGGCACCCAGGTTTTTCAGCTCCGATAGCTACGCAGAAGATCGCAGGCACGCTGCAGGTCTTCGTCTCGCTTGGCAAAGCAGAAACGCAGAATGTCTTCGCCGCGTCCTCCGGTGAAGAAGAACGCGGTGCCTGCTACCGCCGCCACTCCAGTTTCCTTGAGCAGATTGCGGGCTTTTTCGCGCGCCGTTGCTCCCGGCACGGCGCTGACGTCGGCCAGCACGTAGTATGCGCCGCGAGGAATCGACGGCGTGAAACCGGCATCCTGGAGAGCGCCGCAGAGCAGGTCGCGCTTGGCCTGATATTCGGTGGCCATCTCCGCATAAAAGGTGTCGGTCAATTCCACCAGTCCTGCTGAAGACCCATATTGAAAGGGCGACGGCGCGCAGACGTAAGTGAGATCGTGAAAATACCCGATAGAGCCGAGCCAGCGCTTATCTCCCGCGAGATAGCCGATGCGCCATCCGGTGATGCTGAAGGTTTTCGACAGGCCGGAGATGGTGATGGTCCGTTCCGCCATTCCGGGCAGCGACCCGGGCGATACATGCTCTGCACCGTCGAACAAAAAGTATTCGTAAATCTCATCGGTCAGAATGAAGAGGTCGTGCTCTTCAGCCAGGGCAGCAATCTGTTCCAGTTCCGCGCGCGTGAAGACTTTGCCGCAAGGGTTCGACGGCGAATTGACGATGATGGCGCGGGTGCGCGGCGTGATCGCAGAGCGCAGCGCGTCAAAGTCGATCTCCCAGGTGTGCATGGCCAGCGGAACGGGCTTCGGCTGTATGCGCAGGCTCAGCAGAGTGTTGACATGGTAGCCATAGAAGGGCTCGAAGAGCACCACTTCGTCGCCGGGATCGAGGAGAGCGAGGCATGTCGCATACAGCGCGCCGGTTGCGCCTGAGGTGACGAGCACCTCGGATTCAGGATCAACGTTGATGCCGTTGTAGTGCGCAAGCTTGCGGGCGATGGCCTGACGCAGCGGCGTAATTCCATCGAGGCGTGTGTAAATATTGTGACCATCATGAATGGCCTGGATCGCGTTTTCGACGACGGCAGACGGCACCTCAGTGTCGCAGACACCCTGCGCGAGGTTCACCCCGCCGATCCGGTCGCACTCGACCGTCATGGAGCGGATCTCCGATTGCATGATGCGCGGAGAGATCTCGCTCAAGCGCAGCTTTTCCGTTGCGATACCCATGCCATCTATCTAATCACGGGAGCGGGAGGGACAGAAAGCGAGCCATTGTCGCCCGATCCATCTTTCCGGTTACGAAAAGCCTGATCTGAGATGATCTAACCTATAGCCGACTGAGGAGACAGGGCATGCATCTGAACCGTCGCGAATTTCATATTCTTGCAGGGGCAAGCCTTTTATCGCATGCTCTGCCCGCGCTCAACGCACAGAAACACAACGCACAATCAACGGATCGCCCGATCGGGTACTGCATTGTAGGGCTGGGGCGCATCTCCATGGAGCACTTTATGCCGGCGATGGCGCAGTCGAGCCAGTCGAAGATCACGGGAATCGTAAGCGGGCATCCCGATAAGGCGCACAAGATGGCGGCGCAATATGGCGTTCCGGAAGATTCGATCTACAGCTATGAAAATTATGACGAAATTCGCCATAACAAAGGGGTCGACGCCGTTTATATCGCGCTGCCCAATAGCATGCACGCTGAATACACAATACGGGCAGCCAAGGCCGGAAAACATGTGCTGTGCGAGAAGCCAATGGCGACCAGCGTTGCCGACGCGAACGCGATGATCGATGCCTGCAAGCAAGCGAATGTAAAGTTGCTGATCGCCTACCGCTGCCAGTACGAGCCGACGAATCTGCGGGCGATCGAGCTGATTCGCCAGGGCAGACTCGGCACGGTGCAGGCGATTGAGAGCGCAAATGGATTCAACATCAGGCCGGGCGAATGGCGTTTGAACAAAAAACTAGCCGGCGGCGGTCCGCTGCTCGATGTGGGAGTTTATTCGCTGAATGCATGCCGCTATCTCACGGGCGAAGAGCCGGAGGATGTGAAGGGCTACTGGTCTGTGATCGACCACGATGGGCGCTTCGACGAGGTGGAGGAAAATCTCTCCTGGACGATGAAGTTTCCCTCCGGGATTGTCGCCAGTTGCAACACGACCTACGGCGCCAACATGGACGGCTGCTATCGCGTGCATGGATCGAAGGGCGTGCTCGATGTGCAGCCTGCCTTCGGTTACCAGGGTCAGCACCTTAAAGCTGAGTTTAGCGATAAGACCAGCCTCGATGAGCCGAATCCGGCGAAGGACCCTTTGCAATTTGCGCGCATGGGCGACTACTTCAGCCAGTGCATTCTGCAGAACCAGACGCCGAAGACGGCGGGCGAAGAGGGCCTACGCGATATGGAATGGATGAGCCGCATTTATGAGTCGTGCGGCCTGAGGCTTTAAATCAGATTCACCGCCAGCGATGCATGGTGCTGATCGATGGTTCCCAGCAGCCGCTCCGCCATACTCTCGGCCTTGCTCACGAAGATGGCCGCAGTTGCTGGTGGAAACAGTTCTGCTGCCGTCCGCTTCCAGATCTCGAGCCAGCGCTCAAAATGCTGCGAGCCGATACGCGGCATCAACAGCAGGTGTTTCACCATTGGATTGCCTTTATAGCGCCCGCTTGCAAGCATCAGTGAAGACCAGAAGGCACGCATGGTTTCAAGATGCGGCTCCCACTCGTCGCCGATCTTCTCCGCAAAGACGGGACCTAGAACCTCATCCTGTCGGACGCGCGTGTAGAAGCGATCTACCAGAGCTGCAATCGATTCCTCTCTGACGATATTCTCTGCTGCAAACTCGACAAGCATACATATATGATACGGTTTTCAGCGTATTCGATGAACTATCTTGCGGGAGCAGCGGATGCTTTCGCCGAGGACCCAAAAGAAATGACGCGCAACAGCTGGCTGGTGGTTCTAAGCGCCATATTTACAGTTCTCTCGGGAATCTCGCATGCGCAAGAGCGCTCCGGACAATTTACAGAACAACTTATCTGGAGCGACGAATTCAATGACTCTGCTTCCTCGTCTCCGCCCAACGCTGCAAACTGGAAATTTGAAACAGGCTCCAGCGGCTGGGGCAATCATGAACTGGAAACGTACTGCGGTTACGATTCAACTCAGCCGCTGTGCGATCCTGCGCATCCCAATGCTTTCATCGGCAAAGATGGCTTCCTGCATCTTGTGGCGCGCCGCGGTGGCCAGGGGCATTACACTTCAGCACGCCTGACGTCGCAGGGACTGCAAAGCTTTCAATATGGACGCATCGAAGCGCGCATCAAAATTCCGAAAGGCCAGGGATTCTGGCCCGCTTTCTGGATGCTTGGCGACAATATCCATGATGTCCAGTGGCCGGCATCCGGCGAACTGGACATCATGGAGAACATCGGTAAACAGCCAGGCACGATTCACGGATCCATTCATGGAACTGGCTTCATCGGCGATGTCATGGGGCTACCCTATACACTGCCGGACAATCGGGCATTCGGCGATGACTTCCATACCTTTGGGCTCATCTGGTCGCCGCGGAAAATTCAATATTACGTCGATACCCCAACAAATATTTATGCAACGTTTACGCCGTCGAGCCTTCCGCACGGTGCCGTCTGGCCCTTCGATGCAGGAAAGTTTTTCTTCATTTTGAATCTTGCCGTTGGCGGCGACTGGCCTGGTCCGCCAGATGCGACAAGCAGATTCCCACAGGAGATGCTGGTAGATTACGTGCGGGTGTATGCCAGGCAAGAAATGCCGAACTGACTTCGAAGGAACAGGCACACATCCGCCTTCAGAGTTAAGTCAGAGCAATCGCCAGCTTCGTGACTGACATCGGTGGGAAGGTAAAGCTCACCGTCGAGCCGTTTGCAGTTGCCTGCGCCGATTTCGAAGACACAGCATTCGGCTGTTCAAAGGTATTGTGCGCGTGGATATCGGACGCCGCCAGCACAGTCGCAGCCACAGCAGCAACACTACCGCCACGGATGACAGTCTGGGCCTCCCGCGCCTCGGTAAGGTGCGGGTTGACGACTGTGAGTGTCACTTGCTTTCCGTTCACCGATGCCGAACCCATCAACCCCGCAAGGCTGCGCTGTACGGAGCTTTCGCCGCCACGCGGCGGCCCCCAGCGATCCGGTTTCACCAGATCGGTAAAGCCAATCGAAGGCGCGGAGATCTCCGTGCGCACCGCTTTCGCCCCCTGATGCGACGCGTACATCTCAAACACGTTGAAGTTAGGCGTGACGATGAACTTGTCTTCATGGGCGAGAAAGAGTGAATCGATGCAGTTGATGAGCTGCGCGCAGTTCGCCATGCAAACCTTCTCCGCATGGCGGTTGAAGATATCGAGGGTGAAGGCGGTCACAATCGCATCGCGCATCGTAATCTGCTGCCCGAAGATATGGGTGGGGTCCACTTCGGTTCCAACTCCATACCATGGGCCGTACTCGTCTACGACCAGCCGTGTCCGATGCTCGCGATCAAAGACGCCCATTGCGGTCCACATGTTCTGGATGATCTGTTCGGTCGATGTTCCCTGATAGAAGAGCGAGTACGCATCCTGATCGTTGAACTTCAATGCTTCGAGCGCATTCGTATAGTTATGCATGGACCACCCAAAGGGTGGGGGAATGGGACGGCGATGCAGAATGTCCTCGAAGAACTGTGTCGTCCAGTCGACGTCATTCTGGTTCGGCCCTGAGGCGACGAACCGAAGATCCACACCGTATCTCGGAACCCACGCCGTGTAGCGCCGGTATTCATTGGAATATTCCTCGGGCGTAAAGGTTCCGCCGCAGCCCCAGCTCTCATTGCCGATGCCCCAATAGCGTACGTTGTACGGCTCAGGCGAACCCGACGCGGCGCGGATATCCGCATAGGTGGTGCTGTGTGCAGGTGAGTTGCAGTATTCCACCCACTGATCGAATGACAGCGCCGGCAGGCTGCGCAGGTTTGCCGCCACGTACGGCTCGGCGTTGCTCAGTTTGCAGAATTGGACAAACTCGCTGGTGCCGAAGGTGTTCGGCTCGAACTTCTGCACGGAATCGTTCGCCAGTTTGCGCGCCTGCGAGTCATCGACCCAGAAATTTGTGCGGCGAGGGCGCTGATCGCGCGGGCCGATGCCGTCCTTCCAATCGTAGCTGTCGGCAAAGCATCCGCCGGGCCAGCGGATGACTGGGGCATTGATCGCTTTCAGCCTCTCAACCAGTTCCCTGCGAATGCCGTTTACATTGGGAATGCTCGACTTCTCGCCGACCCATACGCCGTCGTAAATTACGCCGCCGAGATGCTCGGTAAAGTGGCCATAAATCTCCGGGGCGATGGTTGCAACCGGCTCATCCAGCAGGACTTCGATGTGGGCATCCCCTGTGGCCGCCAGTGCGCGTGTGCGGGAGAGGAAGCAGGCTGAAGCGGCCAGAGCACTGGTCTTCAGGAAATCGCGTCGTTGCATATTTTTCCCTCGGTAATGGTCTTTGCAGGTGTGTTGGGAAATTGTCTACCAAGGCATGAGAAAACATTTACCCGAGATCGTCAATAGCCTACTTTTTCGTCTCGCGCCGGGAATCTGGCCTGGGGGACAGTGCCTATCGGGCCTCGCCGGCGAAACTGGTTCTCCGCAACGATTCTCGCGGTGTCTCCATGCTTGCGCCCAGACGCAGACGCGCTACGCGCTCCCATGTGTCGTTGGCGGCCTGCTTCCGACTGGTATAGATGCGCGGTTTAGCATCGAAGCGGACCCGGCCAACCACCGCCTTGCGCCCTATCGTCTCGAGCAGGTGCCGCTTGAAGCGAATGTCACCGTAGTAACAGAGGTCTCGCTCTTCCGCGCCCTCGGCCTGGTAGCTCACCGCAGCCGAGGTCACGCGAGATTCGGCCTCGATCGCGGGCTCAAAAAGAAAGGAATGGAAAGGCAGCAGCGTTGTGCCGTCGGTGCTGGTACCTTCCGGAAAAAGCATCACCGTAACCCCGGAGCGCAGAGCGTACTCCATATGCATTGCGGTTTCAGCCGCGCTTGTGCGGCTGCCCCGCTCGATGAAGATCGTCCCGCCATATTGCGCCAGCCGACCGAAACCGGGCCAGCGGCGCACCTCTGCCTTGGAGACGAAGATGCACGGCGTGGAGGCAGCGTACAACAAAATATCAAGATAGCTGAGGTGATTGGAAACGATGAGTCCAGACCTGGGCGCCGGACCCTGCACAGAAAGAGAAATCGCGAGGCGGCGCAGCACCAGGACGCACGCTGCCTGCAGCCATTCTGCCCGCTCCTCCATCGTCAATCGCGGCTTGCGCAGACGCAGCCATGCGAAGCGCACCTGGAGCTGCAGAAGCGTGAGCAGGAGAAGAGTAAAACGCCATCTGCCGCGGAAAAAGCTCGCTAATGTGCTTCGTCCAGTAGGAATCGGTTCCTCGCAGCGGGCGACATCTGTTGCAGATCAAGCAGCGTGAGGAAATCGATTGTTCCGAATTCCCGGTCCCACGCAGGCTCTCCGCATATACGCGCGCCCACACCAATATACGTCTTCAGGAGCCTCGGAATCCTCGACGAATTTTGCGGTTGACCGGAGCTGCGCGGCAACAGGTAGGCCTCGGTCGGCTGCGTGCAAAATTCCGGGGGAGCCAGAAAGGGGGATAACTGCTCATAGACTGCCCACCCCTCGGCCGGGTTCTGCGAGTTAAGTGACGAGCAGCCGATAAGATAGCGCAGTCCGTAGAATCTGCAATATTGGGTGATGCCCCGCCACAACAGTGTGAGGACTTCGCTCGAACGGTGGTTACGGTCGATGGAAGCGCGCCCTAACTCAAGCACCTGATCGCGCACCTGTTCGTAAGGAGCAAAATCAAACTCCTGCGCGCTGTAAAATCCAAGGCGCTTGCCCGCGTCGCTACCCGATTGCATGCGATAAGTGCCGACGACTGTTCCAGATGTACTGTCTTCTACAATTAGGTGGTCACATACATAGTCGAAGCGATCTTTATCCAGACCTGTCGAGTAAGATGTCATCAGACCTTCACCCAGCTCCAGGTTAAAGACCTTGAAGCGAAGCCGGCACGCGGCTTCGCGTTCCGCTTCCGATGTAGCCAGGCGGATTCGGTACTTCGACAGTTCAAGATAGACTTGAGGCGCTGGATGGGGTGGTAAAAGGTCCGTACCCGGGCCGAAAGAGGGACCAAACAGGTCCAATGAGCCGGAAGCCGGAGCAGCGGCTAGCTTGCGGGGCTTAATGGCACGTAGTTGGGTGAACACGCCATCATCATGCTATGCAAAAGATGAAACAAGTTTACAAGACCGAGAAAAGGCTGCAAATTCCGTGTAAACGTTCCAATTTGGCATACCCTGCACTTATTAACTGCCGGGCCGCAAATCTTGAGTCACCGCAACCAACTTTTACTCCAAATCGCGGCTCATAGTCATAAAAGTGAGAGGGTTCGCTAATATAGATAGCAGTTCCCCGTTCAACCAAAATTGCAATACTTTACCGACATGAGTAAGGACAGAAAATGACAAGAGAAGAAATAGTTGCTGCGATTGATGAAGAAATCAGCCGTCTGGAAAAAGTGCGCTCCCTACTGCAGGGTCCTAACGGAAGTAAGTTGTTTGTTTCCGAAGGCTTTTCCGGAGCCCGCAAAAAGCGTCACCTGAGTCCCGAAGCTCGCAAGCGGATTGCAGATGCACAGAAGCGCCGCTGGGCCAAACAGAAGAAACAATCGGCATCCAACACCGCAAAATAAATCACGAGAGCACGTCGGCAAATGATTAAGGTACAACTGCTTCACCCTGATGCCCATGTGCCTACCGTCAACTATGCGGGTAGCGACCTGGGTTTCGATCTCTACGCCATTGAGGATGTCACACTCGAACCGGGAGTTCCCACCAGGGTACGAACCGGGATCGCAGTCGAAGGGCCGGAGGGGTGCGGCTTCGTTCTTGGCGACCGTTCCTCAATGGCTGCCAAGGGAGTGACCTATGCCGGAGGACGAATCGATGCCGGATATCGAGGCGAGATCCTCGTGTGCCTGGTGAATGTAAACCAGCCCAGCTATTCCCTGCGCCTCGTTCGCGATGCGCAGGGAGCTCTCACGGGTGCTGAGCTGGAGAAATCCGAGGCTGCAGTCGCTATCCGCAGGGGCGACAAGATTGCACAGATGTCTCCCTTCCAATCCATGACCGACCTTGCCATCATGGCGGTCGAAGCGCTCAGCGAAAGCACGCGTGGAGCGAAAGGATTCGGATCAAGCGGCCGCTGACTACAGCGCCCGCGCCATGACGAAGACGCTTATTTTCTTAAGTACGCGTCCGTCCCCTGAATCCAATCCTCCCGCGGCGGCGCGAATACATCCAGATCGATCGTGTCCTCCAGCGCCTCGGCGCTGTGCTTCACATTGGAGGGGATCACCAGCATCTCCCCCGCATGGACTGTGACCACTTCATCGCCATTAAGGGTGAAGCGCAGCGCGCCTTCAAGGATGTAAGTGATCTGCTCGTTGGGATGGCTGTGCTCGGGCACGATGCAGCCCTTGCGCAGGAGAAGACGAGCCAGCATCGCCTGTTCGCCGTGCACAAACTGGCGTTCGATAAGCGGATTGAGGTGTTCTACAGGAATCGCAGAAAGGGGGGCGTGTTTCCAAGCTGTCTGTGTCAAAGCGGGCTCCCTGATTTGTACTGGTGAAGCACAATTAACAGCGACCAGGCTTATTTGTCCAATCCTCTCTGTTGTCTGATCTATGGACCGGTCCTGTTACGGCATCTTCGGGTACCATGGAGCCATTCTTATGGAAACAGGATTAAAAGACCGTGTCGCCATCGTTGCCGCATCCAGCCAGGGAATCGGTAAAGCCACCGCTCTCGCATTCGCCTCGGAAGGCGCCCATCTGGCGCTGTGTGCTCGCGGACAGCAACCACTTGAAGCCGTAGCCCGCGAAGCCGCGCATCGCTTCGGCGTGAAGACCTTTACTGCGGCCTTTGACGTGAGCGATGACAGCGCCGTGCGCGGCTTTGTCGAGGCCGTCCACCGCCAATTAGGCAGAATCGACGTCTGCGTCACGAACGCCGGAGGGCCGCCGGCCAAGCCTTTTCTCTCGACGACCATGGAGGAATGGGAGCGCGCCTGGCAGTTGAATCTGCGCAGCATCGTCTCCTTTGCGCAGGCCGTGCTGCCCTTTATGCAGCGGCAAAAGTGGGGCCGCATTGTTACTCTTACTTCCTATACGGTGAAGCAGCCGGTGCCCGAGCTGGTGCTTTCAAACTCCATCCGCGCGGGAGTGATGGGCCTGGTGCGCTCGCTTGCCGGACAGTTCGGCCCCGATGGCGTCACGGTGAACAACGTCGGCCCCGGCTTTACATCGACGGGAAGAGCCATGGAAATTATCGAGAAGCGCGCCGCTGCCAAGGGCGTCAGCGTCGAGCAGGCGGAGCAGGATCTGGTGAAGGACATTCCTGTAGGCCGCATGGCAACGCCTGAGGAGGTGGCCGATGCCATTGTCTGGCTGGCCTCGGAACGCGCCGCTTCGATTACCGGGCAGACGGTGCTTGTCGATGGCGGATCGTACAGGGGTCTCTAGACTCTACGGGTCCTTAATGGCTGGAAGCCCCGCGATAAAACGATTCAGTGTAGAATTTCGCCGACTCACATTTTCAAAAAATAAACCTCGGCTGAGGAGAACCCTTGCGTTTTACCCGGAACACCGCCCTGCTGTATTTCTTCGCTCTTGCATTCGTCTCCTTCACCGTTCTCAGCCGCGCCCAGCAGCCCTCGGACTCTGCTACGCCGCCTGTGCCGCACGTAAAACAGATTCGCCTGAAGCACATTCTGGTCATCGGCGAGACAAAGGGCTGGGAGCATGACTCTGTCCCCGATACGATGGCTGCCATTTACAACATGGGACACGACAGCGGGCTTTGGGATACGACGCTGCGAACGGATACGGAGCTCATTACCAAAAAAGATCTCGGCAGAAATGCGAAGAACCTCAACTACTTCGACGCCATTGTTTTTGCCAGCACTACGGGCGAGCTTGATTTGGACGACAGCCAGAAGCAGGACATGATGTCCTTCATCAAGGAAGACGGCAAAGGCTTTGTCGGCGTCCACGCGGCGCTCGATACCAATTACAAGTGGCCCGAGTATGGCGAGATGATCGGCGGCTGGTTCGATCAGCATCCGTGGAGCACCTTTAACGCACCCATTATCAACGAGGACCCCAACTTCCCCGCCGTGCGTCACTTACCCCATGCATTTGTGAAATACGACGAAATTTATCAGCCGATGGATTGGTCCCGCGACAAAGTGAATGTTCTGCTCAGCCTCGACCCCTCGAAGCTCGATTACCAGAACAATCCCCGCATCCACCGCACGGATCACGATTTCGCCGTTGCCTGGACAAAAATGTACGGCAAAGGCCGTGTCTTCTACTCCACGCTCGGTCATACGGAAGAGTCCTGGAGCGATCCAGACATCCGCACGATGTATTTCGAAGCGATCAAGTGGGCGCTCGGTATGACGGAAGGCAGTACGCGGTCGCATCCGCGACCGGCAACTTCAGGCGAGAGTCACTGATAGACACTGAATAATATTTCCCTAGCCAAGCGATTGAAAAATAAATGGATAGCTGTAAAAGTGGGCGAGCGCTGCGGCCTGTTGTTTCTCCATTTCTCTATAATGGAAGAGACAAAGCGATTGATCCAATGCCATTGAAAAAATTTATTCTCGCCGGGGCATTCAGCCTTCTGGCTCTATTTCCTCCAGCCCATGTACGGGCATCCAGCGGCGACTCCTCCACGAACCCGGAACCGTATCGTCTCCGTCTTTATCATCTGCACACGGGCGAGCGGATTGACGTGGTGTACCGCGTCGGAGACCACTATCTGCCGGAGGCTGTTGCCCAGCTGGACCGCTTTCTGCGTGACCATCGTACCGGTGACAAGAAAGACTACGACGTAAAGGAATTCGACCTGCTGCACGACTTGATGGCGCGGCTCGGTCATCCCAACGGCGAGATCGATATTGTCTGCGGCTACCGCACGCCGTGGAGCAACAACTATCTGCGCGAGCACGGACACGGCGTGGCCCTGCACAGCCAGCACATGGAAGCCAAGGCCATCGATATCCGCATACCCGGCGTGCCTACGGCACACGTGCGCGATGCGGCCCTTGCGATGCAGCGCGGCGGCGTCGGCTACTATGCCTCGTCAGATTTTGTGCATGTGGACGTAGGCCGCGTCCGCCGCTGGTAAGCGCCTAACCCGGATAGGGCTGCCCTTTTGCCAGCACCGCTTCGAGCGTCTTGTCATACCCGTAGATATCGTCAAAGAAATGCACGGTGCCGTCCTCCTCGACGACTGCCGTTACATACAGAATCAGCACAGGGACTGGAGTGGTGAGGTTCACTTGCTGGTTGTCGGGGCCAGACTGCATCGCTTGCTGTACTTTTTGGAGGGTCCACGGCGGCTGGTTACGAAGCACGTAGGCGGCGAGTTCCGCGGGCTTCTCGACGCGCACGCAGCCGTGGCTGAAGTCGCGCCGCGACTGCGAAAAGAGCTGCTGCGCGGGCGTGCTGTGCAGGTAGACGTTGTACTCATTCGGGAACATGAGCTTGATCAGCCCGAGCGAGTTCGTTGGACCCGGCTTCTGGCGGACGGTCAGCTTTCCGGCACGCAGCTGGGCCAGTACATCGTCACTGACGACGCCGTCGGTGATGACCTTTCCGTTGAAGTCTGTCACCTCGAAGTTCTTCTTGCTGATGTAGTGCCGGTCACGCGTGATGGCGGGAATGATTTCGCCGCGCACGATTCCGGTGGGAACGTTCCAGTACGGGCGGAAGACAATATATTTCATGTTGTTTGCGAAGACGGGCGTCTGCGTGCGCAGGGCCTTGCCTACAACGACGTTGGAGGCGAACTCCACCTTTTGATTCGGGCCGTAGGCGCGCACGATAAATTCCGGAATATTGGCGACAACCGGGGGCTGCGGGAACTGTGGCGGCAGCCAGCGCCAGCGCTCGAGGGCATCCTGCAACTGGCGAACACGGGTGGCGAGCGGCGTGTTGAGCTGGCGGACGGTGTCCTTGTCGATCTTGCCTGTCACCGAGAGTCCGTGACGCGACTGAAAGGTCTTGACCCCGTCGACGACAGGCCCTGAGTAGGTTGGCGAATTGGCATCGACCACTGTGTCTGCGTGCAGGTCGCCGAGCAACCGGAGGCGCGTAACGAGGGGGCTGATTCCGGCGTAGGTGTCGCCCGGGGCCACCGTCTTTGTAACATCCGGCACCTGCGGCCCATCGCCCTGCGCGGCCAGTTGCAGATATCGCTGCAGCATAGCTTCCGTCGCCTTGTAACCGTTGTAGGAAGGCTCTACTCCGTCGAGAACGCTTTGCACATTGGCGGCATTGATGACTTTGCTGGTGACGAAATGCGGCAAATCATATTTATTGGCCTCAATGTCGATGCCGAAATTGAAGTGCTTCGGATTAACCCGGCCAATATGCAGGTCGGAGATGTAGCGCATGGTCGCTACAGTCAGCGCCGCGTCGAATCGCGCCAGTGTGTCAGGAGTGACAGCGCCATCGAGTGCATGGAGACGATCGGACCAGTGCGAGGCGTCATAGTCATCCGGGTTGAGACCTTTTTGCTGGCTCGCCTCAAGCGCCTGGATGACGGCGAGAGCCTGCGGGGTCGGTTTGCCATCTCTCAGCCAGACAGGGGCGAAATTCGACGACTCGTAGATGTGCTGAAAATGCAGGCGGTAATCGGAAAAGTTGGGCCAGTGCAGATCGGCAAGATTTCCGGCGGCGGCGATTTCGTGCAGGCGAGAGGAGACGGCTGCCTGATCGACGGTGCTGGCTGCCGTAGTGCCGTTCTGCGGCTGTGACTGGGTAGCGGTTTGCGAGGTACACCCGCTGCCGGCAAGCCAGAGGGAAAGTATCAGGACGCTGAGAATATTTCGACGCGCGGAAACGTGCATGGCCCATTAAAGCACCGATCAAGAAATTCTTTCGGAGCAAATTAGCGCTCTTTTTTTCACACTGCTACAAACACCTGGAAGAAGGCTGGCAAGGCTGGATGGCGCAGGTTATGATTCCTGTCTGAACTGACGCGCCGCGGCGGCTCTTCCGTTGCGGCGCTTTTTGCAAGAAAGAAAAAGGGCATCCATCTCTGGATGCCCTTTGGTGTGCAGTTTGAAATATGGGTTACGGCAGGTAGTAGCGGAACGAGGTCTGGAACATGTTGTCGTTGCCCTTGGCTACACCGCCCACGCCAGACCAGCCGTAGCGCTCAAAGTAGCTGTACTGGATGCCCTGACGGAAACGGCCCTTCGGTCCCCTGTAGAAGTCATACCAATAACCCAGCGTAAACTCCTGGAGATTTTTGGTGGGGCTTCCGCAGTTTGCCGGAGCGGTTGGCTGATAGCCGACCTGTGGGGCGGTACCTGGAGCAAGCTCGATGCCGCAGCCGCTGTCCTTGATGAACGGAGATCCGTAACCTACAGTTCCGTTTTGTGTAGCAAAGTAGTTGCGGAAGGCATAGTCGCCGCCATAGTTGAAGTACACATCCAAGCGCGGTGATGCGTGGAAGGCCACGGTGCTGAGAGCCGAGAAGCCATGCAGCAGGGCAAGCTGACCATCCGGACGGATCGTCGTATCCGGCAGCTGCGATGCGCCGTACCGATTGATGCCATCGCCCCACAGTCCGCTGAGGCCCACGTCGAAGTACTTGGTCGCCGGGACGTAGAGGCTGCCGCCAATGCCGCCGCCGACAGTCGCATCGTTGTAAGCCCCTGTTCCGGTCGGGACGGTGGTGGAGGTAGCATTCGGAAACACGCGATTGCGGAAGAAGCGCCCGATGCCGAAGAGCTCATAGTGGCCGAAGCCCGGCTTTTCATAGACGACCTTGGCAATCAGGTCGGGAGCAAGGTTGTAAGAATAGGTTGTAACCGGGGCAGAAGAAGTCGCGCCCGGCTGACCTGCACCGTTATAAAGACCGCCATTGGTTCCGGTAGCGCCCACCAGGTAATTGTTGGCGCAAGCAAGTGCTGTACCGGAATTCGTGGTGCCTGTCGGAGAGCAGCTTGGAGTAAGGGTCTGCGGGTTTTCCACAGAGAAGCCGGCCCAGAACCCATTCTTGAAGTTCTTGACCAGGCGTGCGCCGTACTGACGCTCCCAAACGAAGCCCACGTTATATGCAGAATCGATGGTCTGCGGCAGCAGCTCCGTGCGATTGACGATGCCAGTCCTGTTCTGCGTGGCAAGGCTCCATTGTTGACCGGCAGTAAAGATCCAGCCGTTCTGCGCTTCGGCCTGAGCCCAAAGCTGACGCTGACGCAGCACATAGCTGTTGCTCTCGTTGTTGTTCGAGGTAACGCCGGTGCCCAGCCAGTCCATCTCGTAGTAGCCGCGCAGAGTCCAGTTGTCCAGCTTGCCTTCAGCCATCAATGCAAGACGCGACTGGCGACCTGTACCGTAAAACTCACTCATCGCCGCGTTGTTGGCACCTTCAAAAGGAATGGAGTTGAAGGGGGTATTGATGTCCGACGCTGTCGCGCGATTCCGGTACACAGTCGCAGCTTCAATAAAGCTGCCATTTGGCGAAAGCGTAATGCCCTTGTAGTGCAGGACATCCGGGTTCTCGATCTGCTTCTTCACCTGCGCCTGCTGATCCTGAACCGTGGTCACGATCGACTGCGTATTGATTTTGAGGTCGGAGACAGAGCCTTGCAGGGTGGAAACTGCCTGCGTGTTATCGGCAACCGCTGCCTGCTGCGCCTGTGCCGCCTGCTGCGCTTGTGCGGCAGCGGCCTGTGCCTGTGCGGCAGCCTGCTGCGCCTGCTGCAACTGGGCGTCGCGATCGGAAAGTTGCTGCTTCAACGACTGGATCTGGGAATTCATTTCCTGGCGAAGCGATTCAATTTGCGACTCCACCGATGGCTTGGCGGGCGCTGCGTTCCTAGCCCGGTGAGCCTTGCTAGTGGTGGCGGTTTGTGCATGACCAGCAAACACTGCTGATGCCAGCACAAGGCTCGCCAGCGCTTTCAAATTCGTTTTCATTTGGCCTCTCTTTAACAACAAAGGATTCCTTCCATGTACAACCGATTGATTCACTGCGGACCGAGTGACACGACCCCTGGCCTCTGCAAGCACACGTATCGCCTGGTTTTTCAAACAAAAAAACCTCGTATATCCAGCGAGAGAGCGTGCCTGATCCTGCTTTAGCTTCCCAGTGTGCTGTTAAAATCAGGCGAATTTCCCGTGAATAGCCAGCTAAAAGCGGGGGCGATGAAGGTGTGATTCAGCCGGGGGCTTGTTCACACCACGCAGGCAGGAATTCGATCTAAACAACACTCCTATAGAGGTTTGCATCCCATGGTTAGCCTTGATCCAGAAGAATGGGTGTACTTATGCCGAGACGCGGATGAGGCAAGTACCTGACTCATGAGTAAAAGCCAAAATCAAAGCACGCAGAATGCGTGGGGCGACCGTATTCGCGCGCTAAAGAATGTTCCCCCCGTTTTGAACATTCTTTGGGAATCGGGGCCGCAGGTGGTGACGTGGGGCCTGATTCTGCGTGTCTTCGTCGCGGTGATGCCGTTGGCGATCGCGAAGGTAGCCGCGTGGATCATCAACGGTGTCAATCAGGTATTGCAACACCGTGGTCTGCCACCGCATTTCTGGTGGGTGGTCGGACTTGAGGTCGGACTCGCTGTCCTGGCCGGACTGCTGACGCGGACGATCGACTACTTCGATGCCCTGCTGGCGGACCGTTACACGCATCATGTGAGCATCGAGGTCATGCGCCAGGCCGCGCAGCTTGACCTTACCACCTATGAAGACCCTGTTTTTTACGACCGGCTAGAACGGGCGCGCGTGCAGGCTACCGATCGTCTGGTTCTGATCCAGCAGATGGGCAGGCTTTTCCAGCAGATCATTACGACACTGGTCTTTACGGCGACCCTTCTTTACTACTCGCCCTGGTTGATGCTGCTGCTGGCGCTCGGCGTGATTCCCTCGTTTCTGGGCGAAACGCATTTTGCATTCCTGGGCTACGCCAAGAACTTTCGCCAGACGCCGGCCAAGCGCCAGATGGACTACCTGCGCCAGATAGGCGGCAGCAAGGAAGCGGCGAAAGAACTCAAGCTCTTCAACCTGAATGAATACCTGACGAATCGTTTTGCAACACTTTCGGATCAGATCTACAAAGAAAACGTCGCGCTTTCGCGTAAAAAGCTGTTTGGGGGCGGACTCCTCGGCGTACTGGGCACGATGGGTTACTACGGTTCCTATGCCTATGTGATCTGGCGGGCAGTGCACGGTTCCTACAGCATTGGAACGTTCTACTTCATCACCAACGCGATTGTTCAGGCCAGTTCCAGTCTGCAACAGGTCTTTTCGACTGCATCGGGCATCGCGGACCAGGCACTTTTCCTGACCGACCTGATCGCGTTTTTCGAAATGAAGCCGATGGTGCAATCGAAGCCCAATGCTCTTCCCTCACCGCGGCCCATTCGCAAAGGGTTCGAGTTCCACAATGTGTCGTTCGCTTATCCGGGGACTGAGCGGAAGGTGCTGAAGGATTTTAATTTCACACTGAGCCCGGGCGAGCGCATTGCGCTCATCGGTGAAAACGGGCAGGGCAAAACGACGGTCGTCAAGCTCATTACTCGTCTTTACGACCCAACGGAAGGTCAGATTCTTCTCGATGGAGTGGATTTGCGCGAATATTCGCTGGAAGATCTGCACAAAGAGATCGGCGTCATCTTTCAGGATTTCATGCGCTACGAAATGTCGGCCAGCGAAAATATTTCGATCGGACGTGTCGAGCTTCCGCATACGGAAGCAGAGATTGAAAGCGCGGCGGACAAAAGTCTCGCAGCCGGGGTGATCGCCAAGCTGGCGCATGGCTACGATCAAATGCTGGGACGCCGCTTTGAAGGGGGCGTCGATCTCTCCGGCGGTGAGTGGCAGAAGATTGCTCTTGCGCGGGCTTACCTGCGCGATGCACAGCTGCTGATTCTGGACGAGCCGACGGCTGCTCTGGATGCAAAGAGCGAACTTGAGGTCTTTGAGCGTTTTGCAGAACTGACGGAAGGCAAAATGGCTCTGCTCATTTCCCATCGCTTCTCAACGGTGCGCATGGCGGACCGCATTGTCGTGCTCGAAGGCGGAAGGCTCGTCGAAGCCGGCAACCACTCACAACTGATGGCGCTCGGCGGCCGCTACGCGGCGATGTTCGAGATGCAGGCTGCCAGCTATCGGTAACGTTCGCAGGAATGATGCAGGAATTCATGACAGATCAAGTTCCAACAGATGTACAGGCCACGGATCAAGAGCAGCATATTCCTGAAGGGCCACTGCGCGCAGCCGCTCAAACTGCCGTTTCCGGCTGGCACGTAACCTATCAGCCGAAAGGCAAAGGCGGTTTCGCAAAGCGGGTGGAAGCGGCACGGGATGCACTCGACATTCTCTACGCCGAGCTGGAAGGCTTACCGGCCGATCCGTCGGCGGGCCCGGATCCGTTGCTGGAAATACGCGAAAATCCCCGCTTGCTACGCGGCGTGGTGCTCGAAGCAGCCTCGATTCGCCGCAAGGTGCAACGCCTGCCGCGCATCCTGGTTGAGAACGGCGAAGAGGAGACGCGCGTGATTGCGCTTGCCGCGGTTTATCTCGACGCTGCTCATTCTGTCTGGTCGACGGATGCCTTCCGCATATTTATGGACGAAGCACAGAGAACGGACCCACTAGAGCTGAAAGAACTCTGGGCGCTTCCAACCATGCTCAAATTCCTGCTGCTCGAATGGACTCTTACCCAGGCGAGCGCGCGACTGCACGCGCCCGATTCCACCGCGGCCGGATCCGCGGAAATCTTGCGTACCCGCATCAAGAGCATGCGCGAGTCCAGCTATGCGGGCTGGCCAGTGCTGATTGAAGAGCTTGTTGCCTTTGAAGCAATTCTGCGGAAAGATCCGGCGCAAACCTATGCACGGATGGATTTTGATAGCCGCGAACAATACCGCAAGCGCGTTTCAGAAATTGCCCGCCATGCCGAAGCTACAGAATCGCAAGTTGCAAGCGCTGCGGTTGCCATGGCCCGCGGCGCCCAACAAGAATCATCGACCGATGAACGGCTTCATCTGCGTCGCATGCACGTCGGCTATTACCTGGTGGACAAGGGATTCACCGATCTGTCACGGCGTGTCGGCTACCGGCCGCGATGGATTGACCGGGTGCGCATCGGTATACAACGCAACGCAGATGATTTTTATATCGGTTCGATTGAAATTCTTACCGTTCTGCTGATTGCGGTCATCCTTCTTCCGCTGATTCCGAATTACGCGATCTTTGGCGGGCTCACGGTGGCGTTTCTCCTGATGCTTCTGCCCGTGACCCAGGGTGCAGTGGACCTGATGAACAATACGGTGACCTCGCTTTTTAAAGCACACGCCCTGCCGAAGCTCGACTTCAGCGACGGGATTCCTGCGGAGTACACAACTCTGGTGGTTGTCCCGACCTTGCTGATCAACGAAAAGCAGACCCGTGAGCTGGTGCAGGAACTGGAGGTCCGCCTTCTTGCCAATCCCGATCCGAATCTGCATTTTGCCTTGCTTACGGATCTGCCTGATTCCATCACGCGCCCGCGCGAGAAGGACACCGACCCGCTTGTCGATCTTACGATTCAGCTGATCAACGATTTGAATGCCCGCTACACTTCGGCGAAGAACGGAACATTTCTCTTGCTGCATCGCCACCGCATTTTTAATGCACGGCAGGGCGTATGGATGGGGTGGGAGCGCAAGCGGGGAAAACTGCTTGACCTGAACAAGCTGCTGATCGGTGTCTTCGACGCGTTTCCGGTAAAAGCTGGAAACCTCAATGTATTGAAGCGCGTGCGGTACATCATCACCCTGGATTCGGATACACAACTCCCTCGCGGAACCGCAAACGCGATGATCGGTACGATGGTGCATCCGCTGAATCGTGCGATCATCGATCCGGTTCGTCGCATCGTGACCGAAGGCTACGGGATCTTGCAGCCCCGCGTCGGCGTCAGCGTGCATTCGGCTTCGCGTTCGCGGCTGGCTTCGATCTATTCCGGACAGACCGGCTTCGATATCTACACCCGCGCGATTTCCGATACCTATCAGGACCTTTACGGCGAAGGCATCTTTACCGGTAAGGGAATCTATGAAGTCACGACACTTCATTCCGTTCTTGACAGGCGTTTTCCGAGAAATTCTCTACTGAGCCATGACTTGATTGAAGGCGCCTATGCACGCGCCGGACTAGCCACCGATATTGAAGTGATCGACGATTACCCGTCGCACTACTCGGCTTATACGCGTAGGAAACATCGCTGGGTCCGCGGCGACTGGCAGGTTGTGCAGTGGCTCTTCTCGCGTGTGCCGGATGAATCCGGCCGCTATGTGCGGAATCCGATTTCTACCATCTCGCGCTGGAAGATCTTCGACAACATGCGCCGTTCACTGGTTGAGCCGATGACGATGATCCTGCTGGTTGCAGGATGGCTTGGATTGCCGGGGGGCCCGCTCTACTGGACGATGGCGACCCTGCTGCTGATGTTTCTGCCGACATTCGTGCAGCTCATCTTCAGCGTGGGCCGCGCACTTGCGAGCGAGCAGCAAGGGGCGGTGCGCGAAGCCCTTGTCGGATTTCTGCAGGCCGCCTTCATCGCACTGCTGAATCTGATCTTCCTGCCGCACCAGACGATGCTTGCGTTCGATGCGATCATTCGTTCGCTTGTGCGCCGATTTATCACCGGGCATCGCCTGCTTGAGTGGGAGACGGCTGCCGAAGCGGAGAACACATCGGCGAAGACGACGCCAGTTGACCGCTATCTGGCAATTACACCCGTCTTCGCGCTCATTCTCGCGATTATCGTTCTGGCTGTTTCTCCCAGATCTCTTCTGGTCGCCATTCCTGTTCTGATGCTCTGGGGATTTTCCGGAGGCATTACGCTCTGGCTCAATCACGCTCCGCGCGAACAGCGACAGCAGCTCTCCGCCAACGAAGACGCCTTTCTACGGCAGCATGCGCTGCGCATCTGGCGCTACTTTTATGAATTCGGCGGCAAGTCGCATCACTATCTTATCCCCGACAACGTGGAAGAGGAGGGCCTGATTGAAGCCGCCCGCGTATCGCCAACCAACCTCGGCCTGCTGTTGAATGCGCGGCAGGCTGCATGCGAGTTCGGCTTCCTTACAGTTCCGGAATTTGTCACACTTACAAATGCGAGCTTTGCAACGATGGCGCGGCTGGAGAAGTCTCATGGACATCTCTACAACTGGTACAACACGCATACGCTGGAGCCGTTGAAGCCGATCACGGTTTCTTCCGTGGACAGCGGCAATCTGGCGGCATCTCTTTACACGTTGCGTATGGGAGCCTTGTTTCTGCGGCGGGAGCCGATTGTCTCGCAGCGGCTGCTTGACGGCCTACATACACATTGGCAACTGTTGAAGTTACATATTCCGGAACTGGCGAAAAAAGGCGCGGCTGCGCCTCCTGATAAAGACGCCGGGGCCGATACATGGATTGCGTGGGTGCTGAGCCATGAAAATACCGCGTGGCCCGCGCCTGATGATGTTCAGGGCGAAGCAGCGTGGTGGGCAGCGGAGTTGAAACAGCGCATTACCGCTCTTGGGGGCATACTTCACGATTACATGCCCTGGCTGCTGCCTGAGTTTGCGCCTCTGCGCATGATCGCTCAAATCGGTCTGCGTGAGGAGACGATGTTTCCTTCGCTTGAAACGGCAGCTGAGTTTGCGGGGCAACTGGATTCCCGCCTGTCGCGCGCATGGGCCACAGGCGACAACGAGGCCAATGTTTTTCTGGGAGAAAAGCTGCGCTCGCTCCTGCCGGCTGCAAAAGAACAATTGAGCCGGCTGGCGCTGGACCTGCGCTCCATTTCCGATGAAGCCTACCGCCTGGCGGAGGAGATGGACTTCGCTTTTCTTCTGCAAAAGGGCCGCATGCTTTTGTCCATCGGCTATGAACTGGAGACAAAGAAAGTCCATCCTGCCTGTTATGACCTGCTGGCATCGGAGGCGCGCATTGCCGCCTTTGTTGCGATTGCGAAAGGCGACATCCCACAGCAAGTCTGGTTCAAGCTCGGGCGCACACATACGATGGCATTCGGACGCTCTCTACTGATTTCATGGACGGGCACGATGTTCGAATACCTCATGCCCTCGCTGTGGATGCAGAGTTATCCGGACACGCTGGTTTCGCGCACGCTGGCGGCGACGGTCGAAATACAACGCGCCTTTGGACGGGAACGCCGCATTCCCTGGGGCATCTCGGAATCGGGCTATGCCGAGAAAACCGAGGACGGGCATTATCATTATCAGGCATTCGGCATTCCGCAGATTGCCCTCAAGTGGGACGCAATAGCGGGGCCGGTCATTTCGCCCTATTCGACGTTGCTGGCATTAGGCATCGATTCACGCGAGGCATTGCGCAACCTGCGCCGCATGGCAGGCAATGGATGGGTTGGCGCGTATGGCTTCTATGAGGCGATAGATTATTCACGGTCTACGCGCGAGCCGAGGCTGGTGCGCGAGTGGATGGCGCATCACCAGGGCATGTCACTGCTTGCGATCCTGAATCTGCTGGATGAAGACAAGGCGAAACAATGGTTCCACGCCAATCCGCAGCTACAGGCAACCGAATTGCTGTTGCACGAGAAGCCGATGAGCGAAGCCGCACTGAAAGCTGAGTATAAGCAGTACGCACCCCGCAGGGTAAAGACGGCACCCTTGAGGAAGGCCAGCTAAAGGGGTGTTTATTTAAGGTCGAGAAGGCCAACGTTGCTTTAAAAAGCGGAACCTTAGCCCAGGAGCTCTCTCACGCCCTTGACCATGGCTTCAGGGTTAAAGTCACTGCGGATAATTTCATCTGGGCAGTCGCTTTCTTTGGAAACCCGGTAGTTGCAGATGAAGGCGATCTTTTGAGACGGGACTTTTCCCCTGATGTCTTCACAGAGCTTTTCAGCCTGGGGTATGCGGCCATCACCTTCTACATCGACCAGGACGAGATCGAACCTGGATTGCCCGAACAATTGTTCAGCTTCCGTCAAAGACAGCGTCGAAACAATTTCGTAATCGTGAAGGCGGAGAATACTGTCACGCAATTCGCGGATGACTTCGCGCGCGCAGACATGCAAAATTGTCGAGGTATGGGGATTCACGTCGCGTGGCATAGCGGACTACTCATTTTCTCACACTACAAGTCGTTTCGAGTCTCCTCTACTTGATCGAATCTGAGTGGGCAGACAGCTCGCCGTGGATGCCACTGGTTGGCACCAGCATGTCTTCCTTGCGCATGACGAGGTTGGTGGCATTCAGAGTCGCGAGTTCGAAGCCGTGTCCGTGCGTGATGGCGTCCGTGGGGCAGGCCTCGACGCAGTAGCCGCAGAAGATGCAGCGGTTGTAGTCGATGTTGTAGACCTTGGCGTAGCGCTCGGAGCTGGAGATGCGGTTCTCGGCAGTGTTTTCCGCTGCTTCAATGTAGATGCAGTTCGATGGGCAGGCTGCCGCGCACAGGTAGCAAGCTACACACTTTTCCAGACCATTCTCATCGCGCTGCAGGACGTGCGCGCCGCGGTAGCGCTCCTGTAGTACCGCACCACGATTTGGACCGGGACCGTCAGGGTAGTTTTCCACCTCCGTCGGTTGGAACATCTCCCTGAAGGTGATGCTCATGCCCTTGCTGATGGCGGCGATGTTGCGCACGATAGACATGGGACTAGTATACGAGACTTCGCGCCCGGCGACACTCCCAAGCTGCTTTGTATGATGGACTCGACTTTTAAGGAGATACTTTATGAGTGTCCGAAATGTTCCTATTTATCTGGTTTTATTAGCTGCATATTCGCTGTTGCACGCCCAGACTGGTTCGTCCGTCTTAAAGTTGGAAAACGGTGGTCAGCAGGTCACCGTTCTGGCGGATGCCCTGAAATCAATGGCGCATAAGACAGTCACGGTCCATAATCCGCATACAAATGCAGATGAAACATATTCTGGTGTGCCGCTGATTGAATTGTTGAAGCAGGTTGGCGCTCCGACAGGGCGTGACGTGCATGGGAAAGCGCTCTCGGAATATGTTGTAGCTACTGGCTCGGATGGATATAAGGCCGTTCTGGCGCTGGCGGAAGTAGAGCCGGATTTCCATCCCGGCGATGTGCTGGTGGCCGACACGATGGACGGCAAGCCGATGGACGCGAAGACAGGACCTTTCCGACTCGTCGTCTCGGATGACAAACGGCCCGCGCGTTCGGTGCGGAATCTGGTTTCCATCGAGCTGAAGACGGCGGAATAAGCTATCGGCCCCAGGCGAAACTGGCCTGCACCATCTGCGAATCGACACCCGGATTGGTCGCGCCGATGTATTTATTCGACAGATGCTGAATGCGGTATTCGAGACGCGTGGCGCGTCCCGGCCTCCGATAGAACTCTACTCCTCCACCAAAGGAGAAAGTAAAGTTGAATGCTGAACTATCGAAGACCGGAATATCGCGGGGAGAAACAGCGAAGCCGCCAAGGGCGGTCAGGACGGGCTGAATCCGCTCATGTGGAAGGAGGTTTATCTTAAACCCGATGGGGCTTAGACCGAAGACATAGGTCCAGCGGCGGGAATAGAACAGTTGATACGTTGTCGAGTATGTGGCACCGTTCAGTGTTATCGAATCGGTGACCAGTCTCAGGTTCGTGTTGATAACGGGCAGCGCTGGTATAAATTTTTCATCGAACCTTGTGGTCCCATCCGGGCTACTCAGAATTGTGATCAACTCCTTTAATACAGGATCGCTCTCCAACATTAGCGGTCTTATTTCCGCCATATAAGACAAGCCAACGTACTTCTTCAGGGAAAGCCGCTGCGTGAAAGCTCCGCCAACCGTAAAGAACTTTCTCTGTTGCGCAATGCCCAGAATGAGCGGGCTTGAGTCAGGCGAGTATTCGGCGAACAGGCTCCAAGTGCGGGGAAACGCATAGGGCTGTTCGGCTGGATGTTCCGAGAGCGACTGCGCGTGTAACAGCTTTGAGCCGAAAGCCCCTGGCAAAACAGAAAGAACCAGCGCTACGTACACCAGCCGGAAAAGTTTGGGCATATCTTCGCGAGAAGTTTTCCACGTAGGAAATCGCAGCCACTACCGATACCATAGACGATTTTCAGTCACCGACTGTAAGCAACGACTTTTGACGCTTCCAATCTTTGTCAAGACATCAAAAACTGAAGACTGGGCCGATCTGGTAGCCCCAGCTGCCTCGGTTTACGAAGTCTTCGTGTGAAAGCCATGTGAAGTAAGGTGGCTTACCGATGCCGGGAGCCTGCGAACACTCGGTGCCCTGGATGAGCCAGCGGAGCGGGTCGGGGACACCGATTCCCGATGCGTCATAGCAGGCGTGGCGGTAACGCACGATGGTTTGTTCAATAGCGGTGCGAATAGCGAAGTTGCGGGTGAGTTTGTAATCTCCTGCGAGTGCAAAGTTCCAGCCAAAATGGGTAATGGAACCGGTCAGAGGATTGGGATTGTTCTCGTCCGGGCTGGTGAGATAGGCGTCATTGAAGTGCAACAAACCGGGCCGTACGGAAAGATTCAGCGCGTAATTAGGAGTATTGACTCCGCCACGAAAGCCGAAGTAGGCGGTGACGAGGTCGCCTCCAGCGCGGTCAGAGGGACGCGGACTGGCCCCGGGGTAGCGGCTTACAGCCGCATCGGCATAGAGCCAGCGCCAGAGATGTGCGGAGACTTGTACACCACCGCCTGCGACGACGCGTTTGCAATAGGTGCAGTCGGCAGTGGTTACCGTTGTAGAGTAGCCACGGAAGAATGGTGCGATCTGCAGGTGCGGCCAGGGTCTTTCGTCAGTTCGATCGTAATCGCCCGTGGTAGTTTCGAGCTTCGTGAAGTGGATGCCGGAGCCGAAGGCCTCTATCGGATGGTTGTAGTCGCGATACCAGGGATTATGGGCGCGCAGCAGGTTGGCAAAGGTGCGGCTGGGATTGAGCGCTCCACGGATGATTTTGGGATAAATGGCGTCGGGCGCGGCATGTTCGGCGATGCGGTCGCTGATATCCTTGTCGATAAAATCTTCCGCAAAGACCCAGAGCATGCCAACCGTCGGCGTTACGATGAAGTCGACCCATCCGGTATTGTTCGTGTACTTGCGGTTCGGCGGGTATGGTGTGATGTCGCAATGCATGAAGCACTTTACATCGTAGGTAAAGCCGCCTTCGTTACCCAGGCCCGCTTCACCAAGCGGAGAAATCTCCGAATGCGTACTGTAGACCGTTGCCCAGAGAAATGCTTTCCCGCGTGAGTTCCAATAACCGGGTTCATTCCAGCGCAGACGCGACTGCGTTGGCGAATTCTGGATTTCGAGATAAGCACTCACCGCTCCCTGCATGGGGTGGCCGACGTAATTGACAAGGAAGTCGTCCCCATCATTCCAGCGGCCCATGTTGAACTGCTTCACCGAGGCAATGTAGTCGTGCCAGAAGGGTTTATTGACAGTGAGCGCGCGCAAATTATCATCGCTGACAAGACGGAAGGTGTTTTCAATCACGTTAAATTCGAAGGATTGGGCCAGCAGTCCCTTCCAGTGATACCCCGGTTCTCCCTCCTCGGTGGGCTCGACGGTGAATTCGCCAACCTTCCGGTGTAAGTGAATGCCATCCAGCCTCCAGGTATGTCCAAAGGTCGTATTCGACGGTACCCGAAAGAGGGTGTTGTCCTGAGCCGATGCTGGATGCAGAGCCAGACTCGACCCCAGACCAAGAACAACCAACGTGAAGACGCTTTTGCGCATGAAGCATTTCAAAGCCGGTCTCCGCAAAAGAGAATGTCTTTACACTTAGTTGCAGGTTCTGAGGTTTCGCTACAAAACAATACAGATTTAGTACATTTTTGATGCGCTTTGAAGCCGCTTCTGTCGCTTTATCTTAATCATCTAATTTCAGTTTTTTCCAGATCGCGTCGATGCGGGACTTGGTGGTCGCGTCCATTTCGATGAGCGGGGGCCACGGGCGGGTGAAGCCCTCGGCTGCCCATTTGCGCGTGGCGTCTATGCCCATCTTGCTGCCATAGTTGGGCATCCGGGAGGCATGGTCAAGCGAGTCCACCGGGCCGAGCGTGAACTGGGTGTCGCGCTCCGGGTCAATGTTATTGGCAACGCGCAGGGTGACTTCGGTGAGATTCTGCACGTCGCAGTCCTCGTCGACGACGATTATGCACTTGGTAAACATGGCCTGCCCCATTGCCCAGATGCCGTTCATGACCTTGCGGGCCTGTCCGGCGTAACTCTTGCGGATCGAGACGATCATGAGGTTGTGGAAGACGGCTTCGACGGGCAGGTTGACGTCGACGATCTCGGGTAACGTCAGGCGCATGAGCGGCAGAAAGATGCGCTCGACCGCTTTGCCCATCCAGGCGTCTTCCATCGGCGGTTTGCCCACGATGGTCGATGCGTAGACCGGGTTCTTTCGGTGGGTGATGCAGGTGATGTGGAAGACGGGGTAGTCCTCTTCCATGGTGTAGAAGCCGGTGTGATCGCCGAAGGGGCCCTCGCTGCGCAGCTCGTCGAGTTTAACGTAGCCCTCGAGAATGATTTCAGCGTGCGCAGGCACTTCGAGATCCACCGTCTCGCACTTCACCAGTTCGACCGGCTTCTGACGCAGGAAGCCGGCAATCATGAACTCTTCTACTTCGGGCGGCGCGGGAACGATCGCGGCGAAGGTCGTCGCCGGATCGGTGCCGATGGCCACGGCGACTTCGAGGCGGCCATCTTTTTCGTTCGTCAGGGTAATATTCCCGGCTTTTATGTTTGCAGTTCCTCCGGCGGTTTCGGCCATGGCGCTGACGTGGGCTGCGGCGGTGGTGCCGGCGGCGGCGCGCAGCCGTTCGCGGAGATGCTCGGCGGCGTTCTTCTGGCGCTGCCAGTGCATGCCGGTTGTCTGGCCATCGTAAACCTGCATGCGGTACATGCCTACGTTGCGCTTCCCTGTTTTGGGGTCGCGGGTGACGACGCAGGGCAACGTGATGAAACGGCCGCCATCGAGCGGCCAGCACTGTAGCACGGGAAAGTCGAGGACGCTGAAGTTCTCGCGCAGAATCACTTCTTTACACGAGGCGTCTTTGGCGACGATCGTTTTCGGGAAGAAATTGCCAATTTCGGCCAGCATGGGCAGCATTTTCAGCTTGTCCATGAAGCCTCCGGGCAATTTGAGATCGAGCAGCGCCCGGATACGTCCCGCCACGTCATCGAGCGAATCGACTCCGAGCGCCAGTTTCATACGGCGCTCGCTGCCGAACTGATTCATCAGGACCTGGGTACCGGGATAGCCTTTAACGCGCTCAAACAGAAGAGCCTGGCCGCCCTTAACTCCGCTTTTAGAAACGGATTTTGAGGCGCGATCCGTGATTTCGGCGATTTCGAGGACAGGATCGACTTCCTCCCGGATGCGCTTGAGCTCTCCGGCTTTGTCGAGCGTTCTGATCCAGTCCCGCAGATCGTCGTAGGCCACGTATTGTCTCCTCTGCAACCCTCCATGGTACTTGATGGAAGGTATATGTTTGTCCGGTCAACTTAATCTGGCCGCTGAGCACGACTATCCCGCTTGCATTGTGTCCCTATATCAAGCGGGCTATACTGTTTCGGTTTCGCAGATACCGGTGATTTTCTTCCGGTTCTGGAGCTAGCCTAGTCGACACTTCTGTTTTTTCATTAACGGAGGCTGTGCATGCAACGCAAAACGAGCATTGCCGCAGTATTTCTGTTCAGTGGATTTCTTCTTTATCAGGGTTTTGCACCGAGTCTTCAGGCACAGATGGCTTCGATTGCCCTCTTTCCGGACTCGCTCCTGGCTCAATCTGCCAACCCGCAGGCAGTCTTTTCGTCCGTGTATGACTCGACAGTGGTCTTCTTAGGATGGGGTAGGATATGCCCAATATAATTGCCGAATTCAAGTTGCGCTTAAGAGGAGGCGACTCGATGTCCCTTCGCAGGGTTCTGGTGATCGCGGTCCTAGTCTCGGTAGGGTGCTTCTGGTCGAGTGGCGCAGCTTATGCGCAGTCTCTTACTCAAGATCAGTTGAAGCAGCTGGTGGCTCCGTTTGCGTTGTTTCCGGATGCGCTGGTGGCGCAGATCTGCGCGGCTTCGACGGATCCGCAGCAGATACTCGATGTAGACGATTGGCTGAGGCAGAACAGCAATCTGCAGGGACAGGCATTGACGAATGCGGCGCAACAGCATGGGTTCGATCCGGCGTTTGTTTCGCTGGTGAACTTTCCTACCGTCGTGGATATGATGGCTGCGAATGTGAATGACTATGCCGCGCTGGGAGATGTGTTCAGGGTCGATCAGCAGTCGGTGATGCAGGCGATTCAGACACTGCGCCAGGATGCGTTTGCCCGGGGCGCGCTCGATAGCAATGAGTACCAGACGGTATCGGTGCAGCAGCAGGGCAATGTTCAGGTAGTGGTGGTGCAGCCCACGAATCCGCAGGTGGTGTTCGTTCCGCAGTATCAACCGGCGCAGGTATGGTCGAGTGGGCCGAGCAGCGGCGATGTGATCATGGCGTCGATGTTGAGCTTCGGAGCGGGCATTGCGCTGGGATCGTGGATTAACGGCCCGCAGCCGTGGGGATGGAATAGCTGGGGCTGGGGTTGGGGCGGACGCGGGATGGTTGTTCATAATAATGTGTGGGTCGTGAACAATCGGTGGCGCAGCCCCAGGAATACCTGGCGCCGCGCGCCCCCCAGATGGAATCGTCCGATCTATGCGAGACCTCCTTCGAACTGGAATCAGCGGCCAGGATGGCGTCCCCCACCTTCGGGATGGAGGCCAAATGGGCCGAACAATCGTCCCGGTGGAGGCAATCGACCGCCAACCAGACCTCCTAATACTGGCGTGAATCGTCCGCCATTGAATACAAACAGGCCCGGCGGCCCGGGAGGCACTAGACCAGGGAATGCAGGCGGCAACCGTCCTGGTGGAAACCCCGGCGGCAATGCAGGAAATCGTCCGGGTGGGAATACCGGAGGGAACAGGCCTGGCGGGAACCCTGGTGGCAATGCGGGAAATCGTCCGGGTGGCAATACCGGAGGGAACAGACCGGGCGGGAATCCTGGTGGCAATGCGGGAAATCGTCCGGGTGGGAATGCAGGCGGGAACCGTCCTGGTGGAACCCCTGGGGGCAATGCTGGGAATCGTCCGGGAGGCAATCCGCCCGGGAATACTGGTGGGAACAGGCCTGGAGGCAATGCTGGTGGGACTCGACCTCCGGGAAATGCAGGGGCGGGCCGTCCTCCGGCCAATAATTCGCGGCCTGCGCGCAATCCTTATGCGGGATTTCCGCAGCAGGGAGGGGGAGGCGGTAACAGACCGCAAGGACAGCGGCCTCAGCAACAGCCTCAGCAGCGACCTCAACAGCCTCAGTCGAGACCACAGACTACGGGTGCACGACCGGGTGGGCTTGGCGGGAACAACAATGCCGGAGCAACGCGAGCGGCGAGCAATCGCGGCAGAGCCAGTTCCGGTGGTGGTGGCGGACGTCAGGGAGGTCGAAACCAATGAGACTTCGCAATCGTGAGTGGGTGTGTGGATCAATCGTTGCGGCGCTGCTGGTCTTTGGCCCGATTGCTCTGCGGGCGCAGGCTACGGGAGTGAAGACGTTTCCTACATATCGGGAGGCGGCGAAGGCATTTGTGGAAGCGGTAAAGGCGAATGACAATGCTGCGCTAAAGGAGATTTTGGGGCCGACTGAGGTGGATATGCTGTCCTCGGGGGATGCGACACAGGATGAGAATGATCGGCAGTCGTTTCTGAAGCACTATGCACAGGCCCATGCGTTTGCTCGGGAGACGGCGGATAAGGTTACGTTGACGGTGGGATCGGCGGCATGGCCGTTGCCGTTTCCGATTGTGCGGGAGAACGGTGCGTGGCACTTCGATGCCGAGGCGGGTGCGCGGGAGCTGATGTACCGGCGGATTGGGAACAATGAGCTGGATGCAATCAGGGTGGTCCTTGCATTGCGTGCTGCGCAGAAGGAATACGCCGCCGCGGAGCATGATGGCAATCCTGTCGGGACGTATGCACAGCGGTTTCGAAGTACGCCGGGGAAGCAGGACGGTCTTTATTGGGAGACCAGTGATGATGAGCAGACGAGTCCTGCCGGGAGCCTGATGGCCGAGGCGGAGAGTGAGGGTGGCGGGCAGGCTGGAAAGCGGACGCCGTTTCATGGGTACTATTACCGGATTTTGAAGGCTCAGGGACCACATGCTCCGGGTGGCGCGAAGGACTATGTGAAGGACGGCCAGATGACAGGTGGGTTTGCGATTGTCGCCTATCCAGCGGAGTACAAGGCCAGCGGGGTAATGACGTTTATGGTCGGGCCGCGCGCGACGGTATATCAGAAAGACCTGGGCAACGACACGACAGAAACGGTGCGGGCTATGACGGCGTTTGATCCGGATAGCTCGTGGAAGGTGGTGCACTAGAAACTGTTTCTGGATTAGCTCTTTCGATCGTATCCAGCGTAAATGAGGGACAATATCACGAAGGCGACGGGGTGAACGCCACCCGTCGCCTTGCGCGCTTCAGCTGCATCTGCAACACTGACTTCTGTCCACCATTTATGGTTCGTCATTACCTCGTCAAAGGCCGAGTGCAGGGAGTCGGTTTTCGCTGGTACGTGCACCGCGAAGCCGGTACATTGAACCTGCGCGGCTGGGTGCGGAATACGGAAGACGGCCATGTGGAGGTTGTCGCCGCAGGTGAAGCGGAGGAGCTTGCTTCCCTGCGTCTGGCGCTCGATCGCGGGTCACGCGGCAGCCGCGTCGATCAGGTCATCGAACACTTGCTCGATGACTCGGAAGACAAAGACCTTGGACCATTTCAGATTGAAGGAGCCTGGTAACCCCAGCTATGAGTCATTCTCTCGATTGCGAGCCGTTGAAGACGCTCGTCCGCACCATACCCGACTTCCCCAAGCCGGGCATCCTCTTTTACGACATCACGACGCTGCTGAAAGACCGGATTGGCTTCGCGCAGATGATTGATGCCCTGGCCGCGCATTACATCGGCAAAGATGTCGACCTCGTCCTCGGCATCGAGGCTCGCGGCTTCATCTTCGGCCCGGCGCTCGCTTATCGTCTCAATGCGGGATTTGTACCGGTACGCAAGCCGCGCAAGCTGCCTGCGCCGGTGGCACGCGTGACTTACGACCTGGAATATGGCTCCGATTCGCTCGAAATTCATCTCGATGCGATTGAGCCCGGTCAGAATGTCGTCCTCGTCGACGATCTGCTGGCAACCGGCGGAACGATGGAGGCAACGGTGAAGCTGGTTCAGCAGCTCGGAGGACACATTGCAGGACTGGCCTTCGCGGTCGAACTCGACTTTCTGAAGGGCCGTGACAAGTTCAAAGAGTTCGATATCTTCAGCCTGTTGCATTACAGCGAATAACTAGCTAGATAGATACATACATACATGCGCTCCATTTTCTTTGGGATTTTTCTGCCAGCATTCCTCGTTCTGCCCTTTTGTTTCGGGCAAACAACCGCACCCCCGATCAGGGCTGAAATAGCAAATGCTGCTTCAGCCTCAAATATTCGCGATAAAGGCTCACAACCATTCAAGCTGGTTGCGGAGTTCGACGCTGCCGGAAACATCGAATTTACCGGCCATGGCCAATATGAAGAAAACTGGATCGACGCTGAACATTGGCAGCGGAAGGTGGATTTTGGTTCATACCACGCAATAGAAACTCAAGATGGAGCACAGCATAAGCTGAGCGCAACGAGTGACTATGAGCCGAAGCGGATTTTAAGGCTTGTACAGGAACTGCAATTTCAACCACACATCGTTATCAATGAGAAAGACCAGTGGAAGGTGTCGGAATCGCCACATCTACTCCTTTATAAGCTTGATCATGTTTCATCGATCGATGGTCTTATGTTTGAAAAATCAACGAGTCACCTCATCGAGCAGCACACCACGTCATTCAACACGAAATATCTGAACTACGCCGAATTTTCGGGCCATTTCGTGCCCTTTGAGATTCAGGAATTTACTGCTGCCGGACTTTTGTCGCTTCATGCAAGGATTCTGAAATTAGAACCGTTAACAAACAAGGAGCTAGATCCAGTCGTAGGGAATACGGGACTGAAAGACTCAGATACATCTCTCCTCTTGTCACGACTGCCCTCAGACGGCTTGACGCCTCCGAAAGTTAAGCAGGCACCGGACCCAAAGCTTCCTGAATCTGCACGAAAAACAAAGAGAGATGCATTGGCTCTCGTCGACTTAGTCATCGATCGGAAGGGTGTCATTCACGAAGCCGAAATCGTGAACAATGTGG
>DATHQH010000226.1:0-24519 GCA_035482895.1 Alloacidobacterium sp. | reverse complement strand
GCAATGATCGACGTGCTCTATGCCCCTATCTACTACAGATTGCAGATGGGAACAGGTACGCTATCCGACTCTTATATCGATGAGATTTTCGACCACGGCATGAAAGGTTTAATGAGTCGAACGATGGCAGACGAATAAATCCTACTTTGACGAAGGCCGTCGACTTCCTCGATAGTAAGACCGACGCGATTAAGCAATTGAAAGCATATTCTCTGCGAACGAAGCGGCAGATGCGAATACTGAATGATTCATCCCTGTACGAAAGGTTGGTGAAAATTTATGTCGCAACAGAGCCCAGTAGTGGTGATCGTTGGTGGAGGTTTCGGAGGACTTGCAGCCGCCCGTGCTCTGAAAAAGGCGCCCGTGGAGGTGATTTTGATCGATCGTAACAATCATCATCTTTTTCAGCCACTTCTGTATCAGGTGGCGACTTCGGTTCTGGCTCCTGGTCAGATAGGATCACCCATCCGCAGCATTTTACGCAATAACGAAAATACCACGGTCATCCTTGGTGATGTCACGGGAGTTGATACGGCTGCGCGCAACATTTTCGTCAGTGATGCGGATCGAACCGGGGTTCCGATCTCGTATGACTACCTTATTCTCGCTACAGGCGTACAGCACAGCTATTTCGGGCATGATGAATTTGAAAAGTACGCTCCGGGTCTGAAGAGCCTGGCCGACGCGGTCGCCATTAGAAACAAGATATTGAGAGCGTTCGAACAGGCTGAAGCCGAAGAAGACCCCAGCCGCCACAAGGAGCTGTTAACTTTTGTTCTAGTGGGTGCCGGTCCTACGGGCGTCGAGATGGCGAGTGCAATTGCCGTGATGGTCCGCGGTTCGTTGAAGCGCGAATTCCGGAGAATTGATCCAACCTCGGCACGAATAGTTCTTGTGGACATGGCAACTCGGCCACTCGGGACGTTCGCTCCTGAGCTGTCTGAGGCTGCAAAGCGCCGGCTGACACGGTTGGGTGTAGAAGTCCGCCTCGGGCACGGTGTGGATTTGATCGACGAACAAGGAGCCGTTGTCGAGGGCGAACGCATTTCCAGCAAGACGGTCATCTGGGCGGCTGGCGTCGCTCCTTCGCCCGCAGGCAAGTGGCTCAATACCGAGACTGACCGCGCTGGACGCGTGCGAGTCAAAGGCGATCTTACCGTTCCAAACCATCCTGAGATTTTCGTCATTGGCGATACTGCCTCCCTGGATCAAGATGGAAAACCGTTACCTGGCGTGGCGCAGGTAGCAATGCAGCAGGGACGCTACACAGGCAATCTTATTCATCGAGGGGTCGCAGGTAAGCCGTCTCCGAGTCCATTCCGCTACTTCGACAAAGGAAACCTCGCAGTTGTCGGCAAAGGTTTCGCAATCCTGCAAAGCGGCAAGGTTCATCTCAGTGGTTTCCCGGCGTGGGTGGTCTGGGTTGCGGTCCATCTGGAGTTTCTGGCTCAATCGAGTCTTCGAGTCAGTGTCTTTGTGCAATGGGTTTGGACCTATGTAACCGGGCAAAGGGGATCTCGCCTTATCGTGAAGCATCACGGTGATTGACATTTGCGTTTACATGACAAATGGCGTTGGGTCTCGCGATTACGATTTTTCACAGACATCCGGCGCTCCATGCTTTGTATTCTTCGCTGGCTTCGCCCAGTCGGTAGATCGTATTGCGGGTCTCAATTAGCCCCAGGTCCAAATCGGCTCTAATGATGGGGGAAGTGTGTACGAGCTTTGTACTGGAGAGGTCTGGACAACCAGGAACATATCCTCTCAAACGATTCCCCATCTCCGGCGCTTGAAAGCGTTGCGAGATCACACTCTGTACAACCGACCAATTTTCAATGACTGCCAGCGGTTTCGATATCGCTCCTTTGTCGGCCTTCTGTTCATCGATGAAATCTTCATGGTGATTTTTTTGTTCTTCAAGCGCTACTGTCATGAGCCTTCTTCCTTCTATGGGAGTAATGCGACCGATTTATGGGTTCAACCTGCGATAATCGACTGGATCAATTTGCATGAGTTTGCGATTCCACCAGGCCAGCTCTGTGCCGATGTCGGCGTATGCGGGGTGATTGGTCGGCACCTCGCGCAAGGCCGCTTGCAACCCAACAACGCATTCTGCGGCGCCTTCCGCATCAACAAATCCCTCCTCTGTTGCGTCTGATGTTACGGCGTTGGGAGCAGGCTCATTCGCGAACAGTTTGTGGTTACCTTCGCACACATGAAGAGACAGAAGATCGGCCTCGACGATGGTGCGCATGTATTCGGTACCTTTCTTGTTGTCAGCCGGTGGGAAAGTTTTGATCTGGGCAGCAGCTGTCAGGTCCTCAGCGTGTTTATTGTGCCCTGCTGTCTCTTCTCCCAGTAATGTCTCCTGCCTGACGTAAGCGGTGGTACAGATCGAAGTGATCAAAACCATCACAACAAGAATTACCCGTTTCACGCGTGACCTGATTTCCTGATTGGCGTTGGCATTTCGTTTCCGGCATTCGACCAGAGCAGCGTGCTCAGTGTTGATGCCTGATCATGTTCGGGAAGGAAACGACTGGCTAGAGCGAGAATACGGAAGTTATCAGGGGAAACATATAGAGGGGACTACACATGCATCCGTGTGGTACCACACGGATGCATGTGTACGAACTTTGCTTCCGGGCTGCGGCTGCATGTCTTGTCAACGTAATGTCGGGAAGCTTGTATGCCGCCTGGCTGATTGCCATGTTCGACCAGGTCAAAGGCGCGAACATGCGATGGTGAGACACACAGCCTTTCAGCCGTTCCCAAACGCACACAGACCTTCACCCAATTGCCTCCAGGCGATATGCAGAGGCATACCATCTGCGCGGCCGTGAGCGCTCATTGGGTCGGTCGATCGGCATGGATCATATTCCGCCTCTGCCCTACCCGGCCACGCGCGACAGTGCGAACAGAACCGACATCAAAATTACAATTAAGCCTGTGGCCAAAGCCACTCGGTTGGCAAACAAACGGCGCATCGGCAGCCCTCCTAAACGAAGCTATAGCGTTCGGAATGGTATTTTGACATCGGCACATGCAATTCGCCAAGAGCCTTTTCAATCGAATCCATCATCACATTTGGACCGCAGATGAAGTACTCATGGTCGGCATATGGCGGCGGCAGATGCCGCCTGAACACCTCAGCGTCAATACGTCCCTGCTCACCTGTCCAGCCAGCCGGCGGATTACTCAGCACGTGGATGATTGTCAGGTTAAGCCGCTCTTTCAGCGCTTCCAGCTCTTCACGGAAGGTAATCGATTCCCAGTCCCTGCTGCCGTAGAGCAAGATTACGGGCCGTTTGTCACCGTGGTCAGCGAGCGTACGGAGCATGCTCATCATCGGGGTGATTCCAACACCGCCGGCGATCAACACATGCATGTCCGCCGGGTTGCCGATAGTGAACGCACCGTACGGTCCATCGAGGTAGACGCGCTTGCCAACCGGCACCTTGTGAATCTCGCTCGTTAAGTCCCCGAGGTTTCGGATCGTCATGTCGACGCGTCCATCGGTAACCGCGGCGCTGGATGAGAAGGAGAACGGGTGTCCGGTGATCTTGAAGGGACTGCCCCACACCGTCAGCCAGCCAAACTGGCCAGGGGTGAAGCGGAAGCCAGGGTGACCATCCGGCTGCATCACCAACGTCCAGGTGTCACCACGTTCTTCGCGCACTTCCGAGACGCGATATGGTCGGCGTAGCTGGAACAGCGGCTTGATGATGCGAATGTAAAGCAGCAATCCAATCCAGAAGATCGTCAGGCCGATCCACAGCGCCCGCTTCCAGGGATAAACCAGGTAGAAGCCCCATCCAATCATGTGCGCGATCCCGGCTGTGACCGCGATAATCGCGAGCAAGATATGAGTGAGGTGCCATGTCTCGTATCGGATATTCAACTTCACACGCCACAGCGACATCACTACGAGCGCGATCAATGAGTAGGTCGACATGGCCGCGAAGCGGGCGCGCCATGGCGCCTGAATGGAATTGAGCAGCGCGAGCAATTCCGGCCGCACGGCGAACAGAATGAGCGGATGCGCTACGACCAGGCCGACCGCTATCAGCGAGATCTGACGGTGAAAGTGATAGATGATGTCCTCGCCCCACGGATTGGTGACGTACCGGAAGCGGGCCGTGAGTCCGAACTGCAGGCTCATCATCGCCAGGCCGGCATAGCCGAGCGCGACTGAGAACTCAGTCCAGAAATCGCGCGCAGGTGGCAAAGCACCCACCAGAAGCGCGAACAGGGGGCCGAGAATGAATAGCAGATAAATGATAATCCAAACCGCCACACGCACTGGATAGGGAAGCATCGATTGACCTCTGCTCCTGAATACCCCATAGATATACGCTAAGATGGCCGTGACGGCCAGCACCTTGCAACAGGTGCCGGAGTTTTCATGTGGCTTTAAAATTCTAGTCAGGCGCACTCGAAGGGAAAATCAGATCGTGCTCGAATTGCAGCCTCGAAAATCTCCGGCGTACTGGTTCTTCAAGCTTCTCGGGGGACTGTGGAAGGTGCTTGTAATTCTGTGCCAGACAATCCTCATCGCCTGGCCAACCTTGGCGATCTATTACTCGAGGCTTCCGTGGTTCTGGCTGCGGCTCGTTCTGGCGCTGGCTTTTATGGTGTTTAGTGCTTGGACCTTTTGGTTCGCACGCAGACCACGCATGTATTTGGTCTATGCGGGACTGGCACTCATCGTGCTGGTTTGGTTCCTCTCCCTTCGACCAACCCATGATCGTAACTGGCGGCCCGACGTAGCGGTGATGCCACGGGTATCCATCGACGGAGACCGCGTTCGTATCACCAACGTCCGCAATTTTGAATACCGTTCCAGGAATGACTTCACAATTCGGTACGAAGATCGTGAGGTACTGCTCTCACATCTGACCTCGGTGGATTTCATCATCTCTTACTGGATGCCTGGACCTATAGCGCACACCTTCCTGAGTTTCAATTTTGATAACGCGCTCCCTGTCAGTATCTCCATCGAAGCCCGTCCGGAAGTAGGTGGAGGCTTCTCGCCCCTTCCCTCGATGTTTAGGACATTCGAATTGATCTACGTTGTGGCGGATGAACGCGATGTGATCGGGGTGCGCACCAATTTCCGAAACGAGGATGTATTTCTCTACCCCCTCAACGTATCTCCGGAAAGTGCGCGCGCGCTTTTCCTGGTCTACCTCGACCGCATCAATCAACTCGCGGACCGACCAGAATTTTATAATCTGCTGGTCAGCAACTGCACACTCAACATCGTTCGGTATGCAAGGCTGGTCGGCAAACCGAACAGACTTGATATTCGTTATCTCCTCAACGGTTTTTCGGATAGATATCTTTACGACCATGGTTTCCTGAACACGACGCTGCCATTTAATGAGCTACGCCGGCGTTCACGGATCAATGACGCAGCCCAAGCTGCCGGTGACAGTCCAGACTTCTCCGAGCGCATTCGCGCATCTCTGCCTCCGGCGAGACCCTAGAGGTTGTATCAAACTATTCGGCGCCTGTTGGAAATCCAGTAGCTTCCCATCTCTCACCCTGCGAGAGATATACTTGGTCTTCTTGACAAACTCTCGAGCCCAGCTTGATAGTTGGAACGCTTACTGCGACGCGTGAACAGTCGAAGTTTTCTGATCCCGGCGTGCTTGCAATCTAACTAGGAGACTCCCCTATGACTGAATCCGAAAAGAGAGATCAGGACCGCCTTTGGTCGAGGCGAGCGTTCGTCACGACATCCACTGCGGCAGCAGCGATCGGTTTGCTTTCCGCTTGCAATTCGAAGCCAGATGAGGCGAAACCGGCGGAAACTCCGGTCACCCCGGAGGAACCGCCGATTGTGGCGCTGACAAAAGAAGCGCGCGATCAGATGACTCCGGACTCGATCATCGCGAAGTTGAAGGACGGCAACGCCCGCTTCCGCGAAGGACGAAAGACTCAAAGAGACTTCCTTGCCGAGCAGAGAGCCACGGCATCCGGGCAGTTTCCAATGGCAGTGCTGCTCAGTTGCGTCGATTCGCGTGCCCCTGCGGAGATCCTTTTCAACCTCGGCATGGGTGACGTCTTCAACGCGCGGGTTGCAGGCAATATCGAAAACCCCGATATCCTCGGCAGCATGGAGTTCACTACGAAGCTCGCCGGGGCAAAGGTGGTGCTTGTCATGGGTCACTCGGCGTGTGGGGCGGTGGCCGGAGCAATTGCCAACGCCAAGCTGGGCAATCTCACGCAATTACTTGCCAAGATCGAGCCGGCCATCAAGGCGACAAAATACACCGGAGACCGTACGGCGGACAACGCGGAGTTTGTGGATGCTGTGGCACACACAAACATCAACCTGACCATTGCCAACATCAGGAAAAACAGCACGGTGATCGCTGATCTGGAGAAGGCCGGTACTATCAAGATCGTCGGCGCGTATTACGACCTGAAGACTGGTGCCGTCGAATTCCTCGCATGAGTTAGCGCACGCTTTTGGTCCTCTTTGTCGAAGTGCCGAGTCGTGCTGCTCGGGTGAAGCTCTTTACCCAGCTGCGGACAAACAAGAACACGCAGCTCCCAGGTGATGTCGGGGATGGCCCATGAACTTGAGCTGACGTTTTTTTGCCCATCTACTGCATGTCTACTTCAGTACTCCGCCTTCTCGCCCTTTGCTGGCACTGAGGTCGGAACACCTGGAGTACCGGCATAGGTGATCAGCAGCACGGCGGGCTCATCGCCTGTTTCTCCTCGATGAACAGCGTCGACTGACTCGCCGACAGCTTGTCCCTGATGAACGACCAGAGTCTTGCCGCTGGCTCTGTCGTGCAGCGTGAGAGTGCCTGAAAGCACATAGACGACATTAGGAAATGGATGCGTGTGCCATGGCAAGGCTGTATGCGGCGCAATGGTCAACCTGATCGTGGTGAGTTGCGGCTGGCCTGTGGGATAGTGCGTGTACGGCTTGCCATTCCACGATTGGCTAGCCTGTAGCAGGATTTCGCGTTGACCACTCGCAACGCGCGTAGCAGCATCCTGGGCCAGTATGGCCGCGAAAGATGCTGCCACGAGCATGGTAACTATTCCTATAGTTCGGTATTTGGAAATCATTTCGGTCCTCCTGATTTGGGCTATCTAAAATCAAAACCCGTGCGGCGGAACCAGGTGTCTCGCTATTTGCCAGCGTATGAAACGCGCCATACGCTACGCGAACCGTCATCCGTCACGTAAAGAGCTCCATCGTGACCGACCGCTACTCCGACCGGGCGTCCCCAGACCTGTCCATCCGCAGTGACAAATCCCGTAAGGAAGTCCTCGTACTCTCCGGTGGCTTTTCCATTCTTCATCGGGATCATGACCACTTCATAGCCGCCACGTTTCGCGCGATTCCACGATCCATGCTCGGCGGCGAATGCGTCTCCAGCGTATTCTGCGGGGAAACCCGATGCCTGCATAGGATAAAAGGTCATCTCAAGCGAGGCCATGTGTGGCTGTACAAGTACGTCGGGCGTAACCACCTTCGAAGAAAGATCCACACGCTTGCAGCCCTTGGCCTGTTGTTCTGAGAGTGGCGCGGTCAACTGCGGATTCGCGCCAGTCCCGTCTGCGCAGGGCTCAGGTAGCCGCGGGTCCTTGTGGCCGCCGATGTAGTACCAGGGCCAACCGTAAAAGCCGCCTTCCTGGATGTGGGTCACATAATCAGGAGGGAGATTACTGCCTATTGCGTCGCGCTCGTTGGTGGAGCACCAAAGCTGTCCTGTGGTGGGATTGATCGCTTCTCCCACGCAGTTGCGAATGCCATACGCGTAGACCTCGATGAATTTTCCGTCCGGCGTGTATTCGAGCACATCGGCGCGATGAAATTCGCCCGGACTCGTATCGGGATCATCGATATTCGATCTGCTGCCCACGGAGACGAGCATGTATTTGCCGTCGGCCGAAAAGACGACGTCGCGCGTCCAGTGGCCGCCGCCGCGCAACTGCGCATATCCCGGAATATCGGGGACGATGGTTTGCGGCGTATTGGTTTCAGCCTTCAACGCACCGGATTGATACGGGAAGCGCACAATCTCCGTCGCAGTGCCCACGTAGATGTATTTCGGATCCGGTCCAGCAGGATAAAAGGCGATGCCGAAGGGATGATCGAGCCCGGAGGCAAACTCGCTCACAGTCTCCGCTTTGCCGTCTGCAGTCACTCCGCGCAGCACGAAGATCGATCCGGCCTGCGAGTCAGCCAGGAACAAATCGCCATTCGGAGCCGTGTGGATGACGCGCGGCATGACAAAGGTGCCCGAGTTCGGGCCGTAGGTTTTCCTAATGTCGTCGGAGCGCTGCATAGGCGTAGCTGCGTCACCACCGGCGTAGAGCTGCACCTTGAACCTGGGCGGCGCAATTGGCCATGCATTGCTGGGACGATTTATCAAGTTCGGGCCGTTATCAACCGATTCGGTGGTGAAGGGCGCCGGCAGATCGGCGGAGGTGATTTTACGCATCACACCCGGCTTCTGCTGGCTCCAATCCGCATAAGCAGCAGGCCCTGTAATGTCTTGCTGCGCCTGTGCGGAAGCAGAAAACGTAGAGGCGATGGCAAGTAATGCTTGCAGTACTAATGTTGATGAGACTCTCATATTTCCTCTCAACTCCAATTCATCTCAATTGCGTAGGCTTGCAGGTGGATGGTCTACTGCAGATAACTTCTCAAATGCTATCTGCGGCAGCTCCAGCGATGCCGAGGAAATATTTTCCTCGAGATGCTTGATCGAAGCGGTTCCCGGGATAGGTACGATGACTCTCGATCGCTTGAGAAGCCACGCCAATGCAACCTGCAGCGGAGTGACACGCAGCTCATCCGCCACTATCGTAATGGCCTCATGTGCTTCTTTGGCTTGACCGAGGGGAGCCCAGGGAAGAAACGCAATATTGTTCTGCTCGCAGTAATCGACGATGAAGTCAGATTCACGGTCAGCGAAACTGTAACGATTTTGGACCGAGACGATTGGCACAATTTTGCGAGCCCGCTCGATATGCTCGCGAGTCACATTCGAGAGCGCCACATGGCGGATCTTGCCCTGCTCGCGTAGCTTCGCCAGCGCTTCAACCGAGGCCTCGAAGGAGACTGCGTTGTCGGGAGCATGAAGTTGATGGATGTCGATGCGGTCTACCCGCAGGCGCTTCAAACTTCCTTCGAGCGCCTCGGTGAGATGTTTGGGGCTGGCATTATGGGTCCATTGGCCCGGACCGGGACGCTCCCAACCGCCCTTGGTCGCGATGACCAAACCGGCTGGATACGGATAGAGCGCTTCCGCAATTAACTCCTCCGATGTCCCAGGACCATAGGAATCCGCAGTGTCAATCAGGTTTACATCGAGTTCGATCGTCCGTTGCAATGTCGCAATCGCTGCTACTTTATCTGCAGGTGGGCCCCATATGCCGGTCCCAGTGATGCGCATCGCACCATAGCCCATACGGTTGACCGTGAGATCGCCACCGACGGTTACCGTCCCGGCGGCAGCAGCTGAAATGGTCTGTTCTTGGTTCATATAAAGTCTCCTCTTCTCTTTGAAGTCGTTGGATTGGCTACACCGCTACCGCACTCAGGCTGGCACCGGCTCGCTTTCTTCATTAACGCCTCTGGATGGGTTCTCCGCGATCGGATGTCCAATAGTCGTCAGGTAAATTGACGACGATAGGCTCTGGAGTACTTCGCACGACTACCCACCGAAACGGATGTTCATTCGAAGGATTGAGCTCCTGATGCGGTAGCCAGCTCGGCACGTGCAGGAAATCTCCCGCTCTTACCGTTGCCGAGTACTCCCCACGATGACCCCATCGAACCAGGGCCTCGCCCTCCAGCACGTAGACAATCGTTTCCTGCTCGCCATGGTGGTGAATGCCGGTCTTTGCTGAAGGCTCAACCACAAATATGCCAGCCCACATTGAAGAAACAATTCCTTGCGTGGCCGTGATTGCTGCCATTCTCAACGATCCTGGAGTCTGTGGAGTTTTGGCTTCCAGTTCGGCCGGATGAACAACTCGTACAGAGACGGACAGGCCATGT
Source organism: Alloacidobacterium sp. (assembly GCA_035482895.1). GTDB lineage: Bacteria > Acidobacteriota > Terriglobia > Terriglobales > Acidobacteriaceae > Alloacidobacterium. The sequence goes on along the minus strand of DATHQH010000226.1, from coordinate 14,480 downwards.
TGCGACAGATGTCCCAGTTCCTTTGTCATGAATGCCCCCTTCTCTTGATCCGAATCTGTACTGTAATGTACAGTACACTACAAAGATGCAGCAGACAAATGCACGATTCAGGAATTCCGCCGGCTGCTCTAGGATACCGTTGATTAATAACTACGGCTTGTGCCACTTCGGACAGTCCGATGCACTTGTCATATGAGGAAGAGGAATGGCGGAAAAGAGATCGCGTGGAGAAGTCCGAAACAGCAAGCTCCAAAAAGTCGCAGCAGACTTGTTTGTGAAGCACGGCTATGAAGGTGTGACGATCGACAAAATTGTAGAACAGGCTGGCGGTTCGAAGAGCACGGTCTACAGTGAGTTCGGCGGCAAATGCGGACTGTTCATCAGCAGCATCGAGAACCTATGCCGAGAATCGAACGAGCCGCTTGCAAACATCGACTATAGCGGCTTGAATCTTGAACAAAGCTTGAAGAAACTCTCCTTCCATATCCTCAAGCTCATCACCGCGAAGCGCTCTGTCGAGCTTCACCGCCTCGCAGTTGGCGAGGCTCTAAACTGTCCCGAAGTCGGTGAGGCATGGTACACCTACGGGCCTACAAGAACAGCCTCTTTCATCCGGTCTGTGCTGGAAAACCACCTGGATGAGCTTCGAAACACGACTGTTCCAATTGAGCGCTTGGCAGTACTCCTTCATGATTCGCTGATGGGAGACGTTCTGTATCGTCTGCTGGCGGGAGTAGGCAGACATCCAAAAGATACGGAACTGGAGGACTTGGCCTGTACTACCGTCGATGTAATTCTCGGCAATGTATGGAAACGGTCCTGACACACATCCGGAAGGCTCAGTGAAACTTCTCGAAATTCACTATATGCACGACGGCGTCGAAGCTCTTGACTGACGTAATTGGCGACTGCTTCATTCATGGGAAATGTAACCAAGCTGCCTTCCCACAAGCGAAGCTCTTTCAGATAACGAACGCCATTCTCGCAACAGCAGAAAAACGGTGACACAGATTTTTCGTCCATCGTCACCAGAAATTTTGACGAAGACCGAGGACACCACTCAACTTGTTGATTTATTGGTAGCGCCATCGGGGATCGAACCCGAACTCTCCGCCTTGAGAGGGCGGCGTGTTAACCAATTACACCATGGCGCCAGATGAATGCCGGCGTGGGCGCTGCCGACTTCATGATTCTACCAGAAGATACGGCTTGCACGAACCTGCCCCGGCCGCGAAGTTGGCAGCTCTGAATCATTCCAAAACGCGTGGCATCTCTTACATAGCTTTATCTTCTAACCAGGATTTCGATAATGTCACAGGCATCCCGTCTCGCTCATACACCGCTTTCCGTGCTCGATCTGGCTCCGATCAAAGAAGGACGCTCCATCACAAACACCTTTCGCGAAACGCTGGACCTCGCGCGGCATGCGGAAGCCTGGGGATACAAGCGCTACTGGCTGGCTGAGCATCACAATCTCGGCTCGGTGGCCTGCTCGGCCACGTCTGTCCTTATTGGCTACGTCGCCGGAGGTACCTCTACGATCCGCGTCGGCTCGGGTGGAATTATGCTGCCGAATCACGCGCCGCTCGTCATCGCGGAGCAATTCGGCACGCTTGAGAGCCTCTATCCCGGCCGCATTGATCTTGGTCTTGGCCGCGCGCCGGGAACTGACTTCCCTACCATGCGCGCATTGCGCCGCGAACTGCGCAATGGAGACAATTTTCCCGAGCTACTTGCTGAACTCCGCGAACTCTTCGCGGCGCCGAAACCCGGTCAAGTCGTCCGCGCTCTGCCAGGAGCAGGGATCGATATCCCCATCTGGCTTCTGGGATCAAGCGGCTTCAGCGCGCAGCTCGCCGGACATTTGGGACTTCCCTTTTCTTTTGCCGGACACTTCGCGCCAGAAAACACGCTGCCCGCGCTCGATATTTACCGTCGCAGCTTCCAGCCTTCGGAAATCCTTGACCGACCGTACACGATGGTCGGCGTTCCGGTCCTTGCAGCAGACACGGACAAAGAGGCGCAGCGTCTTTCGACCACCGAGTATATGAATTTCCTGCGCCTCATCCGCAATCAGCTTGGTCCGCTTACGCCGCCTGTGGATAGTGTAGATGGTCTCGCGAACGATTTTGAACGTGCCGCCGTCGAGTCCAAGCGGGCTGCAGCGGTCGTCGGCAGCCGGGAAACCGTGCGCCGCAAGCTCGAAGCATTTCTCGTCGAGACACAGGCCGACGAGCTGATCATCACCAGCAATCCCTATGAGCATGAAGCCCGTCTGCGTTCGTATGAAATTGTGGCGGAAATAGCGAACGAGGCTGGCGCTGAAGCTCAGAAGCTTCAATTGACAGGGGTCGAGTCGTAGTCTGCCAACAGAGACAAGAGGCTAGAACCAAGGGAAAGCAGATCCTTCGACTGCGTTTGGCGCAAAAACGCGCCAAACTTCGCTCAGGATGACAACTCTATTTTTTGACCACCATTTGAAGCTAGTTGGATTTCTATGCAGCCTTTAGATGCCGAGCTTCTTCACTTCATCGGTATAGTACTTGCGGTAGAGGATGTCCCACTCCTGGCTGCCTTCGAGAATCACCTTCCGCTGTGACTCGATCTTTTGTCGCGCGGCCTTATCGATGCGCAACTCCTCGTTTAGTAAGTGTTCAAGAGCCTTGCGCGCTTCCTGACGGATCGTGTTCCGGTCCTCAAGAAACTCGCACTCATCGATCTCGGCGAGTGTGTCAGCCACTACGTGCGCCAGCTTGTTCAACTTGTCGCGCGAGATTCTCACAGAACCGCCTTGTATTTCCGCGCCAGCTCCTGCTTTACCTTTTTGAACATTTCAGGGTAGCTTGCGCCGCTTCGCCGCATGTCCTCCTGGTAAGCCTCCAGAATGACACGGACCTCTTCATTGATGCGGTCTTCGAGCTGCAGCTCTTCTAAAAGCCCGTTATTTACGCGCTCTTCCACTACTTTCGGCTTGTCGGTGCGGATCATCTTCGCATCGATCAGGTGCTTGACCGTGTGGCGCGCCAGATATCCAACATATTCACGCGAAAAAATCATTGATCTTCTTTGGAATATAGCACATGGATGGTTGCAAAACGCCTCCGTAAAGTTCCTGAGGCCCTGTTCACGTCACTTACACAAACTAACTGCCAGAACAAAGTATCCGGGTGCCCCATGTCTCGGTTCTGAGACATGGGATCACTCCCAAATTCCATTGGTGGATGGCCCTGCACATTGTCAGCCTGAGCGCAGCGAAGGATCTGCTTTTCGCTTCGAGTGCCTCAACCGCGACGCGTCCATCAACCCGCAATCACGACCAGTTTCTCCTCTGGAATAGCCTTCAATTGCCCACTGTTCAGGTTCAGGTGTGCCTTCGCCATTTCGGGTGGAACTCTGCGTATCCAGTTGTTCAAGGAAAAATCCTCAAAGCGATTGCTCTTGAATATCTCCAGGAATACCAAATCCGTATCGCCCGTATTTTCGACGTAATGCCCTGCTACCGCCGGCACAAAGCCCACATCGTTGGCATTGAAGTTCATTGTGCGCGCCTTTCCGGCCGAGGCAAAGACCGTCATTTTTCCGCTTCCTGCCAGGTAGTATTGCCACTCGGATGCATTGGGATGCCAATGCAACTCGCGCAAGCCGCCCGGCTTCACAATTACCAGAGCTGCGGCGATCGTCTTTGAGGCTGGGAAATTCCGCGAATCCACCACTCGCGCCGACCCGCCCGGGGTTTCTTTCATCGGCGGCATGCTCGCCATCTTGAAGGTGTAGGAGATCGCCGATTCTACGGCTTTGCCGCCAACGGCCAGCCTATCCTCTTCAAGCGAGCCGGGAATCTCTCCCGGAAAAATATACAGCTCATCATCGGGCAGGTTTGCCAGTTGCGACTCCGCCAGTTTGAAATTCTTTGAGAGAACCGGCAGCGGTGTATGGGCTACCCAGTCCGAAAGGAGAAACGTCTGATATTCGGAAAACAGCCCTTCATCGAAGACGAGCAGGAATTCGCAGCCATCTGGCCCCAATCCCTGAATGGAGTGCGGAAATCCCGCCGGGAAAAACCAGAGATCTCCCTTCTCCACATCTCCAATAAAAATCGTGCCATCCGGATTCATGACAGTTACTCTTGCGTTGCCATAGATCATGTAGGCCCACTCGTTGGCGGTGTGCCAGTGCAGCTCGCGATAGCTCCCTGCTGTGAGGCGCATATTCACGCCGGCTAGATCAGTCGAGATCGGCAGATCGCGCTGCGTCACCTGTCGCGTCCAACCGCCTTCCTGTACACGGCGATGCGACAAATCGAAGGAGTACCAGAACGGGCTAACGTCGCCGTGGTCGGTCGCTGGTGGTACCTCCGAATTCGGGTTCTCTTGAGCTAACGCCTTGTTTACCGGTCCGGGATTGCTCGCTGAGTGATCTAATTGCCCCTTTTGAGTGGTTTCCCGGCTCTGTCCCTCTGCACTCAGACTTGTAAGCGCTGCCACAGCCAAAGCGCCTGCTCCAAGGCCCATAAAGCTTCGTCTGTTTACTTCCGCTGTTCGAATCTCTGCACTTTTCTGATCGCCCATTACTCTCCCTTTCCGTTGGTAGCAAGCTGCATGTGACCCGTTTCACTAGGACCGCTGTCTCAGTCTGAACAAGCGTGGTTTTTGCCTGGTCGAGAAAAGCGGCCACTGCAAGACAGAGTCGAACCGAGCACTCATCCGCGACGGCAATAAAGGATCGAGGATGCTGGAGTTCCGTTTCAACTGGAAGTGTATCTGCTCAAAAGACCGATTGTTGCGCCTAGCCCTTCGGCTCGAATGCCGGCCGATGCGGACAGCTCGCCGTATTGAGGCATTCCTCCGCCAGAACAAGCCGATCGACCGGTCTGCCATGCACCAGATGTTCTGAGACAATCTCGTCTACATCGGCAGGCGTCACATGCCCGTACCACACAGCCTCTGGATACACCACGACCGTCGGGCCGTGCTCGCACTGATCCAGGCATCCCGCCTTGTTCGCTCGCACTGTGGTCTTTAGGCCCGCATCCTTAACCTTGTCCTTGAAGATTCCGTGCAGCTCACCCTTGCCGTCATGCGTGCACGACGGTCTCGCACTGCCCGGCTCCCGAACGTTCGTACACACAAACACATGCCGCTCAAACTTCGCCAAATCTTCTTCCTCTGTGCATAATCTTACAATCTGTAAACTATCCAGTTTTCCACGCTGTCTTTCTGAGACAATAGGCGATTGATGATGCAACCGGACGACCTGCTCTCCCTTAAAGACGATATGATCGCCTTCATTGAAGGCCATGGAATGCGCCGCCTCCCCGGCTACGTTGGCGACGATGTGCCCACGGTGATGTGGGAAGACGACGCCAACCCTGACAGCTGGAAAGACTTTGTCGAAACCGCCAAAGCCGCCGGCGCCCCCTTCGTCACCATGAGCGACGTGATCCTCGAAAAAGAGGATCTGGAACTGCTTCTCGAAGAGCTGCAGGACCTCGACTTCCCTAACGAAGAAAGCTCAGATGTCGAGGAGGCTCAATCGCTCGTCAATTATGTCGGCAAAATGGGATACGTTCAGCTCGGCTTCATGCATCAGGGTGTTGCTTTCCTGCATGAATCTTCGACGCCCTGGTATGAGCGCTACCAGCAGCTGCTCGAATCCGTAGAGGACTTCAGCGACATTGTCTTCGAGCGGAATGAAGACGAAGACGAATAGCCGTGAGCACAATCGCTGCCGGTGGCGCGGTTACTCGTAAGAGTCCAATGCGCAAGCGTTGGGTCTATTTGCAAAACGGGCACGAAGCAGAGGCCAGTACCGCCGCTGAACTATCACGCACGGCCAATCTTCCTCTCATTGTGGCCGAGTTGCTGCTTACCCGAGGCCTGCGCACCGCGGACGAAGTCGACCGTTTTCTCCACCCGCAAATGGCACAGCTTGTTGATCCTTACAGCATGCTTGACATGTCTGCAGCGGTACCGCGTGTACAGCAGGCCATTGAACGCGGCGAGACAATCCTCATTTACGGCGATTATGACGTGGACGGCACCACGGCCACGGTCCTGCTCAAAACTGCCATAGAAATGCTCGGCGGCAAGGTCCGCTTCCATGTCCCGCATCGCCTCCGCGAAGGCTACGGCATGCGCGATGAGATTCTCGAAACCGCCGCCGCGCAGGGCGTCCGTCTTGTCATCAGCGTCGACACCGGCATCCGCGCCTTTGCCGCCGCCGCAGCAGCAGAAGTCCTTGGCCTCGATCTCATCGTCACCGATCACCACCTCCCAGAAGCCGATCCGGTATCTGGCCATCGTCTGCCGCGGGCATTGGCCGTCCTCAACCCCAACCAGCCCGCCTGCACATACCCATGCAAGCACCTCTGCGGAGCGGGGGTCGCCTTCAAACTCGCGCAGGCGCTGCTTGAAGCGCATGACGCCGAACGTGCACGCACCAAAATCCTGCCCTCGTTTCTAAAGATTCTTGCCATTGCCACCGTAGCCGATGCCGTGCCTCTCCTCGGCGAAAACCGCGTCTTTGTTGCACTTGGACTGGAAGGACTGCGCCGGCCGGTGAACGCAGGATTACGGGAATTGATGAAGGCAGCGAATCTGGATCCTGCGCAGAAGCCGCTTACGCCCATCGACATCGCTTTCCGCATTGCACCACGCATAAATGCTGCCGGGCGCATGGACATCGCGTCCGACGTAGTCGAGCTCTTCACCACGCGCGAACCGCAACGCGCGCAGGAACTGGCCGAAAAACTGGAGCGCCTCAACACCGATCGCCGCGAAACAGAAGCCGGAATCCTCACCCAAATCGAAGAGCGCCTCCAAGACCCAGCCTTCGAACAAGCCCGCTGCATCGTCATGGACGGCACGGGCTGGCATCGCGGCATTATCGGTATCCTCGCCTCCCGCATAGTAGACCAAACCGGCAAACCAGCCCTGGTCATCACCCACGAAGAAGAAGCCAGTTCTACCAACGCTGTCATCCTGACCCTGAACGAAGTGAAGGGGAAGGATATGCTTCTAAGCATCGATCAGCAAGAAAAGTGGGAAAACAACAACCCGACCCAGCCGAGACAAACAACGGCCCACGGCTCGGGCCGGTCCATCCCCGGCTTCCACCTGCTGAACGCCATAGAAACCTGCCACGATCTCTTCACTCGATTCGGCGGGCACGCACATGCAGTAGGCTTTTCACTTCCCTCTTCGAGCGTCTCCGCTCTCCGCCAACATCTCGAGTCCTACGCTCTTGCGAATCTCCCGGAAGACAGACTTGGCAGTCCGCTCGCCATCCACGCCAACCTGCCGCTTGACCGTATCACGCCCGCTCTCTTTACCTGGCTCCGCCGCCTCGAACCGTTCGGCATGGGCAATGAAGAACCGACCTTCGCCGCACAGAACGTGCGCGTCGCCTCGGTCCCGAGATTTATTAAGGATAAGCATGTCCGCCTCCGACTCGCTCAGGGACCGCGCGCCATCGCCTTCCCTGCTATAGGGTGGCACTGGGCCGAACGCATCCGGACGATGCATATTGAACAGGACAGTATCATCCACGTCGCTTACAAGCTGCGCGAAAACGATCACCCTGAGTTCGGTGGACTAGAGCTGGAAATTGCAGACATCCTATTGGCTCATTCCGACTGATGACTCTGCGTGTTTTGCCGAATCTGCACTTTGCGCTTTCGCGCATCTATGCATATAGAGGCTTTTTGTTCGGAACGATGAATTCCCCGTGCGGCGGCACGCCTGCGAATATGTTTTTGGCAGCTCCAAAGCTTTCATAAATTATGCAAGCCATGCGTATGGCCGTTGCGCTAGCATCATATTCCCTATGATTGCCAAAGCAATCTACTGAAATCTGAACTCGATTCAGCTGCTACTTCGATATTGGAGCACTTCGGAATGGAATTTCATATCTCCCGCGCTGTCCGAGAAAAATTAGAGATCGACGACCTTCTATTCAGTTACACCGGGAATGTAGTTTTCGGAAATGTGGCTGCGAGCCGGAAACTGGCAAGCCAGCTCAATGAAGCTCGCGGCGCGAAGGCTGGACAGGAAAACACCGTCCATGCGGGTGCTTTGTTCGCAATGGGGCTGATCGATGAGCTCAATCATGCTCTGGTTGCCCGCTATCGCAAGGAAATCGATCCATCCGTGCTTTCTGAGGCGATCCGCTGGTTTGCGGCAAAGATAGAGCCAGCCAATGTGGAGCGGTTGCTGCTTGCCTTTGTTCAGCAATTTCCAAACGTGGCCGTTTATCGGGGCGAAGTGAGCGCAGCTAAATGGTTAAGCGGCACAACGGAAGGAATGCCAAACCGCGAAGCGGCGCTGGAAGAGCTCATGCTCTTGTGGCTTGCCAATATCAATCCAGCATTCACTCCATTCCGCGAATTGTTTGAAGACAAAGACCTGCAGCAGCAAACTTCCTACAAGAAGGTCACCGAAGCTCTTCCCGACTATCTCATTACGCGACCGCCGCTTGCTCCCGAGGTGGGAAGCCTGTTTCATGCCTTACGCGCACCGATGCTTGCCTCACCGGATTCCCTCACTGGCCAACTCGACTTCATCCGCGAGCACTGGTCGAAATATCTCGGCGAGGATCTCCGGCGGGTCCTGCTTGCAATCGATGTTCTGCGCGAAGAAGACCTCGCCATCTGGATGCGTTTCCACCCTCCCGGTCCGGACTGGTATCGTCATGGCGCACCCGGATGGGGAGGCGCAGGCTTCGTTGGGGATGAGTTCGTCGGGTTCGATGAGGATTTCGTCATTGATGAGGCGAAGCGCCGCTATGCTGCCGATTACCAGGCACCTCTGCACGAATATGAGGCTTTCAGCGCTGATCAGGCATGGATGCCGCATGTCGTGCTGATCGCAAAGAGCACGTATGTGTGGCTGGAGCAATTATCGAAGAAATACGGAAGGCATATTCACCGGCTCGATCACATTCCTGACGAGGAATTGAAACTTCTGGCCAATCGGGGGATCACCGGCCTGTGGCTCATCGGCCTCTGGGAAAGAAGCATCGCATCCAGGACCATCAAGCGGTTGCGGGGCCACGGTGATGCAGTCGCGTCTGCCTACTCGTTGAAGGAATATCACATCGCCGAAGATCTCGGAGGAACGTCTGCATACGAAAATCTGCGAGACCGGGCCGGTGCCGTCGGTATCCGGTTGGCGAGCGATATGGTGCCGAATCACATGGGGATCGACTCGGAGTGGGTCATCGAGCATCCCGACTGGTTTATCTACCGATGGGAAAGCCCGTTTCCTGTCTATAGCTTCAACGGGCCTGATCTCTCTACTGACAGTCGCGTCGAAATCAAGATCGAGGATCATTATTACGACCAAACGGACGCTGCTGTGGTCTTTCGCCTGCGACATCACCACGATGGGGCAACCCGATACGTCTACCACGGCAATGATGGAACGACATTTGCCTGGAACGACACGGCGCAGCTGGACTACTCCAAGGCCGCGGTCAGGGAGCAGGTCATCCAGACAATTCTGCACGTTGCGAGACAGTTTCCAATCATCCGCTTCGACGCTGCGATGGTGCTCGCCAAGCGGCATGTTCAGCGCCTTTGGTTCCCCTTGCCAGGCGCAGGCGGATCGATTCCGTCGCGTGCCGAAAATGCCATGTCGCAGGAAGAATTCGATGCTCTCATGCCGCACGAGTTCTGGCGCGAGGTTGTTGACCGTGTCGCGGCAGAGGTTCCGGGCACGCTTCTGCTGGCAGAGGCCTTCTGGCTGCTTGAGGGCTACTTTGTTCGAACCCTGGGCATGCATCGCGTCTATAACAGCGCGTTCATGAACATGCTGCGCGACGAAGAAAACGCGAAGTATCGCTCTTATCTGAAGAAAACCATTGAGTTCGATCCGGATATCTTAAAGCGTTACGTCAACTTTATGAGCAATCCGGATGAGCGCACAGCGATTGATCAATTTGGCACAGGAGACAAGTATTTTGGCACCTGTACGCTGCTTGCGACCCTGCCAGGTCTGCCGATGTTCGGCCATGGACAGATCGAAGGCTTTACGGAGCGCTATGGCATGGAGTTCAAGCGGGCACGCATGGACGAGCACGCAAATGACGGCCTGATAGCACGCCATCAACACGATATTGCGCCCCTTCTGAAAAATCGCCGACTCTTTGCCGAAAGTGCCAACTTCGTGCTGTATGACTTCTGGACGAATTATGGAACAGTTGATGAAAACGTTTTTGCATATTCCAATCGCCTGCATAACCAGCGCGCCATCATTCTCTACAACAACCGCTACGGAAGCACGCGCGGCACAATCCATATCTCGGCAGCATCCATGGAAAAGGCAAGTGGAGCTCTGCAACAACGGAGCCTGACCGAAGGGCTTGCGTTGCCTGTAGAGGACTCGGTCATCATTGCCTACCGCGACATGGCCCGGGGCCTGGAATATCTGCGTCGCTCCACAGATTTCCATCATCACGGTCTTAGTCTCGAACTGCGCGGCTTTCAATATGTGGTTTTGCTGGATTGGCGCGAGCTTCGGGCATCTGCGGATCAGCCTTGGGACGCGCTTTGCGACGCCCTGCACGGCGAGGGTGTTCATAGCGTGGATGAAGCACTCACAAAGCTTCGCTTGCGGCCTTTGCACGATGCGCTTCATCATGCGATTACCGCTGGCAGTGTTCACTTATTTACAGAGATCGGAGCAGAACTGGCGGCGAAAAATGGCCGCAGGATCATGAAGAGTCTTGTCACTGCTGTAGAGGAAAAGGCGTCCTCGCCGGAGATACGCTCCGCAGAAAAAGTACCTGCAAAGCAAAGGCCGTCAGAAATCGCTGCATTCAACTCTAACCGCACTGCCATCGATCCGCGACTGAAGTCTTTTGTTGAGAAGAGTTACCACTGTTTTGAAAGGGCGCTCGAAAACCTGCCTGCTGAAGATAGAGACTTGATCGAGAGCCTCGCCGCTTTGCAGATGGATGAGACAAGGGCGGATGCTGGCGCAGCAGGCGAGCATCACGCACAATCCACTGCAAAAGATTATTACAGGGAAAACTGCGAAGCGATCACATCTGCTGCTGTTCGTCTTCCCCGTTTGGAGCAGGTCTTCTCGACCGCATGGCCGGCGGCGGTTCGCTACATGTTGCCAGGCAATGAACCAGGAACTGCCTCGGAACAAGCCTGGGGTCCCGTTCTGGCATGGATTTTATTGCGCAGTTTCCCGACGCAAGGTAATTGGTCTGCTCTATTCGACAAGCTGTATTTGCGATCGGCCCTCGCGGAAATTTTTTCATCGATGGGGATGGAAGGCGAAGGGACGTGGCAGGCAGCGGCACGAGTGAGGGTCTTGCTTGTGCACGAAAGCGGCTCAACTGAATTGGCCGCCGAACCCTTGATGCATTCCGAAGCGTTCTGGGGCGACCCGGACGTTCGCTGGCTTACCGGTGTCAACACAGCTTCCGGCAAAACCTATTTCAACAAAGAACAATTTGAAGAGCTGCTAGCCTGGGTTCAGTTGCCTGCACTCATCGAAATTTTGCGGCAGGACGGAGATCCGCTGGCCGCCCTTAGTGCGATCGAATCCTCTATCTCGAAAGCGTGTCGGGCGGCCACCACTGCCGGATATAACCTGGATACTTATCTCGGTTTGTTGCGTACCAATTCTGATGAAAAAAAGCTCGTACACACTCCTGGTTTGAGCGGTAGCTCGATGAACGATGAGGCTGAGAGGCCCTGAGAAGAGACCTCTGCCTGTTCAGCCACGATCATGATTTCCGGCTATCTATGACCAGCTTGTTGCTAACGTACCTTCCATTTCATCGAAAGCGAAGCGAGCTTTTCATTCATCGTGGCCTGCGGTTTTGGCGCAGGCTTGCTGGGTTTTGGTGTGGTGCGGGCAGCCGGTTCCAGTAATGCCTTGATCGAGAGCGCAATGCGTCTGGTCTTCGTATCAGCGCTCAGAACTTTTACCTTCACGACCTGTCCTGTTTTCACCGCTTCCGACGGTTCCTTGATAAAGCGGTTGGAGAGTTCGCTGATGTGAACTAAACCATCCTGATGCACGCCGATGTCTACAAATGCGCCGAACTTCGTCACATTCGTTACTACGCCTTCCAGCACCATCCCCACTTGTACGTCGGAGATTTCCCGGACCAGCTCGTGAAAGCTCGGTGCGACGAATGTGTCGCGTGGATCGCGTCCCGGTTTGCGCAATTCATCCAGAATGTCGTTGAGCGTATAGGTGCCTGCGGAAAACTGATTCCTGTCAACTTTTTCCAGGAGGTGCGGGCTACGGATAATCTCGTCTACCGGAGTCTGCAGCGATTGTGCAATCTGTTCCACGATGGGATACGACTCGGGGTGGACGGCAGTCATGTCCAGAGGGTTGTCGCCATTACGAATGCGCAAAAACCCGGCTGCCTGCTCAAAGCTTTTTGGGCCAATCCCCGAAACCTCCAGCACTTGCCTACGGGAGCGAAAACGGCCCTTCTCGTTGCGATAACTGACGATATTAAGCGCGGTGCGTTCTGTAATGCCGGCAACATAGCGCAGCAGCGTCCATGAAGAGGTGTTCAGGTCCACGCCAACACGATTTACACAGCTCTCAATGACTGTTTCGAGCGATTCCTGCAATTGGCGCTGGTCCACATCGTGCTGATACTGGCCTACGCCGATAGATTTCGGATCGACCTTCACCAGTTCGGAGAGCGGATCCTGCAACCGCCGGGCAATGGAGATCGCTCCGCGCACAGTCAAGTCGAGATCGGGAAACTCTTGCCGCGCAATTTCCGAGGCTGAGTAGATGCTTGCGCCCGACTCGCTGACGGTTACGGAGAAGATGTCCTGGATATTCTTTTCACGCAGGAAGTCGCGGATGAAAGCATCCGTCTCGCGGGAGGCGGTTCCGTTACCGATGGCAATCGCGCGGACCGCATGCTCGCGCAGCAAAGCTTCGACCTTCCTTGAGGCCTCGGCCACACCATTCTTCGCCGTATGCGGATAGATCACGTCATGCGCCAGAAGTTTTCCTGTCTCATCTACAACGGCAATTTTGCATCCAGTGCGGAGCCCCGGATCGATGCCGAGGACAGAGATAGGGCCTGCCGGAGCAGCCAGCAGCAGGTTGTAGAGATTATCGCGAAAGACCTGAATTGCTTCCGTATCGGAACGTTTTTTCAGCTCGAAACGGATCTCCGCCTGAATGGATGAATTCAACAGGCGCTGCCATGAGTCTTCAATGGATAGTTCCAGTTCCCTCGTCCAATCACCTTGTTCGCGCAGAACATGTTTGCTGATAATCGCAAGCGGCCGCTGCGGTTCGAGTTCGATGAGGAAGTAGAGTACGTTTTCGCTTTCGCCGCGGCGAATGGCCAGCATACGATGCGAGGGAATCGTTTTTACCGGTTCTTTGTACTCGTAATACATTTTGAACTTTTCCTGCTCATCGACCGCATCCATGACCTTGCGGCTGATGACTACGCCTTCTTCAAACATAAGTTGGCGCAGCGCTTTACGCAGGTCGGCATCCTCGCTGATCCATTCAGAAACAATGTGCCGCGCCCCTTCCAATGCTTCGCCCATTGTGGCGACTCCAAGTTCGGTATTCACAAAGCCAGCTGCGAAGCTCTCCAGCGGTTCTGCTGCTGGCTGCTGCGACCATAGATAGAGCGCCAGTGGTTCCAGGCCTTTTTCGCGAGCCATAGTCGCCTTGGTGCGTCGCTTGGGACGATAAGGAAGATAGAGATCTTCCAGTTCGCTCTTGTCGAGCGTAGCGTCAATGCGTGCCTGGAGTTCGTCGGTAAGCTTGCCCTGCTCTGCGATGGAGGACAGGACGGTCGCGCGACGTTCCACCAGATCGCGAAAGTAGGCCAGTTTTTCTTCGATGTCGCGAATCTGGACCTCATCCAGATTGCCAGTGACCTCTTTGCGATAACGAGCAATAAACGGAACAGTGCCTCCATCGTCGAGCAACTCGATCACAGCGATCAGCCCGCGCATTGGAAGATTTAGAGTTTGAGCAATATGAAGAAGAATTTCAGAGGGGAGAGATTTTGAGTCGGTCATGAAGATTCTTTGCTCATAGTAAATGCAATCACGATCCATGGGCTACTGACGCATCGTCGTGTTAGGGCACCATGTGAAACGTCCGCCTTCCGCGCACACGCACGCAGCGTAAGCCCTTCCAGGCCCGAGTCCCGTATGATCTCCTCCGCGGATTTCAGCAGGGCCGCACGAAGGTCTCCGTGATTGACCATCATTTGTTTGCTCTCGCGAAATTCCGGCAGAAGCAAGAGCCAGTGACCCCCCTTCTGGTCAGCCAATATGCAGCGTCAGTGACTCCAGCAATTCTTTGATTCCGTTCCAAGCGATTTGCACACCGATACAAACGAGGAAAAAGGACGACAATTGTGTGATCACCGTCATCCCTGTTGGCCCCAGGATTCGCGCCAACCGGTCGGCAAATCCATAGCAGAGCAAAATGCTGATCGCGATCAGCGCCAATCCA
>DATHQH010000225.1:0-4741 GCA_035482895.1 Alloacidobacterium sp. | reverse complement strand
TTCTTCATTCGCACGAATGATCAGGGGCGAACCTTCCGCCTCGTGACTGCACCCGTCAGCCATCCAGGCATTGAAAATTGGACGGAGCTGATCGAGCACAGACCCGATGTGATGCTTGAAGAAGTTGATCTATTTCAAGGATTCTACGTAGCTTGTGAGCGTCAAAATGGGCTGGAGCATCTGCGGATCGTGCGTTTTACGGGAGACGGTCTTGCGACACAATCCGCGCAGGAAATCGCCTTTCCGGAGCCTGCTTACAGCGCTCATCCGCATGTAAACCGCATCTTCGACGCGACAACGTATCGCTACGCCTATCAATCGCTGGCGACGCCAAGTTCTGTCTACGAGTACGACGTGTCCTCAGGTGAATCGAAGCTGCTCAAGCAGCTTGAGGTTCCGGGCGGCTTCGACCGCACGCTGTATGCCTCTGAACGACTTTTTGCGACGGCGGCGGATGGTGCGCAGGTTCCTGTTTCACTTATATATCGAAAAGACAGCTTCAAACGGGGCATCAACCCGCTTTACGTCTACGGTTACGGCTCATACGGCTATTCTCTGCCCATCGGGTTCAACAGCAATCGTCTCAGCCTGCTCGATCGTGGATTCGTCCTTGCCTACGCTCATATTCGCGGCGGCGGAGACATGGGCAAACCCTGGCATGATGCCGGGCGCCTGATGCTGAAACGCCACACCTTCACCGACTTCATTGCAGTTGTCGAACACCTGCTTACTGAAGGTTATGGCGATCCTCAGCGTGTTGCCATTGAAGGCGGCAGTGCTGGAGGGCTGCTGATGGGCGCTGTCGCCAATCTGCGCCCCGATCTCTTCCGCGCTGTCGTTTCGCATGTTCCCTTCGTGGACGTGATGAATACGATGCTCGATGCGTCGCTCCCGCTCACTGTTCCTGAGTATGAAGAGTGGGGCAATCCCAACGAGAAAGACGCCTTTGAATACATGCTCAGCTACTCACCTTACGACAACCTGGCGGCAAAGGATTACCCGGCAATGCTGGTGAAGACTTCGCTCTATGATAGCCAGGTGATGTACTGGGAGCCGGCAAAATATGTAGCAAAGCTGCGCACGCTCAAGACGGATGGCAACTCCCTGCTATTGCACACCAACATGACCGCGGGTCACGGCGGAGCTTCGGGACGCTATGACTATCTAAAGGAGATAGCCATGGATTATGCCTTTCTGCTGCGCGAATTGCATGTGACGGCATAAGAAAAAGGCCATCGCTCTACGCGCTGGCCTTCACTGACTTTGTTTTTTAATCTAAGCCCGGTCGTAGTGCCGGAAAAAGAGCGACTGGCTTGCCACCGACTCTGTTTTTGCTTCAAGTGATGCCATCTGTG
The DNA here is from genome assembly GCA_035482895.1 of Alloacidobacterium sp. GTDB lineage: Bacteria > Acidobacteriota > Terriglobia > Terriglobales > Acidobacteriaceae > Alloacidobacterium. The sequence goes on along the minus strand of DATHQH010000225.1, from coordinate 3,386 downwards.
AGTTGCTGAGCGGCGTATAGGCCCGTGCCAGCGCAACATTCTCTTCCAACTGCGCGACCGAGTCGCAGCCGATAATTACCGTACTGACCGGATGCGAGAGCGTGTAGTAGAGCGCCTCGCGCATGGTGATCGTGCCCGGTGTCGAAGCCAGGACCATGCCCTCCCAGCTGTGCTTCTGCTGTTCGAGCGGTGGAGGCGTCCAGGTGGAGAGAATGCGTCCGCGCGCCGGAATTTTCATCCCGATGATGCCCATTTGCTTCTCAACCGCAAGCGGCAGAAGCTCGTCACGGAAGCTGAACTGGTGAGGGTCGGCGGCATTCAACGCCATCAAAATCGTATCGAATGGATAGCGGCGAATACATTCGATCAAGGCATCCGGACGATAGTGCCCGGTGATGCCGAGATTCCGCACCACTTTCTGGTCGCGCATCTCGATCAACGCTTCCATAGCGCCGCCCTTGGCGAAGACTTCGTTCACGTCGGTCATGGTGCCGATGTCGTGCAGCTGCCAGAGATCGAGATGGTCAGTCTGCAGCAGCTTCAGCGACTCTTCGATCATGCGCAATGAAGCTTCGCGGGTGCGTTCTTTCGTTTTGCTGGCAAGAAACGCTTCGTTGCGCCGCGTCTTCATGACTTTACCCAGATACTGCTCGCTCCAGCGCGGCGGTCCGCCATAGATAGACGAGGTATCGAGGTAGTTGACGCCCAGATCGAGCGCTCGATTGATGATAGATATAGAAATCTCTTCGTTATTGGCGCGTTCGAGTGCCGCCTGCCCGCCTAAGCTGAAGATACCTACACGGTAGCCGGTCTTGCCAAGGTTCCTCGTAGGCATGGCGCTCGGCGTCACCGGATTGGATGGCAGCGACGGCAGCGCTTGTGCTGCGCGTGGCAATCCCGCGGTGGTTCCGGCGACCAGTGCCGCCGCAACCGCACCGCCAGTCTTCAAAAACTGCCGCCGGTCGTGTCCTTGCTTCTTATCCTTTGGTTCGCCGCTCACAGTTAGCCCTCCAGCCTAGAAGATTTCATCTTACAGGGAGACACGCGTACAAGGCGATATCAGCGGTAGCGAAGGTCTGTTAACCGAAGGTGCTTCACTCGTCAAATTCACTGATGTATGTGCGGGAACAAAATCACCTTTCCGCTATGATCGGGTGCATCGTTCCCTTTTTTAAATCAAGTACCCATTCTTCTTCACCGTGGAAGCAATGGGTTTGAGGCTCGTCATCGCCTTCATCGATAAAGTCGGCGAGCCGGAGGTGAATCCTGGAGGACGCGTCAAAGCTCATCTGGCTGCCGATGTTGATCCAGCAATCCTGTTTCAGTGCGGTTTTGATCATGTAATTCACATCCGGGCGAATCGTTCTATTTTTTCCTCGGTCATAAACCAGAACATCGATTCCGCCAAAATCAGATGCGTAGTTTTCTATGGCAAACTGCACCAATAGCCAACGACCATCCGGAGACCAACCGATCGGTAACATCGAATTGGCGTTTCCATTAAGAGGCGAGTCTTTCTGTATGAACACCTGCCGAAAACCAGCCGAATCCCCTGTCGAAACGAACAGTCGAACCGTATTTTCGCAGCCCATTGGGCCGCCTTTTCTGGCCTCAATTTGTGCGTAGGCCTTCATGCCTCCATCGGATGACATGATCGGCGGAGTGCGAACAGTCTTAGGCCCCTTCCAGACAGTACTCGGAGGATCTTCATAGCAGGAGACCCAGGGCGCAACCGGTACAGACACCTGCAATGACTCGCCTGTTCGACAGGTGAAGCAAAGAAGGTAAATCAAGGCGAGACGGTACATGCAAGCCCCCGACAATGAAGATTATGCCGGTGGCTTCAGACAAGAGCAAGAATTCGTCTGTTTTTTAGAAGGGCTAAAAGTAAAAGACCCGAGACCGCATGGGACTGTTTGGAACGTTCCCGTTAGCAAAAGGCCAACTTCATTGCCTATTTCGCGGCCCACTTTTTCCACATCGCAGGATCGGCCAACATCTTCATATAAACACCGCCGACAACCGAACGCGCCTGGAATCCAACCTGCCTTCCATCGGTCGTTTCAAACCAGTCGCTGAGGGGAACGCGCGTGGGTGATGCGATCATGAATTTATAGAGCGGGTCGGTCAGCGCGACAAAGTCACTTTGCTTATCGCTCAGCGTTGCCGTCCACACAATCCAGTCGAGCTTGGTGTACGTCTTGCGGTTATCGAGCGGCAGTCCAAATGCGTTCTGATGCTTCAGGTAAAATGCCATCTCCTGATCGACGATCTTCGGCGAAAACAGATGCAGCCCGAGCACCCGATCCCACACCAGGTTGTACTTCTGGCTCCAGCTTCCGGCTTGATCGAAGGCCAGTTTGTAGTGGTCGCCGTCGAGTGCCATGCCCTTCCACTTCGCGGCCATCTGCTCGGCCAGTTTGCGATACTCCGCTGCCTCTTCTTTCTTGCCAAGCATCTGTGCCAGCTGCGCATAGCTGCCGAGCGCTTCAATGGCCTTGATCGAAAGATTCGTATTATGCGGAAGATGTCCGGCAAAATCATCCGTGCTCAGCTGATTTTCCGGGTCCATACCCTTTTCTTTCAAATACTCCGCCCATTTCGAGAGCGTCACCCAGTATTGCTGCGCGAAGGCTGCCGAACCTTCTGCATGCGCCAGCGCATTGACGAGGATGATGAGGTTGCCGCTCTCTTCGACCGGCATCTGATCCTCTTCCGTGCGCTCGCCGCCGCCATATACCTGTCCATTCGCCAGCGGATAGGTGCCGAGATCATGCGGAGCGAAGGGCCAACGCCAACGCGGAAGGCTTGCGTACACCATCATCGGCTGCAGTTGTGCCTGTAGTAATTTTGGATTCAGCAGAAGGAAAAATGGCGACGAAGGATAGGTGACGTCAACCGTATCGATACAGCCGTTGCTAAAGTTTTCTTTGGAGAAAAGCATCGGCGTGCCGTCCACATCTGCAACTAATTTGTGCGCTGCAATTGTCTGCCGATAGGCCAGCGTTGCCAGCTGCGCATAATGCTCGCCGCCTTCGCGGGTAAGGTCCGTGACCAGCTCCTTATCAAACGCTTCGGCCTGCGTACGGAGAGACGGTTCTTCAGCTTCGGCCTTCTCCAGCATTTCCGCAGTCGTCATTCCGTTACGGCGCCAGTATGCGCGCAGTCTGCGGTTCAGATATTCGATGGAAAAGCGGTCGTCATATGCGAGCAAGATTCTGCGCGAAACAGGAGTGCTGCCAACGTTGCCTAGGTCAAAGCGCACGGCAAGCAATGGCAACCCATGTTTCACCGGGCGCGGCATATCCAGGTCGTCGCTCGAAGGCAGCGCTCCATTTTGAGCGAATTGCCGACGCGCCTCTGCGCTGCTGGCCGCTGTTTCAATG
>DATHQH010000224.1:0-4567 GCA_035482895.1 Alloacidobacterium sp. | reverse complement strand
AGGCGGATTGATCACCGGGGCCGTGGTGTGGGCGAGCAAGGACTGCGCGCCAGCCAGCGCCTTCGCAGCCACATCGGCATCGCCGATTGCGTTGACGATGAGTTGATGAGGCGGCAGAGCTGTCCTGGAATCGTAAAACTCCGTGGTTACGAGATATCGTTTGAAAATGCGGTCGCTCAGGAAACACTCCGTCCGGATATTTCCTCCGCTGGTCGAGATGAGTTCCAGCATCGTGACTGGCGGCTCTTTGCCGCGGTATGTCGCGGGAATTACGCATCGACCTTGAAAGGCTGTACGTCGATGCCATGAGGCCTGCTCGGTCTCTCCCAGGTCGGTTAGCACAAACGACAAGCCAGCGTGCGCTGGCCTGTAGTTTGGATCGATTTTCAGCGCATGCTCCAGATGTTCACGAGCTGCTTTGAACTCCTTATCTTTAATAAGGAGATTGGCAAAGTTTACGCGGCTCATGGGATCATCCGGGTGTTTCGTAATCGCTTCCGAATAAATCCTTCGTGCCTCCCTGTTTTCTCCCGCGGCGAATAGAAGATTTCCGAGATTGTTCAGCGCACCTACATGAGAGGGTTCAAGATCGAGCAGCTCGATCCAGGCTTTTCTGGCCTCCGCGCTCAGGCCCATTTGCTCCAGAATATTGCCTCGTTCGAAGAGTAAAGCGGTTGAGTCAGGTTGTATCGACAATCGTTTCTCGACAGCCTGCAATGCTGATCGCAAAATCACGTGTGAATGGCCCTCATGCGGCGGCTGTGTAGCCCGGTGTTGGGTAGCGCTCTGCTGACAAGCGCGACCCAGGGATAATGTGCTGTCTATCAAGGCATTGATTTCGGAGCAGCCCGTACGGTGGTTGACAATGGCCACTCGTATCGCCAGGCGACCCTCGATCCTAGTCGTAGACGGAGCGACGATCCCTGATTCCTGCAGATCGATGACAATCTGTTCGTTGACCCGGTCGGAATCCTCAGCACGATAACGGAAGCAGACAATATTCAGCTCTACGGGTGCCATCAGTTCGAGCTCTGCCGTCTCGACAATCCGTCTTTCCAGATATCGGGCTAATTCGCAAGTGTGGGAGATGACCGCGCCCAGCGCTTCTGTACCGTGAACCTTCAGCGTCATCCAGGTCTTCAACGCTCGAAAGCCGCGTGAGAGATCGGGCCCGAGATCGCATGGCCAGGTTGAACCGGCAGCCAGCCCTCGCTGCGTCCGCTGGAGATAAGCGCCGGGCGAAGCAAAGGCATTCCTGTGCAGCACGCCGTCCCGCACCAGAATGTAGCCGGCATCGTAGGGGACTTGTCCCCATTTATGGAAATCGAATGCAAGCGAATCGGCATGTTCTATACCATCGAGCCGCGGAGCAAGATCCGGAGCGAGCATAGCCAGAGCGCCGTAGGCTCCGTCCACGTGAAACCAGATTTTCTCGCGCCGGGAAAGATCGGCGATTCCCCCGAGATCGTCGATCGCTCCAGTGTCGACGGTTCCCGCATTTCCCACGACCAGAAATGGTGTAAAGCCCGCATCGCGATCCCTATGGATTGCATCTTCGAGTGCTGCAAGGTCGATCCGGCGGTTGTTGGTTGGGATGAGTCGCAGAGCATCATTGCCGAGGCCGGAAATATCCATGGCTTTGCCGATGCATCCATGTGTTGCAGTCGAGGCATAAGCGGTCAGCCGCTTTGCTGCTGCGACCATACCGCGCTGGCGCACCTCGAAGCCGAGTGCGGCATCCCGCGCGATCACCACGGCAATCAGATTTGCCAGGGAAGTTCCGGTGACGAACAACCCCGTGGCGCCTTCCGGAAAGCCGAAGATTTCGCGCGTCCACTGGACCACCTGACGCTCGACCTCGACCGGAGCATGGTCCCGCCCGCCAAGGTTTGCATTCAGCCCCGCTGCAAGCATCTCTGCCAGCATACCCACTGGTGTGCCACCGCCATGCACCCAGCCCATAAAGCCAGGGTGGACATTGCCTGCGGCGAAAGGCAGGACTTCGCGCATGAACTCTTCATGGATGGCAGTGAGATCGGCCGGCAACCGGGGAACCGCGCTGCGGAATCGTCTCCGCACCTCGCCAGGCATAGGCTGCCATACGGGACGTTCTCGAATGTTCTCGGTGTAATCGAGCATGTCGTCCAGCATGCGGTGCGCCTGCGTCCGAAAGCTTCTCCAATCCATCGGGTCAAGCGTTTCGTTCGCTTCCGCCAAAACGTCTGTGTCCACATTCCGGGTCTGATAATCGATCACCTGAGACATTCACTTTACCTGCAAGGGCATTCTTTGGTTCTGCCCAACATCCTTCCAGCAAGCAGATGGCCGGAGAGATGCGACATCCTCGCAGAAAAATTAGTGGATTCTCATGACTGCCAATGTTCGGGGTGTATCAGGGGTTCGAGCCTACTAGCAGGTCCTCATTTGTTTTGAACCACATGGTTAGTTCTCAATATCCAAGACGAAACCCATCTTCGGAAATCCTGTCATGGCCTTCAGCCGGTCCAAGCTGAGAAGTTAGTTCTTATTTCTTTGCCATCGCGCGAATGAGAATGACCATGTTCCATACATCATCCGGCTTGGCTCGTTCTCCCTCGCCGGGCATTTGTCCTTTGCCGTTTCTGATGATCAGGAAGAGTTGACCGTCGGTCAGATCTTTCAGCGCGGCTGGGTCCGTGTAATCCTTCATGGTCAGCTTCATGGCACTCACCACATCCCCTTTTCCATCACCCTTTTCGCCGTGGCACATGGCGCAGTCATAGCCGTATATTTTTTTAGCGTGCGCCTGTGACTCAGGCGTCGGCTTTACTGGATTGACCTTAGGCGCTTCCTGCGCGGAAGGAGCATTCTCTGTCTGCGATGGAGAAGGTGCAGGCTCTTGTTGCGGAGAGTGGGGAAAAGCGACCAGCAACAACGCCACAGGAAGAAGCACAAGCTTGAACACGATACGCCTCCGAATAGAACACGACAGTCAATTTGAGGGAGAATGCGTCGAGGATGCTACTCCTCAAAAGAAGCTGTTTGGAAGAGAATTCTTTCGTTTGAGCTTGGCGCTTGACAGCAGGAAATACGATGCGCTTCACTGGTTTATAAGAAAGCGTTTACAAACACAGCCGCCACGTCCCAAACGAGTGAAGAGCAAAGACATAGTCACCGCAGCACTGCTGGCTGCAAACCTGCTCTTTGCGAGTGCACAGAGTCGCGTTTCTGCCCCTGCTTCAGTTCATAAAACCAGCCAGACGAACTGGCCTGTCTATGGCGGCCAGCTGGCACAAGATCACTATTCCACGCTTGCGCAAATCAATCGCTCCAACGTGCAGCAACTGCAGGTGGCATGGACCTTCGACACGGGAGAGACGGGCGGCTTTCAATCGAGTCCGCTTATTGTCGACGGTGTGCTTTACTCCTACACTCCGTCGCAGAAAGTCATTGCTCTCGATGCAGCGACGGGAAAGCTTCTCTGGAAGTTCGACAGCGGTATTCAGGGCACACAGCCTGCGCGAGGCCTGGCGTATTGGTCCGACGAAAAGGATGCCCGCATTCTCGCTGGCGTAATGAACTACCTGTATGCGCTGGACGCAAGGACAGGGAAGCCCATTCCATCCTTTGGAAAGGATGGCAGAATCGATCTGCGGGAAGACCTGGGGCGCGATCCTGCCACGGTTTCGATCGCGCTCACCACTCCCGGCATCGTCTATAAAGACCTGATTATTGTAGGTGGCCGCGATCCGGAAACTCTGCCGGCTCCGCCGGGGGACATTCGCGCTTACGATGTTCGCAGCGGCAGGCCGCGCTGGTCGTTTCATACCATTCCTCATCCGGGTGAATATGGCTATAACAGCTGGCCGGCAGATGCGTGGATGCACAGCGGAGCGGCCAACAACTGGGCAGGCATGGCCGTTGACGCGCAACGCGGCATTGTTTATGCGCCTACCGGATCGGCAGCTTTCGATTTCTATGGCGGCGATCGTATCGGCGACGATCTTTTCGCGAACACGCTGCTTGCGCTCGATGCGGAAACAGGCAAGCGCCTCTGGCATTTTCAGGCCGTGCGCCACGACCTGTGGGACCGCGATTTTCCTTCACCGCCCGCACTGGTAACCATAAACAGACATGGCGAAAAGATCGACGCGGTCGCACAGACCACCAAGCAGGGATGGGTCTATCTCTTCAATCGGGTAAACGGCAAACCGCTCTTTCCCATCGAGTACAAAAGCTATCCGGCGAGCACTATTCCTGGTGAGGTTGCAGCACAAACCCAGCCGCTGCCCACCACGCCTGCTCCTTACGCCCGGCAAGCGCTGACCGAGGACATGCTGACCAACCGCACGCCGGAAGTGCATGCGTGGGCATTGAGCAAATTCCGCGCTTTTCGGAGTGAAGGTCAGTTTGTGCCATCAAGCCTGGATAAGCAGACGGTTGTTTTTCCCGGCTATGATGGGGGCGCCGAATGGGGCGGTCCGGCAGTCGATCCGGAAACAGGTGTCCTTTATGTCAATGCGAACGAAATGGCCTGGACCGGAGGCCTCGTCGAAAACAAACCTTCCCACGAAAGCGGAGTCACCCT
>DATHQH010000223.1:0-28308 GCA_035482895.1 Alloacidobacterium sp. | reverse complement strand
GTTTCCAACGTTTGCCCCGCTGGTTGAGCAAAACTGGATGTCATATTCGAAATGCCCTGTATGTCGAGCAGCACATCGTCGCTGATTGCTGAGACCGTGGCCACATACATGGGGCCGGAGAAACCTTCGCCGGCGAGCTCCAGAGCTGGTTCTGTTGCTATATAGCCGGTGAACAGAACCGCTCCGCTATCGTCCGCAATAACTATCCTCGCAAGGCGCAGCGGCACAGGCAGATTCGTGATATTTGGCGCCAGTTTGAAATTGCAAATCGTCGGCTCATTCAACTGGCGCTCAATGCGCAGCGGCACGCCGGGAATGACAGCGCCTGTGTAGTCTAAAGCTCCATTACCGTCGAGATTGTCGATCGTTACATTCACTTGATCTCCTTGGAGAACTACAACGGCGTTACGCCACTAGGAAGAAAGCTGCGGAAGCAAACCACCTGTTCGCCATCATTGCTGTCCGCCACTGGAAGCGCTCGAAAGCTCGCATTGAGTGCGATGCGTTCAAGCGGGGACACGAGTGTGTCCATCGTTTCCGCAGAGCCTTGCATTGCTTGCAGCCGGGGATAGTGGAAGATCACACGCTCACCTTGCTCGCCCGGCATGACAAATAAAGCCGACCACTCCTGGAAGAAACTGCCACCCTCTCTATCGACGAAGCCCAAAATAGGCTGCACCTTCATACTGGTAGCTGGCCCCCCCGCGATCAGTGGCTGAGCAAGCTGCAATCCGCTTGTGCTTACTGCAGAAACACGCGCGACATTAAATGTCACACGGCGAATGTAGTCGGGATCATTATTGATTGCGGCAGCGCTTCGAACATATGCGGCCGATACCCCGCTGCCCACGAATCCAGTTTGACCTGCATAATCTGCGTCTATCGCCACCATGCAGCCTGCCGAGAACTGCGTCGTATCGGCCGCATTCAGCACAATGGATGTTGCAGTTGACCCCGCCTGCACGCTGACGGCTGCAATTCCTTTCGCGCCAGACCCATTCGCCGTACTTCCGCTGGCAGGCTGAATAAGATTCATGTGCTGTGATCCAGCGGCCAGCGCCATCGTCAATTTATTCCATACCTTAAACCGGAATGAAACCGTCGCGCCTGTTGTCTCACGCACCTGATATTGAGTGACACTGGGAACGCCGCTGCTCAGCGCGCCAATGGTGCTCGTAGACTTGCGCAAAAAGTTCTCGATCCACCCCAGATCGATCCAGGGAGACGGTGGAGCGTTAAGCGAAAACTGCCCCATCTGTGATGGGTCGAAGATCGATGGAAGCTGATTCACTCGATCGACAGGAGCAAAGAACGCGCGCACGCACCGACTGACAATCGGAAGAGCTGCATAATTTGTAACCGTAGCAGTGCTCATTGTTCACCTTGCTCTTGAAATGCAAAGACCGATACTTTGGCCAGCCGTGTCATTCGGTCGCGCAAAGTAGTAGCAGGTCCAAATTGAGGCTCCGTCCAAAACACTCGTGTCTCCATTGCGACTGCGGGGTTTTGCGTGTAGTTCATTTTTTTAGCGCAATTTGGACTGAGGATTGCCAGCAACTCTGCATCCATCTCTGCCAGCGCGCGCCCCCGATCGAGACCCGCGTTGGTTTGCGTGCCGCTTGTTGTGTAGTGGATCTCACAACCCATCTCTGCTAGGACGGATGGCAATTGTGTGTCTGTCGCAAGCCCCGTCCAGCGCAGCACGAAGGCATCGGCCGGTATTTGTGGAACGACAGCTTCTGCTTCCTCCACGAGAATTCCTGGTCTTTGCAGGCCGCGCAGAATGATTACACGCTGAGGATTCAGTGCGGCCAGCCGGTTACGCAGTGTCACGTAGAAAGTATCTTTCGCATTTTCCATAGGCGCCTTTTAGAGGGTTATAGAGCCGGTTGTTGCAGAGCATGTGATTCTCGTAACAGAAGTCGATACAAATAGATTTGCCCAAGCGCCTCTGAAATGGAACGCGATTCAATCAGGAACTGCGATCCGTTAATCTCGACCCCGGCAGCCGTGTCAAACAATGCGTCCGCTGAGGCCAGTTGCAATGCGCTCACCTGTTGCTGCACCGCAGAAGCCGAAACCAGAAGCTCGTACTGCGAGAGTTGATCTTCCTGCATCGCGACCCGGATTTTGCGGAAGATTGCGGGAGACAGCGGCAATTGCTGAAAGTTAGGGGCATTTACGCCTACCTGGCTTGCGTCAGTGCTGTCGCCGATGAGCGGTGCCACAAGTAGCGACACAACCATCCCTCCACCTGCGCGCAACAATGCGTCCGCCATTAGCAAGGGACTGTTGTTAGGATTTCGTACGCTAAGATCGACGCTCATCATTTTACCCCAACCGGTTTGCGACCCATGGCTTCAATAAGCTCTGCACAGTGCCGTCAAGAAGTGTGTTAGAAAAATATTGCATTTGCAGTGTGTCGATCTTGCTGCTCTTCACATTCAATCCCGGAGTCGCCTGCGCGTTTTTCACGATCAGCGCACAGGCTGCCATCACAGAATCGGGAATCGTGCTGAGCCCTGCTGTATAGGTCACCTGCACTTCGTTATAAGGAAGCCCAAGTACGTTCATCGGGAAAATCAGCTCTCCCGTCTCCGGAACAAGATCAACCGTGGATGGGTCCAATTGTGTCCATGCTCCCGGCAAAGCGAACGCCCACGCAACTTCTTCCTGCATTGGATAAATCATTTGTCCGCGCCGCGGACGCGCATAGCGTGCCTGAATGTTTACGAATGGCGACGTAGCAGGAGCGATCGAGGTAAGTGGCAGATAACTCAACCGCACCGTCTGCGATCCGGCAGTAAGCCTGAGCCGCTCCATGTATTGTGTGGGATTCAAGCTGAGCCGCCGGCAGTGGCTATCGATCAATGCGGACGCGACAGTAATCCAGTCGTCCGTGGTATCCGATGCAAGCCCAAAGTCCTCATAATTAGTCGGTTGCAAATATCCCATCGTCATCTCCGCGTCAGTTGGGTATGCTTCCTGGTCCTGAAAAAGGCAAGGCTGGTCTCGCTGCAAAGACCAGCCCTGTGACTGCTTACACATCCTTCAAGAGCTACAGACTAGCGATCGACCAGTACCTGGTAGTGCGCGTAGTTCGCGCCCTTCACCACCACGCCGCCGAACTTCACCACAACATACTGTGAAGCCAGCGATCCAGGTACGCCGAGTTGAAAGACACGCGGCGTTGGATCACTCAGCCAGTGATACTCGATCATGTCTTCCGTCACGATGTATGCCGGAAGAACAGCCGAGCCGGAGCCAGGAGTTCCCGTATAGCTCAATGCCCAGTCCGGAATCAGCGGTAGATCACCAGCCTGTGTCGAGAGCGTCTTTACCGTGAAACCCGCATTGATCTCTCGTGTGTTCAGAACGACATTGAAGTCCGTCTTCATCTCACGGTCGATAAGATCCAGCAGCACCGGGTTGGCATAGATGGCAGTTGGACGGACAGCATAGCTGCTGCTCGCCACCATCTGTGCCACGGTCGATTTGAGACCGTCGACAATGCTGGACGACATGCCGATCGTCGTCGTATTTCCGCCCGCAGCAATCTGCGAGGAGACACCATAGTATTGCGGCGAAGCCGGAGTGCTCAAAGAACTGTCATTGCCGTTCCACAGTGCAATGTCATGCGAAAGAAGGACGCCTTCCACCGTATCGACCAGGTCTTTTGCCTGCAGATAAGCAAATTGTTTCTGCTGCGTACCCAGTTCAATATCGAACAGGTTGTAATTCAACTGAGCCACAATGGCCTTGAGCGGCACGCTGCGCTCCACGCGCGTTGGGCTGACGATCGGCGCAACAATGTTGCGTGGATCGACAAAGCCGGCCGTACCCGGGGTCGGGATCGCAGTTTCTTCAAAGAAGCGCGACGGATGGCCAGTTGCCGGAACCTGCTTGATGCGCTGACCGAAGATGCCCCGGCGGCGAACGATGTCGGTGATCTCGGTCTGGTAAAACGGCACTTCAATGGCGCCAGGCCCGATATAATCCGCAGCTGCATGAATGTCGTAGAAATTCGCGTTCATTCGATTCTTTCTGCCTGATAACAGGCGGATGAGACTTCCATTTGTATTGGCAGCGAGAGTTGCTTAGCAGCGACCGTCTTACTGCGTCAGCATCCCGGCGCGCAACAGTTGTGCCTTCACGGCAATGCGCTGTTCCAGACTCAAACCCGTGAGAGCAGCATCCAGCGCTCCAGCCTGAATAGAATCCAGAGTTGATAGTCCCTGCTTTGCCAGCAACTGCGTCGTCGAAGCCGGAAGTGTCTGCCGCGCCGCTACAGAGCGGCTTCCCGGTGCCCGCAATTCCGCAATCTGTTGCTCCGCAGCTTCCAGCTTCTGCAGCAACTCGCGTTCGCGTTGCAGTAATTCGTTCTGGTTTTCTACTGCGGCCGTCATCTTCTCAACAGCTCCTGCCGCAACCGGCTCGCGTTGTTCGAGCCATGCCACAGTCCGTTCCAGTAGGCTCGCTGCGGAGCTGAGGCGATCAATGCTTTCTCCCAACGAGGCAAAAATGCTATCCGTTTCCATTAAGCTTCCTTCCTTCTTTGTATTTGCCCAAAAGGCTGTTTCTCAAAACGCCGCGCGGAGCCTGCCGCAAGTTTCGCCGCAGTCTCTGGGTGCTGCGGAGCCCTGCCTCTGCAGCGCGAGGCCGATAGACGAAACGATGTGTTGCGATATGCGGCTTTCTCTCTCAGCAGAATTGCCGCGCCCGTGAATGTGGCTCGCGTCAGTGTCCAGACTTCGGCACGCATGTCCGCCACATGCGCATCGGCCAGCTCATAGGACATGCCCATGTTCCCCGGTACGCTGCACTTGAGTTGCTGTACTACTTCAGGAAAATCTCGGCCAAACAAATAGCCCCGCACCCGCAATTGGTTTCCAATCACGTCGGCTTCCGTGATGATGCCGCACTTCGCCCTTGCATTATGGCCATCCCATTTCGGCGCATAATCAACGGCCATGCCCAGCAGCGAAGGCAACGCCGCTCGTGCCGCGTCTTGAGTGAGAATCACGCGATGTCCGCGTGCTCCGGATGGAGGCCGCGTGCTTGCCTCATCCACTACCGTCAGCACACCTTCAAACGGAATCCGATTTGGATGGTCCGCAACGTCCGGCATGGTGATTGCCATTGCTTCCAGTCTCATTTCCTCTCCATCCCTCATGTTCAAAAGCCGTTCTGTGTTTCTGCTCCGTTGTCCTACCCCCTTTCTGCTGACATCTCCGTATCAGGCACGGATGGAAGCGGTGCGAGCCCGCGCATGGATCGCACTTCATTCACCGTTAAAACTCCGGCAGCCAATAATTGTGTCTGGATTTGCATCTCTGTAACCTCATCTGGAGCATCCAGCTCATTGAAGACGAACTCAAATTCGCGCCACCCCAGCTTCTTCGCAAACAAATCCCTGGTCAGATGTTCCGCCAACAATTTCGCCAGAGGCACAACCGCGCTTCTAAATGCTTCATCGGCCTGCTCTGCGGCGGTGCTTCGATTCACCTCCTGCTCTAAGCCGAGCAGCATCGGTGGCAAAGAGAATGCATTTGCCACCATGCGAATCAAGAACGTCTGCCAATTCAGGCGGAGATCGGCATCTGTGCCGCTGGCGAAACGCAGCACTTCCGGCTTCTGCTCCGTGCTTAGCAGCGGAACACGTCCTGTGCCTTCGATCTCATCCTGCCACCACCGGATCAGGCGCTCGTGTTCCATGGGTGTCGTTTCATTCAGCCAGAGCGCATATTGAACCACCGCATTGCTGGCTAGATTCCCGGCAAACCGGTGCGCTGCCAGAAAAGAATTGACCGTTTCAAAGGCGACTTCCAGCGGCCCCAGCCCAAACGGTGTGTGCGATCGCGGATTCATCCGCATGTAGATGAGCTGATTGTCCAGTAGCAAGATCTGCGCATTCGTTCCCGGCAGTCCGGTTGTCTGCGCATAACGCGTAGACTCTGGGTTCCCATCCCACTTGGGATCGATCTGAATCGTCGCCCCATCAACCGCCCAAAGATCGAACGGCTTCTCCGCAATTCCAGTAAGTTCCATCTCGATTGCGCCAAATCCGCCGACGAGTGCATCTTCCAGAACCTGCTCAATTAAAGTACGGAATGAATCTCCCGCATTTGGCTCCTCAAGGGCTCGGCGCAAGGCAGCTGCCCGTTGCTGAACATCCGCGACAGCCGTGACAGAGAAACCACGCTTCAATCGCACCTGCCAATCAAGACTGGCGATACGGTCTTTCAGCACATTAATTGCCCTGCGCACCAGCGGGGTCTCGGCAAACCGGCGCAGGTTCACAGGTGTAGGTTTGGGCAATACATTGGAAGACATTCGATAGGGAGTCAGAATCGAAGGGAGCGCCAGGGTCTTTCGTTTTGCCACCTGCGCCTCAGATGCTTCCATTTCAGACTCTTTGCGCTTCCATAGTCTTTGAACTGAGCTTTTAACCTTCAATGTTTCGTTCCCCCAACTCTTCGTTTGTCCAAAACAAAAGGCATGGCTTATAGCCATGCCCTATTGGTTGCTGCTTTTGTCTTTCGGTTCGCTACCGTTTCAACTACACTCGCAACTCTTTCTGTGCTGTTTCCGCAACTCTGGATAGATCATTTGTCGTCAGCACGCGAATATCCTGTGCTTCCATCGTCTCCACAGAAAAGCGGTATTGTTCCATGCGATCAACATCTTCCCGATCGCTAGTTACCTCAGCGATCGGTTCTACCACTGCCGTCAACTCAAGCTTCGCGTTTTCCACGCGAGCCACACCCTCTCGAATCGCCGCTGAGCTAAAAGCCAAAACCTTAGGCCACTCGGTGTCACTATCAAGCGAAACAGCATGAAACATGCGGACAACGCCATTCGGTCTGTACCCGCAATCAATACGTAAAGGATCCCCCGGCTTTGTATATCCGGAGATGGCAATCCGCTTCCTCATTAGCTCCCAGACGCCCACTCGCTCGAACTGAGATCTCATCTTCGCGTGGATTGCCTGCCTTCCACTCTTTCGCACGGAGGCCTGTCTCTTTCGCGGTTCAATGTATACCCGCATCAGTTCCTCAACTCCCGATACCATCGACTCGGCGAGATATGCCTTTGGCTCCGTGATCTGAATCGCATTCGAAAAAGAGTCTTCAAGCACTCGCATCATGGCTTGCGCCTGCGCACCTTGATCGATCAGCCTCACCCGAAGCTCGCTTTCCAGACCTTCCAGCATCGCCACATCAAGGTCGGGATCGACACACCGAGCCCTGGCCCAGTCACGCGTAAAGCGAACCAGGGTTTGTCCGGACTGCCCTGCCTCCCGCAGTAGAACTCCGATATTCACAAACTCGTTTCTCACCGGATCCGGCACATACCGGACCAGAAAGAAATCGCATTGTTTCCGCGTACTCAATCCTGTCTATCCTTCATCGATCCATAACACTTTATGTCATACCTTCGATTACATAACCGGTCCACGAATAGTATCGGCCCAGCCCGGCTCCGGAAACTGCCTCTCCAATATGTCCTTCGTTGCTTTCATCCAATTTGGAAACGGCTCTCTCGATGATTCCCGAAAAAGCGTAATCCATTCCCGAATACGACTGCGCCTTTCCAGCAAACCTTCTACAAGAATCTCGATATCGCCCAGATTTCCGCCATACCATTCCGGAGGTACAGTCTCCGCGATTGACCATATGCTTTGCGGATCGAAGTCTTCCGCCCGGCTTAGCCATGGCTCAAAACTGTCCCAGGCGGTAATTCCCCTGTAGACAAGATTCCGCGCATAAACTCCGCGCAGCGGAGCATCCACAAACTTCCATTCTCCCGCATTGAAACAATAGCCCTGATCGATGAACGTAGCAGCGTACCGCTTCTCGCGCGGACGCTTGTAGAAAACCGCTTGTCGGCCGTTTGAGTTGCATGTCCACTTGTCGATTACCAGCATGCCGGCAAACTCATTCAGGTTTTTAACCTCAATGAGCTGATTTTCTGGCAGATAGTCGACAACCTGCCCTGGCATCAAACCACCGACGAGTCTTGATCCAAACTGCAATCCCGCCCTGCATCGCTCTTGGCCGTGCCCTAAATCAAGGCTAAGTTCTTTGGAGTTTTCAATCAGCCAATCCGTCACTTCCACCACTTCACAGGCAGGTACACTCAACCCGATAGCCGCAGCCAGGCGCGTTGCCAAAAGTTCATTCGCCAATACCCGCACATGTTGCGGATTGTTCTGGAACTTGACGACATACGGATGACCATCTGAAGCCAGCATGAGATGACTCTGCGCACCCCCTCTCATGCGCCGAATTGTCTGCGTTGCCAGAACCGCCAAAATGCCTCCGTTTCAATCGGATTGTACCTGCTTTCCAGCCGAACGAAGCTACTGCCGTATTTCATCGCGGACGCAAAGCGCCATCGCCATCGCCATCACGCAATCATCATGCGTTCCGGCACTCGCGCCGATTTTTCCATTGCGATGCCGCACAAAGCTTCTGCATTCCTGCAGCAGGCGCCTGCTGAAAAAAATACCAGGCGTTTCCACGAGTGCCGACGCCAATAAGCCAAGCATGCGCGGACGATGAATCACCGACGTCAGCCATCCATCCTGCTCGCCCTGCTGGTAGATCAGCGGATACTTGCTCACCCCACGTAAGTAGGCCAAAACGCCGGACCCATGGTTGTTGCGCTCCACGACGATCCAAGCGCCGTTATATTCCCTCGCAAGACTTGTCGCCTGCTCTGCCAGTTCCAGTGGAGACAGCTTCGCCTGTAGCTCCGCGCATTGCAAACCGGTATCAATCTCCACAATCTGCGCAACAGAATAATCTCCTTCGCTGCCGCCTCCAGCCGTATCCACTGCCACCAGATACCGTCGATCACACACTGGCGGAAACCAGATTTGCAGACGTCCCCCAAGCCTCGTCGCAATTGGCTCTGGTACCGCTCTCGCACAGGAATCCACCGCGCCAACATCGAAATAACAGCTGCCACTGCTTAAGAAGCATTCCATGGCATCTTCCGGATATTCCTGCTTCGCCAGACCGCGAAAGCCCGCCGTGATCTTTCTTCGAAACCCAATCTGCTCCAGACGGAGTCCATGCCGCGCGATGAGACTTCGCTCCTCCTCGCCCAGCGTATCCTCCATCACTGCATCGGTTTTGTACGCATCCTCCCACCACCAGGGAAAAAAATGCCGCACCATTCCAGATGCTTCCGCGTTATTCCATTCTTCCCAAAAACATCCCTCGGCCCCATTGGGGGTCGATTCGAGCACCAGTTCCCCATGCCGCGGCATGGCAGCTCTCAAGCCCTGCAACGTTTCTGTCGCACCTCCAGGCCATCGCGCTACCTCTGAACAATGCAGATTGTGAACCGTCAATCCCCGTCCGGCATTCGTGTCGCCTGCGCTTTCCACCCTGTATTCGCTATCCAAAGCTGGAAACACAATCTGCCTTGCACTGGCTTTGGAGGTCAGCAAAGCTCCATCCCGCAACCATTCCGGCAAGAATTCGAGAAATCGATGGACGATCCGAAAGATCCCCTCAGCCGCCTCCTGTGTATGCGCAACCTGGAGCGTAAGTGTTCCCGGATGAGTAATCGTCTTCAGAAAAAATCTCCCGGCCACCCAGGTGCTTATGCCCATTTGGCGCGACTTCAACACAATGTTGGCCAAGCCGCGCCGCTGCTCAAAATCGAGCTGTGCCCGGTTTGGACGCAGCGGAACAATCTCGCCGTCCCGGTTGCGAATTCGCAATAGCTGCTCCGCCAAAAAGTGGCCGGTAACTTCGCGCGCAAGCTTCGGCAAAGCGTCGTCCAGCACCTTTCCTAGTTGCACCAGCTCTTCGCGGTCCTCCTTGCTCTCCGGGGACTTAATACGCATACCAGTTGGCATCCGGACCGCACACAAGCGTACGTTTTCCTGCCGACGAGATAACCAGCGATGCTGAAGTCGTTCCCTGATAGTTGATCGCCTGTGAGCTGGTCGTTGTCAACGTAACCGCATTCGCGCTCGTGTCGGACTTTATAATCGTGAATTCCTCTCCCGTTGGCGTTGCTTTGTCCGGCCACGCCGTGTAGCAACTTGGCAAGGTAATGTTTTGCGCCCCACTCGCAGCATCGGCTATCACGTTTTTATTCGCAGCCGTCAGTGTTAGGGCGGATGCGGTATTCAGAATTGTCGATAACGCGATACCACCATCTGTGCGAATCGTGCCCTGGTACGTGACATTGAATAATGGACTCTGTCCCGCTATATGTCCTTCAAAGATATCTGTCTGATAGCCGTTATAAAGCTGTGCCGAATAGGCCTCGTAGTTCGAAGTCCCGGCTTTTGGCGATGCCCATATCGTAGCGACCGCGCTATTGCCGGGGGCGTTGTTCGAAGCCCCTCCGCCAGTGAATCCCGTCGTCGTCTCCGGCTCCAGCGACTGCGCATAATTGCCGCACCCAGTTAGGTGGTGCACGCTGGCAAAGGTAGGAGGTACTCCAGAAGCAGATGCGTAAGTAATCCAATTCACCGAAGGCGACATGCCGAGGCATCCGATATCCGCAATCTCCATCCCGTTTGTTACAGAAGATGAGACGTAGGCCAGATTCGCCGAGGGAAAACTCGCCAGGTCAGGCCACTGCACATGTCCACCATGAACGGTAATTCCATTTGCGCCGATATAGAAAGCCGCGACGGCCGGGCTGTCTGCATATGTATCGGTCCACACATTCCCGGCGCCGCCAGTGTCGTAAATGACGTAGTTTGTCGCGTACGAAGCATTCGTCGCTGAAGAGCTCGCCGCCGCATTGCTGCAGGGCGCAGTTGTGCACGTATAGGGATAGCCGAACCCGTGAATCATATACCCCGTATTTCCGGTGCCCTCGTTATACACGCCCGCGATCAGTGCATTTCTCACCAGCACCGTATCTAAGTGGCTATCCATTGCCGTCTGCTGTAGATGAATTCCGTAGGCTGGACGACTGGCTGGACTGAATACAGACGCGCTATAACTGACGGTTATATTTCGCAGAAGAAAACCTGCCTGATGCCCATTGGTTGTGCTTTCTTCCCCAAGCAGAATTCCTTCCGCAGAAGTGTCATTCACCGTCACGCTGTCGACGAGTAGTCCTCGAAACCACTGCAGTTCGAAAGCGTGCGTCGCATTGTTATTGGCGAGAACCGTGAAATCTTTGAACACACATCCCTGCGCCTGCGCCGTATTCCCGAGGAAAATGACATCGCCACCTAGATTGCTGTTTACCGTCAAGGTAGTGGCACTTGCCGTGCTGTCCGCAGCAGTGCTCGCGCCTCCCGAACCAACGAGGTTCACACATGCCCCATTGGTCGGCTCTGTCAGCGTAGCTGCTACCATGTAAGTTCCCGGCCCCAGTCGCACAGTCTGGTTATGGCCTGTAGTAACGGCAAGACTCAGAGCCGCACTCCAGGCCATATTTAGGGTGGGGTACGTAATCCCATCTACTGTCATCTCGCCATTTATAGATGCCGCGGTAAATGCTCCGCCCGCTCTTGCCGCCCCGCTGATGCTCACATTTGCAGTCGAGTTATTCTCGCCGGTAACACTGAAAGCCACCGCCCATTTTGTTCCATTCCATACGTCATATTCATATCCAGCCTGACTCGTACTTCCCGGCGAGCCTTTAAAGCAAATTCGATTGAGAGACTGCGTACTCCCGACTGCGGGCGTGTCGAACCAGCAATAGCTGTTGGCAAACTTCGTTCCAGCCATCCATTGGTTATAACCACCATATTGAGCAAACTGCTGCTCATATTTCGTGAATAGGCCGTTCGATGGCACCCATACTATTCCTGCTCCAGGCACCATGACTGTCGGCTGCGCAGATTCACCATTCGAATATGCGGGCACAGTAAGATAGGACCCGCCCGTAATGCTTGTAAGCTGCAGCTTCGACGACGTTCCAACGGTCTCTGCGGTTTCGAATTGACCCGGAAGGCCGTAAACTCCGTCAAAGTTCAGGCTGGAATATCGATGGACCACGATTTCCCCGGAGTGCGGATACGATTGCGCCGCCATGTCCAGATTCTTCATCGTGACGAGCGCTGATGTGTAGCCGTCTATCCTCTCCAATGCTCCGCCAGGAGGATCGACGATGAACCCATCTGGAACTTGCCCTGTTACGATCTCCGCACAAGTCAACACACCCGTTTGGTTGCAATTGTCTGCGTAACCAGCTCCAGGAGGCTGGATCGCTTCAATATGTGAATCTTGAATGTCGATCGCGCCATGTGGCTCCCCAGGCGCCTCTTCGATCATGGATCGAACTGGCCAATCCCCGCTATAAGTCGATCCGGAGAGATTGCGCGCTACGATATGCATGTTTCCATCGCTGGAAAAACCAGCGACTTGTACAAGCTCAAACTGGCCGCGCTGAATATTCGAATCGTATTGCGAAGGTGCTGTGCTGCCGGAAAGAAAATCCTGGGGCAGGATCGCATACGTGACGTAGGAGTTGTTTCCTACGTCGCTGGCCAACTCAAAGTATTGTGGCAGCCAGCTTACGTCTGAAACCCCAACGATCAATCCAGCCGCCGGCAGTTCTCCCGATAACTGGGTCTTTTCCAAAACACCGCCATTTACATAGATTCCGGCATTTAATCTTGGCTCGTTACTATAAGGAAAGCCTTCAAGGTAAAAATTCCGAATACTACCGTAGCCAGAAGCCCGAAAGCCGCTCATATACTTAAGCGACTTAATGGATCCACCGTAAAAGCTATAGTTCACAGCTTTTACAATAGTGATTGCTCCGTGTGGGTCCGGGCTTACCGGCGTCGGTCCTCCACTCAGCCCCTGGTTCGGATAAGGGTAAGAGTGTGCGGGACAGTTAACCCCATAACAGTAGTATTCTTCTCCATATCGCTCCGCTGTTGATCCAGGCGATATGATCTGAGTATTGAAAAAGTAGCTTTCGTTGATATCTCCAGCCAGAATTACTGGCCATCGGACGGATGAAATCGACAGGTTATCTGAGCGAAATCGTTCGCTATTGTTATTTAATTGCAGGCCTCGACCGCCATGGTTCGCCATGGTTACATTTGCAATGTGAAACTGGACGGCACCATCCACTTCCAGCAACGTTCCCGTTGATGCGTGGCCATTTCCATATAGCTGCAAGTCCGAGATCTGGCCATTACATTGCTCATTTGCGGCACAAGTGCCTGCATAGACCGTGAATAAGTTCGTTTGACTGGACGTAAGTTGTAAGACGCTTGCTTGGCTACTATCGCCTTCTACACATAAGTTAGATGGAATACGCAGAGTGTTGCTCACCATGTACAGTCCAGCTGGGATATAGACACAGGGAATAGCGCCATTACTCCCGGCCAGCGGATTCGCAACGGCATAGGCGATCGCCGCCTGAATTGCTGTCGTAGAATCGCTTGTGCCGGTTGGATCGGCACCTCCTGCAAAGTCTGGATGCCTCACATCAACTCGCGGTAACTTCGTTACCGTGTTTGGTGTCCTCAGCGTCCCAGTCATGTTACCGCCGGCCAATGGCACAGCAGTTGCCACAGCTTGATCCGTGTACTGCTTGGTCGCGGCCTGATTGTTAGCAAGCGGGCCCCCGGAAAGAAGCAGCGGTCCAGTCATCGATCCGCCTGTGAGTGGGAGATAGTTGTCACCTATCGAAGCAATCGACGCGTCAACATATTGTTTCGTGGCGTCCTGTACCGCCACCGTTGCTGGCACCAGTTGTGCTCGCACTGCCACGATGGACGCGCTGGCCGCAGCTGGAACAACCCAGTATTCCTTATTCACCGTGCCATCTGTGAGGTGATAAATCGCGGTATAGTAGCTGCCTGCCGGCGAAGAGCCCGCATTCGGCGCAAGATTCAAGCTGACAAAGCCATCCTGCCCAATTGCAGCTGTTGTGCTGCCGGCGGCTATAGCTTGATCATTTGCAGTAGAAAAAGCGGGCCAGTTCACAATCAACGTGCCAGTTGCAGCAGTTCCGTCAGCGCGGTACACAACTCCTTGTACAGTAGTCGTCGTCACCTGGGCGTGAATGGTCGATGTCGCTAGTATCAGTGATAGAACCCAAATCGCATCCTTCATCAACCACCTTCTCTGGCTCACCATTGCTCCTCTTTCTTCCCGTAACACTTCACCGCAAATTCGATAACTGTTCTGCCGTCACTGCAACTTAGCTGTTCCATCGCTGTTGGCTGCTGATTTTTCCTTGCCGCGTTTCATGGCTTCAGCCTCTTTCAATAAAATTTGGCCGAGGCTTGGCGGCCTGCGCCGCTTTGGGTACGAGGCTTTAACCTGCTCTTTTACCCCGCCTAAGTCGAATAAAAGCTTTGTATGCTGTACGCTACCCCGCGTCGCCTCGGTCGCTAACTTGGCCACGATCTCCTTGTAGTTTTTTCCAATTTCTTCTTGAGCCTTTTTTCTGAAGTGCCTCGGCTTCGTTGACTCTTTAAGATCGGCCTTCTCATCTTTCTTCGGCTCGGTCTGGTCAGCAGCCACAGCTGGCTGCGTGCGTGTTTTAACTGTTCTCTTAGTCGCCATAGCAAAAAGAAAAGGGAGGCGAAAATCGCCTCCCTTTGTTTTTCTTTACTCTTATTCTTAGAATAACATTTTAAGTGGAAATACTACGCCAGGTTATGGACAACTTTATTCATCATAGATTGAATAACTTAACATGATTTCCACATAGCTGCCCTCTTGACAGGTTTTTGTTAGTCGACCTCCAGGAGCTCTAAGTCCAGAAATATGCGCGAAAGTGTATCGATAGTTTCGGCATACTTTCGAACAATAGTGCGGACACTATGTCCGATAAGTTGTGCAGTCTCCTCCTGTGTATATTCCTGAAGAGCGATGCGGGCGATCAATTCCCGGCCAAATGGGTCAAGCCTCTTCAGGCATTTCTCAATATCGAACAAGAAGATCACGGCATCCTCAAAATTATGCATGCGGTAACTTGAGGCTTTTCCGCGAAACACGCTCTTACCAATCAACGACGGAACTCGCCCGGTTTGCAGGGATACGAACATATATCTCCGCAATAGGAGCTCGGTACGTTTTCGATAAAAAGCAATCCCATCGGCAGGAACAGGAATAGGAGCGGATCGTGTTTGCGCTTTCGCGGATTCCGCCCATACGTAAGGAAGCGTCAATGCAGCACTCATCGTGTTCCTCCGATGTTCAGTGAATGCATCGTCGTGCGTGTGTGTTTTCGCGGTCGGCCTGGCTTTCGCCTTGATCTTGGAGCGGGGAAGGCTCGCAATCTCGTCGAGCACGTTGCGCAATAAACCTCGTTCAACTCTTGGGCTCGGAACCAAAGGTTTCCGCACCCCTCACAAATTTTCAAATTCACGCGCAGAGACTTCATTATTTCTCCAAGGCATTGGAAAAGATCTGCAGTTTTATTTTGAACAGTTCTTCTGCAGGCAAAGGGAGTAGTCGCATCCAGCCCGGTCTTTAGCTTGCTGCCGATACTGGCTGCATATATTCCTGTTGTTGGTAGGAATAGGAAAGAGACACAAATCATGGGGTGTAAAGACTGCTGTTCTCTTCTGTATAGGTTCTCTCGTGCCATTTTCTTAGACGCTGGCCACGCATTCTGCATCATCCTCAACCACTCGTCGTGCACAGAATGACCTCGTCTTCAGGAGGTTTAATAGGCGTCCCCTGATCACGAGCGGCAAAAATCTCAAAATGACATGCAAAAGTGAAACGACTTTATCGGCGATCCCTTGAAAGGGTCAACGAATCGTCATCCGAAAGCAGCGGCGCATCAACATGGGAAATTCAAAACCTCCTCAAAACTGGAGAAAGTGGCAAACTAGCTTTTCTTTGCGCTAAGCCTGTGCATAAAGGTGTATAGCTCAAAGAAAAATTTCAACAACAATGAATTTCTCGCAGCTACATGAGCAACTTCGGTTGGAACTTCTGCGCCGCATCGAGCGCGGAGTGCTCAGCGGTACGTTGCTGGCCCGACAAACCGGCCTGAAGCATGCGCACATCTCCAATTTTCTTCACCGCAAAAGACGCTTGAGTCTGGCTGCGCTCGATCAAGTGTTATCGGCTCAATCCATCACAATCGATGAGTTGCTTCTCCCGTTTGCAACTAGGGAAACCCGATCGTTAGGAGAAAATGCGTCCAAGGCAAGCCGCATTGCATTAGTGTCTCAACCAATCGCCATGTACGAGGCGCAGATACGCAAAAGTTCCATTTTGAAACTCATTCAGCTTCCCACCGAATTTCTCGATCATTTGCGGGCTAGACGCTCGCTGGGCAGAAGAAGCTGGGAAAGATTTGTTGCCGTCCGCATCAGCTATGCCCAGGCTGAAGCCATGATGCCCGCAATTTCTCCGCACGCGATTCTCGTCATTGATCGGCACTACAATTCCCTCGTACCTTACCGGCCGCCTCTGCCGAATATCTACGCGGTTCAAGTTGGCCGGGCCATGCTCTTTCGCTACGCAACGCTTCAAGGAAATAACATCATTCTTCGTCCCTACAAGATCGAGCATTCTGTGGACTTGATTGAAATCAAGCCGGAAGAATCGCCTAGTAGTTTCATCATAGGACGCATCTGCGCCAGCATCTCTGAGGTGTAGTGAACTCACGACCTTCGGAATTTTGGTAGCATCGCGTCGGAGGGGTTGTTCATGGACCAGCCAACGGCTTCGGCGAACAGTGCACGCCGGAATGAAGATATTGCTCTTGATTTGTTAAAGTTTGTTGCTGCTACTGCGGGAGTCGGCCGCACGGCCGCGCCCTCAACCGGCTTTGTTGCCGCAAGTGCGCAAAAACCAGAGGATCAGGTAACGCATCTCCTTGAGCTCTACACACGCTGCCTTCTTGTTGTCGAAGGGAAGGGAGAAGCGCGTTAGCGCGGTTTTGCCGGAATCAACGATACAGAACGTTGCAGTCTGCGGCGCGGGCGTATTCGGCCTCAACCACCTTCGAGTCTACCGCGCATTGCAGCAGGCGGGTTTTCCCGTCAGGATCGCGGCGATCGTGGAATCCGACTCACTCAGGACAGGCGCGCTCGAACAGGAATGGGGCGTGCCCGTTTATCACTCCATCGAGGCGTGCCTATCCGATCGCCGCAGTGGCAAGCTTTCGATCGACGCTGCGTCTGTGTGTGTCCCTACGGTTAGCCATTTTCAAGTAGCATCGGAGCTGCTGGCAGCTGGAATCGACATACTCGTTGAAAAACCGGTTGCCACATCCCTTGAAGAAGCAAGCCAGCTCATAAATCTTGCAAAAGACAATCGGCGAATTTTGCAGGTTGGGCACCTGGAACGTTTCAATCCTGCCGTCGCAGCCGTCCGTGATTTGTTGAATGGTCCCATGTTTTTTGAGGCGCACCGGCTCAGTGTTTTTAGCCCGCGCTCGCTCGACGTGGATGTCATTCTCGATCTCATGATCCACGATCTCGACATCGTCCTGACGCTTGCCAATTCTCCGGTCAGCCAGGTGCATGCGGTTGGTTTGCCGATTCTTTCACCAAAAGTAGATATCGCGAACGTGCGCCTTGAGTTTGAATCCGGTTGCGTGGCCAACTTTACCGCCAGCCGGGTCAGCACCGAAAGGGTGCGCAAGCTGCGTTTCTTTCAGCCGCACCAATACGTATCCATTGACTATGCCCGGCAAGATCTTCTAGTGATCGACGTGGCCGCTGGTGGAGCAGCTACACGGCCAGAGGATAAAATTTCAGCCAGCCTCAGCATGCAGAAACCGCAAGTTACACAAGGCGAACCCCTGCGCCTTGAAATCGAATCATTTCTGGAATGCATCCGTACCCGCAGTCAGCCCGTTGTTTCTGGAGAAGATGGCCGCGCTGCACTGGAAATTGCGCTGCAGATCAATGTCGCAATTGCGGCTCATGCTGCGCGCGCAGGCCTCGACCGCTACAGTTTGTAGATTTTTAGTGCAGGTTCTGAATCTGCGTTCCGTCGGGAATTTTCAGCTGGAATTGGTCGTCTGCCAGGGGTTGATTGACCGTCACTTCCTTAAAAGTAATCACAATCTGGTATTCCTCAAGCGGACGTTTAATCGTAATGCTTCCAGGAAAGTGAAAATCCCCAAAAGACTGGTACGGCCCATATACGGCCTGAGTCTGGATATTTCCGTCCTTGTCGTAAATATCTTCTCCGCTTGGCAGCAGGTCGATCCGGCTGACATGAATTACACGCACCGGAACAAGAATATTGCTGTTGGCTTTTTGCCGAAAAACGCTGAGGGAATATTCGGGTACCAGCAACAGCTGTTTTGTCTCGGGATCAAAAACAGTTCTCGTATCCGTCGTCAGAGAAAGCAAGTTGTCCGGTCCGATGCCCCGAATGAGCAGAGAATCGAAGAACACGTAGGGCCGCATGTTCTCAAGCGGCTTAGCCGAAGGTGTGCCAACCGAGTTCGAACCGATGATCGCCTTATTCTCGTGCGGAATCCACAGCTTGAAAGTCGACCCGTCGCTGGCTAGGTCGAATGCGCGCGTGCTGAGGACGGGAAGCAGCCCCAGGACGCGCAGCATCTCCGGTTTACGCAGCCGGATATAGCCGCGAAACGAGGTGTAGTCCGTTACTTTGCCCTTTTGCGCGCCCCCGACAGATGCCTGAAACTCAACGGTCGCGCTCAGCGACTGGACCGCCTCGTATTGCTTGTTGATCGTGCTGACCAATTGGTCCACCGTGGCAGACAACACGACGCTGGGCATTTTCGGCTGTTGCAGCTTGTGGGTATGGCTCAAGCAACCGGTCAACACCGGCAGGCACATCGCTATTGCTTGAAACCAGAACTTTCGCATCAGGCCTTCACTCTTTTAGAAACTGCGACTATAAGTCAATCAATCGATATCTTTTTTTACTAAAGTTCTATTGGTATAGGTTTGCTGCATTTGGAGCACCTCGGGGTCAAACGCAGTCAAAAATCTACTTTTCCCTTATTTCCGCTCTTATCGATTACGAACTCCATGAATATCCGCCGGCTCTCCCTTTGGTGTCGATATCGCCTAACGCTCGCCGGCAGCGTGTTGAGCACGGCGGTAGGCTTGAACGTTCTGTTGGTGTTCTTCCAGGGTGGTCGCGAAGCGAGAGTGTCCCGAAGGATCTGTGCTTGCGGCGACGAAATACAGATACTGTGTCTGCGCCGGCGCCATTGCCGCCTTCAGGGAAGCAATACCCGGGTTGCTGACTGGTCCGGGAGGCAGGCCCAGGTGCTTGTAAGTGTTATAGGGCGAGTCGGTGTCCAGGTCAGAATGGTAAATCGCGCCCCGATATCTGCCTTCCAGCAGGTCGGCGTAAATGACAGACGGATCTGTCATGAGCGGCATACCTTTGGCAATGCGATTGGAAAATACGCTTGCCACCATCGGGCGTTCGCTGCCGATCGGCGTCTCCCTTTCAACGAGCGAAGCCATTGTCACGATGTCGTGGAAGTTCTGCGTCAGACCAATGCTTTCGGCCGCAAGCCGGAACCGTTTCACCATGGCCGCAATCATCTGGTCAGGTGTCGCCAGCCGCTGAAAATGATACGTATCTGGAAACAGGTAGCCCTCCACGCTTTGAGCGTTTGGATCCAGATCGGCAATCAAAGCCACATTCCTCTCGGCTGCCGCAAGAAACGCCTCTTTCGTGCCCAATTGCGCCGCTTCTACTCTTTGCGCGATGTCAAATATGTTGGCGCCTTCAGGAATTGTCAATGCCCGCGTATAAACATCGCCTCTTTCCAACCGTTCGTATATCTCAGACATGCGCGCCGGATGATCAAAACGGTACTCGCCCGCCTTCAGCGTTCCACCTTTCACCAGTCGCATGGCTTCAAAAACAAGACGGCTTCGGATCAGCCCGTGAGACTTCAACTGGGCAGCAATTTGTGCGGACCCTGTGCCGGCGGGTATCTCAAGAAACATCTCAGAATGAGGGCCTGCCGGGACATATATCGCAAATCCGGCGGACAACAGCACAGCAATGACTACAAGGAGTAGTAAACGTCGCAATTCTAACTTGACCTGTAATTTGTTTTGATTCCCATCTCTGATTGTATGATGCGACTCATTTTTACCTGAATTTTGTCTCGCACGTGCCTGCGAATAATTTCTCCATTGCCGCGTAAGATGCTCGTATGGAGCAGGATGCAGTACCGCGGCTCATGGGCCTGGACGTGGGAAACCGCCGCATCGGTGTTGCCGTATCCGATGGTCTCGGTCTGATCGCGCAGCCAGTTTTGACCCTCATCCGCAAAAAGCCTCGCGAAGACCTGCGGTCGCTGGCCAGACTCGTCCGGAAATACAGCTGCACGGAAATCGTCATCGGCAATCCGCTCCATCTCTCCGGGGATCAAAGTCATCAGGCGGAGAAAACGCAGGCCTTTGCCCAATTGCTCGCCGACGAAACGAAACTTCCCGTGCATCTTTGGGATGAACGTCTGACCACAACGGAAGCACACCGCATCTTATACGAGTCAGGCCGGCCCAGAACGGAACATCGGGGGCTGGTCGATCAAGTGGCCGCTGTCATCATTCTGCAAGGTTTTATGGACGCTCGCCGTTCACAGCCTTTGTCGTGACATTTCCGATGCGCGGCGTTTGCTGAGGTCGGGCCGCCATGAGCGAAGCTGAAGTGCGGAGTCGCCGTATTATAATGAAAGCTTGGCGGTTATCCTGGTCAGCCGTGGTAAGAACGGCTCATGCCTATGAGCCGCGACGGATTATTTCATGCCCGAACACATCAAAAAGAAATTGCTGGAAGAGATCAAGCAACTGGAACACGAGCTTGCCCATGAGCTTCCCCTGGAAATCAAGAAGGCGGCCGCGCTGGGCGACCTCAGCGAGAACGCTGAATATCACATGGCCAAGCAGCGCCAGGTCTTCGTCAATGCGCGGCTCGGGCAGCTCAAGAAGCGCATGGGAGAGCTTGCCCTGGTCAACCTCGCAAATATTCCTCATGATCGCGTGGCTTTCGGCTCAACCATCGTCGTTTATGACACATCCAAAGACGAGGAGATTGAGTATAAGCTTGTCACCAGTGAGGAGTCGGATGTAAACAAGGGGCTGATCTCTACCACATCGCCCATTGGGCGCGCTCTGGTAGGCAAGCAGGTGGGCGATGTTGCCACCGTCGTAACTCCGAACGGAAAACGCGAACTTGAAATCCTGAAGCTCTCAACGATCCACGACGAAACGGAATCATAACGCGCTATGGGCTCCAATAAGAGTTGGACGAGCGCTTTCGGACGCGCATGCGGGGTGTTGCTGCAGGCCATTGTGAATGGCCTGGCCCTCACACGTATCTCGCCCAATGTTCTTACTTTCATCGGACTCATCATCAACACAGGCGCGGCCATTCTCTTTGGCTTCGCGAATGAGCATAACTACGTCAAGATGTTCCTCTATGCCGCCCTTGTCATTATCGGGGCGGGCATCTTTGACATGGTGGATGGCCGCGTGGCGCGCCAGACGGACCAGGTGACAGTCTTCGGAGCATTCTTCGATTCCGTCATCGATCGCTATTCCGACGTGGTTCTTTTCTTTGGATTGCTGGTCTTTTACGCTCGCGGCAACCGCTTTTTCTACGTCGTGCTGGCCGCATTTGTCATGGTTACATCACTCATGGTGAGCTATACGCGTGCCCGGGCAGAAGCGCTGATTGGGCAGTGTAAAGTCGGTTTCATGGAGCGTCCGGAGCGGATCGTGCTCATCATTCTTGGAGCGCTTTTCAACCGTTGGGGCGCCATGGCTCCCGTGCTCTGGGTGCTGGCCGTGCTTTCTACCATCACGGTGATCCATCGCATCAGCTATACCTACAAGATGACCAAGCATCTGGCTCCGGTCCGCGATACCAAGCCTTTGGCTCTGCGCAGTCAGCCAGCCGAAGCAAGTTCAGAACTGCAGTCGGCCCAAACCGCGCCTCGCGTCTGAGCGGTCAGAGTCTCGGAGCTTTCCCCGGCCAATTTTGGAAGCACCCCCACCCCTGTTTGGACCGAGTTGTTATTTTCAATCGTTTACGAAGCGCATATTCCAGGAATCGATTTATTTTCAATGGGT
This sequence comes from Alloacidobacterium sp., assembly GCA_035482895.1. GTDB lineage: Bacteria > Acidobacteriota > Terriglobia > Terriglobales > Acidobacteriaceae > Alloacidobacterium. Next base: position 6,302 of record DATHQH010000223.1, on the reverse strand, counting down.
TGCGGCCAAAAATAAGAAAAGGCACGGTTTATGCACCGTGCCTTTTTCTAAGCTCTTCACTATTTCTAGTATAGCGAATTCAGGGGAAATTCTCTGCTGATTGCGTTCCGGCGTAAGTTATTCACTTGTAAAGCACTTATCAAATCGTCGAGCGCAATGAGGGCTTGACATGATTTTCATTTTGGCTATCCCGTCGCTGCGCTCGATAGAGCATCCAGATTCACTCTCCGTTTTAGCCCTAAGAGGGCCCAAAGAGGCAAGACGGCATTCTTCCTCCCTCCGGTCGTCAGACTCAACGAGAGCTATGCTGTTCTGCATTCCTCGGTGTCTAAGCTCTTATGCCTCGTCTGTGGATCTTCGTAGCACTCCTGGTCCCGTCCGTATGCCGGGCACAGGTGACAGGAACCTTCTCGCTCGACAAAACCACTTTTGCCCGCGGGGAGCCCGTATTCCTCCGTCTGACGCTTCACAATGACGGAGATGAGCCGGAGGAGATAAGGACTGCCGACCCTTATTCCTTCTGTTCCGACTATGAAATCCACATTACGCGCGAAGGATCTCCAAACCCAGCCTGCTCTCAGGGCTACGGCGGCAGCTGTCCATCGGGAGCTATCATGCTGCCACCCCATGGGTCACACACCGAGCGCATACTCCTGAACTATCAGAACGATTCTCGCGGCGATCTGGGAGCTCCGGTCGAAATTCCAGGCGATTACACAATCGATGCTACCCGTGAAATTAATTACGCGCCTCGCAGCGCAGACTCCCGCGTGTTCACCAATCCAGATCACGGCCAAGTGCATCAGGTGTTCAGGCTCCGTGTCGACGACGCACTCCAACTCGATCCCGGCATTTACGAGCCTTACGTGCAGCAGCTCGGCTCCAAGGACGACCAGGTTCATCGTGAAGCAGCCCGAACCCTCGCCACCTTTGCTCCTCCTGCACTTGAACCTCTATTGCTTACCTTTGCCACCTCTGATGATTACGTGCTCAAGCAATTTGCTCCATTGGCTCTCGCTAATCTCTCGACCAAAGCAAGCCTATCTGCCCTCGCGCAAATGCTCCTTCATACCACTCCTGGAACATACGAATCCATGACTGCCGCGGAGAAGCTCGGCAGAACGCATGATCCGAGTTGGTTTCCTGTGCTTCTCGCAGTCGCAGACCAGCACGGTGCCATGTACCTCTCCTACGCTGCTGAAAGCGGCGGCGAGGAGGCGATTCCCGCACTGCTGGCGCGTCTGCGCACAAAGGATTCCAACATCCGTAGTTCGGCGATCTACGCTCTTGGCAAGACTGGCAGCCGCGCTGCTATTCCGATCCTGATCAGCCTCCTTGGCCCGCAGGTCAACCAGACGGAAGAGGATGCTCAGAATGCAGCTCTTAGCGCGAATGCAGCTCTCATGCAACTCACTCATCTCTACGCCGAGCAGGGCCCCAGCGGTGCTCTGATCCCAAGCTGGCATAGTCGCTGGCAGCAGTGGTGGCTCACCTCCGGCAGTACTGCGAATGTTTACAAGCCGGGCGAATGCGTGGCTGATACAAAACTTCCCTAGCAGCAAAGCCAATTTGAGGATCGATTGACGGTAGCGCAGCCTGCCTTGCGCCAATTACCGCTCAGTTTGACAGATCGTTTCTCGACGATCCATGTCGAGATCAGGACACTCCAGCAATGGGTCCCGGCGTTGTACCCGGCGACGCCGGGGTGGTGTCGCCGGATATTTGCTGGCACGCTCACAAAGCTCAATTGATCACCCTGCATTTTATTCTTCACGCAGCAGGATGATTGGGTCGACTGCGAGGGCGTGTCGGGCCGGAATCCAGGCTGCGACCAGGCCCACGAACAGCATGGTCAGGATTACGCCGACAAGCACGATCGGGTCTTTCGGCGTGGCCTGGTAGACAATGTAGGAAAGTATTCGGGTGGCCAACACTCCGAGGATCAGGCCGGCCACGGAGCCAACCGCCAGCAGCCGGAAAACTCGCCCCAGCGCAGCGTCGAGTACCTTGCGGTGACTTGCACCGAGCGCCACCCGGATGCCTAATTCGCGCAGGCGCTGGGTGACCACATAGGATGCCATTCCAAAAAAGCCGGTGATGGCGAGCATCGCGCCTAGCAGGCCAAGCACGCCCAGCGCCACCGTGGCTACACGGGCGGCAAAGAGAGCGGAACCGAGTTCGCTGTTCCAGGTTTTGATCTCCATGGGCAGCGCAGGATCGAGGCTATGCAGAGAGCGCTGTAAAGCGGCAGCGATCTCCTGTGGAGCGCGGTCGGATCGAACGATGATCCACGTATTGTTGGAAGGCTGCTGCAGGAAGGAATAGAACATGGCTGGCTGGGAATCTTCCGTGAGAGTTTCATATTTCCCATCCTCCACCACGCCCACGACTTCGACACGTGTGCCACTCCAGATTTTGAAATGACTACCTATGGCCTTATCGACTGAACCAAGTACCTTGCGGGCAAATTCGCGATTGACCACAGCCACCGTAGGAGCCTTGGTGTCGTCGTGCAAAGTCAAAGTTCGTCCGGCCAGGAGCGTCGTCCCGGCTGCTCGGAAATAGTCTGGCGAGACATTGAATTGTTGCGCGTCCGCAACAGAATTCGTCGGCCGGTAATCCGTGGTGGCATCACTGTAAACCGATGAGTCGTTGCCGCCGATGCTCAGCGCCAGCCGGTCGGCATAGCCTACGGCGGTGACGCCGGGGATGGCCGCCGCGACATCGAGCATGCGCCGCTGCATCTGCGGGCGTTGATCGTCGTCATACCCGCCCATGTGAAGATCGGTTTTGAGCAGTATCGCGCCCTGGGGCTGGAAACCGTAATTACTGTGCAGTGAGCGTGCCAGACCGCGCACCGCAACCAGCGAGGCAGTCACCAGAATGGCGCAGATGGCGATTTGCAGGGCAAGCAGTACGTCCCGCAGCGTAAATCGGCGCAGACTGCCGATACCTGTCGATCCTGAGCGGATGATCTGCCAGGGATCGGCGCGCAGCACTTGACGAACCGGAACCAAAGCAAAGAGAAAGCCGCTGACCAGGGCAAGCAGCAGCGCCAGGGCGTAAGTCTTAACATCCGGATTGACTGGTACATTGATGGGGATGTCGGGAATAGGCCGCCAGGTGCTCAACGCACGCAGAATTGTCACAGCGCCCACCATGCCGCAAACTCCTCCGGCAAGAGAAATCAGAACTGCTTCAGTGAAAAGCTGGCGGAGGATAAGCTGACGGGACGATCCCAAAGCCATGCGCACGGCAATTTCGCGGGAGCGATCGGCCGTTCGCGCGGCAAAGAGGCTGCCGAGGTTGGCACATGCGGCAAGCAGGATGAGTCCCGCCAGGAGCATCAGTCCAGCCATAAAAGCGCGCGCGGGACGGCCCAGCGTATCTCCCACCAGTCCCGGTCGTGACAATGAGAATTTCAGGCCTTCATCGTCTTTCGGATACGATTTCGCCAGTGAAGCGGCAATTGTGTTCAGGTCCGATGCCGCCGCGGCTGCTGTGACCCCGGGTTTCAAATGGCCGATGACCCAGGTGAAATGGGAGCCACGCATCTCCAGCGGGTCCCATCCGCCCATCTGTGGCAGGTCTACCAGGGGCGCCCACAGGTCAGGCGCGAAGAAAAGCTCAGTGCCACGGAAGTTGGCGGCTGCAACGCCGGCAATCGTGTAAGGGTGCTTGTTGATTTGAACGGTGCGGCCCACCGCAGCAGGATCGCTGTTGAAGTGGCTGTGCCAGTAGGCGTAACTCAGTACTACGTAAGGCACGCTGTTCTTGCCATGCTCATCGGAGCTATGCAGGAACCGGCCAAGATAAGGTCGGACGCCCAGGGAATCGAAGTAATTGCCGCTGACCATATACGGCCAGACGACGGAAGGCTTCCCGTCGCCGAGATCGAGACCGACGCCACCCACAATGTCATAGGAAACCAAAGATTCGAAGCTGCGGGTTCGATCGCGCAGGTCAAGGTAATCGGGATATGCCTGCGAGGGGGTGCTTCCTCGTTCAAAGGCTCGTTCCAGCATGTACAGGTTTTCGGAGTGAGGTACATCGAGGGGACGCAGCACTAAGGCATTCAGCACACTGAAGACGACGGCATTGGCACCAATGGCCAGCGCCAGCGTGAGCACCGCGGCTATCGCGAATCCCGGAGACTTGCGCAACTGGCGCAAGGCAAGTCGAAAGTCGGCGTTCATACTTCCTCCTTGAAATAAAGGAATGAAGAGTGTGAGCCACACCTCTGCTCGAGCGGGCTATTCCCGGGTACGCATATCCGAAGACCCTGGTTCCATCCCATACCTGTGCCGCATAAACTGAGAAACCTATTTACATCGAACCTGCACAGGGATAAGATTCGCGCTAACTTAGAGCGTCAGCGCTTCGCAGACTCCCCCTTCTCCAACGCGAATACCTTCTAAGCCATTCAAAGGGTCTCCTCACATAGGAAAGTATTGGCTCCCTTCTGTTCGGGCTGCCGTTGCAGTTGCGGGTAGCTCGTTGGCGGCTGCGTTCGATGTGTATTCGCAGGTCCGCTTGATACCGAAGGGTCTTCCGCAGGAGGTCATGTCTGTGAAGTTAAGTGGAAAGCGGTGGACAATTGCTGCGGCCTTGATTCTATTGCTCATTCTGCAGGCGCAGTTGCTGCTTTCGGTTCGACAGGAATCTCAAACCTTCGACGAGAGCGCTCACCTCTACGCTGGATATTCCTATCTAAAGCGCGGAGACTTTGGCATCAATCCGGAGCACCCTCCGCTGGTAAAGCTCGTCGCTGCGATCCCGCTCCTGCCGCTGCGATTGCCGGTTCCACCCCCGCCCCCAATCTACTTTCGTGCCGCTTCAGCAGTTGGCGGGCTTCAGCTTCTTTATTCTCATGATGCCGACGCTCTCCTATTTCGCGCGCGGGCCGTCACCACTTTTTTCACCCTTTCTCTCGCATTGCTGGTCTTTCTGGCAGGTTATGAAATGTTCGGCGCGGGCGCGGGCCTGTTTGCGCTCGCTCTCTTCGTCTTTGAGCCGAACATTCTGGCGAATGGAGCTTTGGTGACCACCGACATGGGCGCCAGTTGCCTCGTCTTTGCTACGGTCTATGCCTTCTATCGCTACTGCAAAAAGCCCTCTGTTTTGAGACTCGCGGTGTGTTGCCTGGCAGCTGGACTGGCCCTGGCGGCAAAGCACTCGACCGTGCTGCTGCTGCCCATTTTCCTGGTGCTGGCGGCAACCGAAATTGTGCGACCCCGAGGCTCCGAAACTGCGCTACCGGAGACCCGCGGGCGCCAGACACTGCGCCTGCTGGGCTTCATGGCAATTGTGACAGTGATCTCGGTGACGATTTTGTGGGCCTTCTATGGATTCCGGTACGCAGCGCGTCCGGGTGGCCAGCAGATTACTCCTCCAACCGCCGCATATGTGCAGAGCCTCAAGTACCCTGTGGAGGCTGGCGCTATCGGGTTCCTGGAACGCCGGCGATGGCTCCCGGAGGCGTATCTCTATGGCTTGACTGACATCGTCATGCTCAGCCGGGAAGGGCGTCCGGCATTTCTGCTGGGCCACCTTTATCCGACAGGCCGCTGGTTTTATTTTCCCGCTGTGTTTGTGATCAAGTCGACGCTCGGGTTCATGATCCTGCTTGCATTCGTTGTCGCAGCAAGGGGAATCTGGCGCCGTGAATACCGGCGAGAACTCTTCTTCCTTGTCGTGCCACCGGCGATCTGGTTTGCCGTCTCCATGACTTCAAAACTCGCGATCGGGCTCCGCCACATTCTGCCCATTTATCCGTTCCTCATCGTACTGGCAGGCGGTGCTGCGTGGATGTTGAGCCGGCAATCGCGGCGCTGGGCTTACGTTGTGACCATTTTTCTTGCACTTCACATCGTCTCTTCCCTGTGGGCTTTTCCCAACTATCTGCCCTATTCGAATGAGGCCTTTGGTGGCCCCTCGCGTAGCTATAGAGTTGTGTCGGACGCGAATGTCGGCTGGGAAGGCGGTCTGAAGGCCCTGCAAAGCTATATCAATAGCCGCCATATCACGCATTGCTGGTTTGCCCTTGACGGCCCCAACGACCCCGCCTACTATCGCATCCCGTGTTCGCCAATGCCCACACTCTTCTCGTGGCTTCTTCGACACCCGCAGGGTGTGGTCCCGGAAAAGATTGAGGGGCCAGTGTTCATCGGCTCAAATGCGATGACGGGATTCGATTGGGGGCCTGACGACATGAACCCTTATAACCAGTTTGTGAATCTTCGCCCGTCGGCTGTGCTACAGGGAGAGATATTGGAATACGACGGGAGTTTTCAGGTAAATGA
>DATHQH010000222.1:0-3151 GCA_035482895.1 Alloacidobacterium sp. | reverse complement strand
CGACTCACCAAGCTCAAAACCCGGTATGAAGGCGTGTATCTTTTCGGCATGCCAGTAGCGAGGAGGCTGCTTGTATGCGAAGAAAGAGCAGGAAGCCCATTCGAAGGAAGATCGTCCTCCGTCTACCTGATTTGGACCATTCGAAGTCCGCGGTCCTCTCTAGCCTGAGTTCGCCCAACTCACGGCGAAATTACAAGTTCGCAATGGAGCAATTCATCACTTGGTACTGCTCGGAACCGCGCTTGGCGCTCAATCGCAACGTAGTGTTGCGATTCCGCTTGTATTTGGAATCGCTCGGTCTCGCGGCGGGTACCATCAACCAAGGACTTGCGGCCGTTCGTAGGCTGGCCTAGGAAGCTGCGGATTCCGGCCTACTGAGCCCTGAACTTGCGGCGGGCATCCGGCGCGTTAAAGGTGTCAAACAATTGGGTGTGCGCGCGGGAAATTGGCTCTCCCTTGAGCAGGCGCGATCACTTTTATCGAAATCAGATGGCGACAGCCTCCGGAGCAGTCGTGATCTGGCAATGATCTCGATCCTACTCGGGTGCGGACTTCGGAGAGCGGAAGTGTCTTCGCTGCGGAAGGAAGACATTCAGATTCGTCAAGGCCACTGGGCGATCGTCGACCTGGTCGGAAAAGGGGGACACATCCGCACTGTGCCAATGCCTATTTGGGTGAAGAACGCCGTGGACAGATGGATGATGGCGGCAAATATTGCAGAAGGACGTGTTTTCAGGGCTGTGAGTCGGCACGGATCGGCCCTGGGGCCACGGGATTACCGAGAGCGTCGTTTGGTATGCCGTTCGGAACTGTGCCAGCCGCCTCGAACTCGATCACCTCGCCCCGCACGATTTGCGCCGAACTTGCGCCAAGCTGTGTCACGTCAGCGGTGGCGAACTGGAGCAAATCCAGTTTCTTCTTGGGCACGCCTCAGTCTTGACTACAGAGCGTTACCTGGGGTGCAAGCAGAACCTTGAGAAGCCCGTGAATGATCGATTCGGACCGCTGTTCGAATGGAAGCAACTCGAAATGAGCTAAGGCCTGTTACCGTCAACTGACAGTTCTAGAGGTGGATCCCAACGAATCCCTCACGCGCCAGCGAAAAACTGAAGGAGCTCCGGCAAGGAACCAGATCGCGATCAAGGAATCGAAGATCATACAGCCATAAGACGAGGTTCGCATGTAGGGCCAGATCGGCTTACCCCACAAGTGATGCACCAAATCCCATGCTGCATGCATCAACCAGGCGATGCCAATGAACCTGTACGATTTCAAGCTGAAATAGACGATCGGTGTAGCCAGGACCGGAAAGATCAACTCCCAGGCACCGAAGCTGCCGCCAATGTAAGCACCGATGGCGCCAGCAGCAGAGATGGCATTGAACGTACGCCGCGTAGGATGCGGTACAAGCGACATGATCGCCACGAACAAAACTGCCGCAATGGCAGGTCCGATAGAGTCCATTGGAACGAGAGCCGGCACATTGGAAACGAGCAGCATTCGGTTGTCCCCTTTGAACCGATCGTAGGGAATGAGCGATAATCTGACGAGTGGCAAGAAAGACAATGTTCGCAGGAATCAAGCCAAATCGAAAGCAGCGCAGGTCCCCGCACCGAGTAACCGTTCTCGCCTTCGACGGCGTGGTGTTGGGTGATCTCGCCACGCCCGTGGAGATTTTTCAGCGCGCCCGAGATGCCCGTGGGCAACCATGCTACGAAGTGAGCGTCTGTAGTCCGGATTCAGAAGTGATAACGGAACATTTGTCGCTCAAGGTACTATGGCGGCTTTCTAAGATGAGGCATGCCGACACCCTGATGATTCCAGGAATTGATAATCTCGAGCGACCCATACCGCCTCAAGTCATTCGCTCACTCAAGGCTGCGCTCAAGCGCGGCGTCCGGATTGCATCTGTTTGCACGGGAGCCTTTGTGCTGGCTGCGGCCGGTGTACTAGACGGTCTCCGTGCAACGACGCATTGGCAGGCCGCCCGAGAGCTTGCACGCCGCTATCCTGCAATCGAAGTTGATCCCGAAGTGCTCTACGTCGACAACGGCCAAGTCCTCACCTCGGCTGGCGCGGCTGCGGGTCTGGACCTGTGCCTGCACATGGTTCGATGCGATCTAGGTTCGAAGATCGCGGCTACTACGGCTCGTGCTGCGGTCATGCCCTTGGAGCGTTCTGGCGGGCAGGCTCAGTTCATTACGCATGAAGATCCTGAGGAGGCCGAATCCATGGGGCCGCTGCTGCAGTGGATCGAGCAAAATTTGGAAGAACCGCTCTCCCTGTCTCTGGTTGCGCATCATGCCGCGATGAGTATGCGAACACTGAGCAGGCGCTTCAGTGAACAGGTAGGCCAATCGCCCGCTCAATGGATTGCCAGGGCACGAATAAGACGCGCCCAGCAATTGTTGGAAACCACGGCGCTCCCGATTGAGCAAGTGGCGGAGAGGGCAGGTTTCCGATCCGCATCGGTGCTGCGGGAACACTTTGGCATAATCGTTGGAATTCCACCACTCGCGTATCGCAACGCATTTAGAAGTCCCGAAATCGATCGAGAGCAGATGAAGAAATACAACAACCTTCGGACCGCAAATGACTCTAAGCGCGCTGTTCCCTGCAGTGCGCACACACAAGCGTGAATTTAACATCTTGCAAAATCGCCAATGCGCAACCTGACGAGCTGCTGGGATGCTCTCCCGCTGGATGAGCGAGTAGGCCTGTTCCCGCCAAATGACTGGGCGGGTCACCGTCCGAATTGTCGACAAATCACGCAGTGTGATTCTCCGATCGCAGAGGTCGAAACTGACACGCAAGATCGGGTGAGTATTGGTACAGCGATTCGGGACTGGCACCAAGGCACTCTTCGAGCGTCCATTGGTACGCTTCCGGGCAACGTTGTGGGACAGGCTTTCGGGCCACGCGAGCCCGAGTCTCTAGCGGGTCTTCGATTTGCCCCAAAACTTATCCTTTGTAGGACGGTACGGGGATCATGAATTACTCATAGCTATAATTGTCCATGCCCAACAATACATGTGAACACTGCGGCGGTTCCCAACTCATCAGCGGTCTCACTGTTTCTGCTTCTGGTGGTGGTGGTGACGTACGTCCCGGCCTCCTCTGCAAAGAGAAAGAGAAAGGCTTTTTCAAATGG
>DATHQH010000221.1:0-3178 GCA_035482895.1 Alloacidobacterium sp. | reverse complement strand
ATGTACTCCGCCTTCGCTGCTCCTGCGGCAGCTCGCGCCTTCGCAACTTTCTGGATTGCTTCCTGGATGTCAGGGTTGTCTCTCAGCGCGATGCCCAGTGCTTCGTCTCGTGCCGGCACATCAAAGGTCGTGTTAACGTCTGTATCGAGATCCAGCTTGGTATCGAGCGGGAGGCCGAGCGCATCATTCAGCTGTGTTGTCAGGGTGGAGATCTGCATGTCGGCGGTCAGCAGTGTCTGCTTGGCTTCGAGGGAGTTGGCGTGGTTTTCAACCAGCGCCACCTGCAGTAATTCCCCGCTCTTGTTCTGCTCGCGCGCCTCGGTCAGGCTTTCCTCACTCGAGGTGATTTGCAACACGGCTGCCTTTCGCTGGAGCTGTGTAGTGAGTACCTGGTAATAGAGCTCCTGCACTTTGTAAACGACGTCGGTAATAGTCTTTCTTTCCGATGCCTCGGACGTTTTCAGATCCGCTTCCGCGATTTTGTTCGAATCATGGATCTTGATGAGCTGGGTGATCGGCTGGGCCAACATGGTACCGCTTGTCTGGTAATCCAGGTTTCCTTGCGTGAGATAGGTGGTCGCGGAAGGGATGAGCGGGCCTCCCGGGACGGCGCCGAAAGCGCCAGGCGGCACTTCGATACGCTCCAGGTTCGTTATATGGATCGCATTGGATTCGTTGGTGATGCTCGGAAAGTAATCGGAATACGCATTGCGCTTCTTCTCTTTTTCTGCCGCAACCTCATAATGAGCCATTTTCACAGCATGATTTTGGCGGACAGCCAGATCGATCGCTTCCTGCAGGCCGATCTTGCGCTCCTGACCGTCGCAGGCAGAGGCGATAGTCAGAGCCACTATCGATATGAGGTGCGTTGTACGCTTCATGATTTCTCCTGCTTAATCGCCTGCAGCCTGGCGAGGTCGGCGTAGTTGAGAGGCGACTTCCGGAGTGCGGCGATGAGGAAAAGCGCGATGGCGCAAGTCCACGCGACCAGCAGGAAGGCGTCAATGAGGCTCAAGGAATAGGCCTGAAGGCGCAGCCGGGACGCGATAAGATCGACCGCACGCTCACCGGCCGATGGCAGCCCGGAGGATTTTCCGAAGAGTCCAGCCGTCATCGCGTGAATGTTTGCATCGGTAATCCAGTCGCCGCGGCTTACGTGCAGGCCGAGAAGATTGGAATGCAGCCTCTCGCGTACCGCGATGAAGTGGCCCATGTATATGGCGCCGGCAGTTCCACCAAACAGGCGAATGGTGTGGAAGTATGCGGAAAAGGTCAAGATCCGTTCAGGCTTCGCCAGGCCCCCCGTGAACACGCCCTGCAGAATGATGCATCCCACCAGCCCTATCAGGGCAAAGGCCTGTCCTACGCCGATGAGCAACTCGGTACGATAGTAGTTTTCTGCCGCCCACGCGCTTGTGTATTGAGCACTCAGGACGGCCGACAGGGCGGTGCATGTCAGCCCGACAGCGAAGAGCAATCGGGGATCGGCTCCGCGAAGCAATAGAAGGCCGCCGATAAGCGCGATGGGCAAGAGCGGAACAACGCTCCAGATGATAGCCGGCCCAATCTGATCCGCTTCGAAACCACGGATGGCCAGCGATTGCGGGATCAGGATGATGGTTAAGGTGAGAGTGAACCGAAACCAGAAGAGCAGGCTTCCCAGTAGCACGGTGTTCCGCTGCCGGAGATAAGGAAGCGCAACCAGCCAGTTAGGGTCGCGCATGCGTCGTATCAGAGCGCATAGCGTGAAGAATGCGCCAGACCAGAACAGCGCGTTGTAGACTCCGGAGCGCCACCAATCGAGCCTCTGGCCTTGCTGGAGGGCAATAAACATCAGGGCCAATCCTGCGCTCAGATATAGGAATCCGATGAAGCTGGGCGGCGCATGGCTATCTTTCTTCCGGGGAGGCGGCGCCGGTATTCCGAAATAGATACAGACAAACATCACCGGCACGACGACGGCTGAATTCCAGAACATCCAGTGCCAGGAAAGATGCTCGCGGTACCAGCCATAAAGAGATGGCGCCACGTTTACTGCCCCCTCGATAAATGTGGCATAGAGGGCCATGGTGAAAGGTAGATAGCGCAGGGGGGCAACGCGAAGCGCAAAGGTTAGAGTCAGCGGATAAAAGGTGCCGGATGACAGTCCGGCGACAATTAATGCCGCAACCAGCAGGCTGTAACTGTGAATGAGCGGCAGGAAGGCGCAGGTCGCGCCAAAGACTGCTGCCGCAAACAGAAGGACGCGGCGTGGTCCGAGCAAGCCTCCAAGATAAACGCTAAACGGCCCTATGAACATGATGGCTGCGTTATAGGCGCTGTCGAGCCAAGCGCCGTCATCGTAGCTGATGCCGAGGTGACCCTTCAGATCCGCAAGACCCAGGGTTAACATGCGACCGGTGAGCGTGACGAGGTGGGCTCCAAGGAGGACGCCGATGATCCCCACCAGGGGGCGGGGGGAAATCTCAAAGGGCATCGCCTTGGCCGTTGCCTGCGCAATCTCCAGCGGCGTGGGAGGGCGATTGATTGTGACAGAAGCAGCCATAATATGTCCGGTTATTGCCGTGTATCGACTGTGTTCATTCTGATTTCAGGATCTGTGATTCACTCTGGGGACTGCGTTTACCGTCTCGTGCGAACGATTGCGGTAACCGAAAGCCCCGGCCGCAACTTGTCGGCCTGGTTGGCATCATCGAACGCAATTTTCACGGGGATTCTCTGTACCACCTTTGTAAAATTGCCGGTTGCGTTGTCGGGCGGCAACAATGCGAATTGCGATCCGCTGGCAGGTGCGATTTCGATGACTTTGCCATGGAAGACTTGCCCAGGAAATTGGTCAACGCGAATCTCGGCAGCATCACCCACTTTGACGTTGGTGAGCTGGGTCTCTTTGTAATTGGCCTGCACCCACCGTATGCGCTCGACGAAGGCGATGACCTGCGTGCCGGGAGACACCAACTGACCGGGGCGAACTTGCCGTTCTCCCACGCTTCCATCGCCCGGCGCATAGATCTTCGTGTAGCCGAGATTTACCTGAGTGACCACCTGGCTGGCTTCCTTGGCATGAAGATCGGCGGCGAGTTGTGCCTCCTGAGACTCGAGGACAATCTTTTGACGCCGTTCCGCTTCAACAGCCAACTCACTGCTGCGCAACCCGGTTTTTGCCTCGGACAAATCG
>DATHQH010000220.1:0-10697 GCA_035482895.1 Alloacidobacterium sp. | reverse complement strand
TCCCGGCTATGATGGGGGCGCCGAATGGGGCGGTCCGGCAGTCGATCCGGAAACAGGTGTCCTTTATGTCAATGCGAACGAAATGGCCTGGACCGGAGGCCTCGTCGAAAACAAACCTTCCCACGAAAGCGGAGTCACCCTCTACGAAGACCAGTGCAGCCTTTGTCACGGAGATGATCGCGCGGGCTCGCCGCCGGCATTTCCTTCCTTACTCGACATTGGGAAGACACGCTCTTCAGACCAGATTCGGAATACTATCCGGAGCGGGCAGGGCAGAATGCCGGGCTTTCCCGGCTTTTCAGACGAACAACTCGATGCGCTTATGGACTATTTGCTGAAAGGCAAGGACGATCGGAAAGAGCTGCAAAGCGACAACGCAGCAGCTACTCAGGCTACAAAATACCGCTTTACCGGCTATCGCAAATTTCTTGATCCCGATGGCTACCCGGCCATTGCTCCGCCGTGGGGAACGCTCAGTGCGATCGACCTGAATACGGGGAAGTATCTCTGGAAGATTCCTCTTGGTGAATATCCAGAGCTGGCGGCGCAGGGCATGGCAGATACCGGTTCAGAAAACTATGGCGGCCCGGTTGTGACTGCGGGAGGACTGGTTTTTATCGCCGCTACCAGCTACGACAAGAAGATGCGCGTCTTTGATAAAGCAACAGGCAAGCTGCTCTGGCAGGCGATGCTGCCGTTTTCCGGCAATGCAACGCCTGCTACCTATGAAGTGCATGGCAGGCAGTATGTTGTGATCGCGGCTGGCGGCGGCAAAGACCCGAAATCTCCTTCAGGCGGCGTCTACGTGGCCTTTGCATTGCCAAAGTAAAAAGCGAAATTCAACGTATCCGAAATCGTCGTTTCCAGGAAAAACCTTGGAGCGCTCTTCTGTCCATATCCGGACATAAAACTCCATAAGCGAACATTCAAGGCGATCACATGTGAGAGAAGAAGCAGTTATCTTGTTGCAAGATTGAGAGCTGGAGCGCTCGACGGCTTGGTTGGCGAAATGCTCCTAGAGGAATAAACAAGTTCTGTTCTCGCGAGGCCTTACTTGCAAAACTTCCTACAGGATTTTCGCTTCGCACTTCGCCAGCTACACCGCTCGCCCGGATTCGCCCTCACCGCCATCCTCACCCTCACAATGGCCATCGGCGCTAATGTCGTTGTCTTCGGTGTGGTGAATGCGCTCGTGCTGCACCCGCTGCCTGTGCCTCAGGCGAACCGCGTCTACTCCATCCAGGGAAAAGGGATCGCGCTCTCGTACCCGAATTACCAGGACATCCGCGATCGCAATCGGACTTTCTCCGGCGTTTCCGCGGTTCGCATCGCCCGCATGGGCCTGGACGTAAGCGGCGGCGCGCGCCCTATCTGGGGATATGAAGTCTCCGGCAACTATTTCGACATGCTGGGTGTTAAGCCGATCCTTGGGCGGTTCTTTACTTCAGCCGAGGACACGAAGATCAACGGCGATCCTTACGTCGTCCTCAGCTACAACTCCTGGAAGACACAGTTTGGCGGTGATCTCAATATTGCCGGAAAGACCATACGGCTCAATAAGCACCAGTACACAGTGCTTGGCGTCGCGCCCAGGGGGTTCAACGGCACGGAGCGCTTTATCTGGCCGGAAGTCTGGTTGCCCATTCACAACGAGCCGGAGATTGAGGGCTACAACTGGATCGACTATCGCGGCGCCTACAACGCCTGGCTCGTCGGGCGTTTGAAGCCCGGCGTCACGCAGCAACAGGCCAATGCAGACCTGGCCAACATCGCCGCGCAATTGTCGACCCAGTATCCCGACGTGGACAAAGGATTGACGCTGCATCTCGCGCAACCCGGTTTTCTCGGCGACATGCTGGGAGGCCCCATGCACGGCTTCCTGCTCGGAGTCATGCTGCTCGCCGCGCTGGTGCTTCTGGCCGCATGCGCCAACCTCGGTGGCTTGTTTGCCGCACGCATCTCGGACCGCGCGAAAGAGATCGGCATTCGCATCGCCATCGGCTCCAGCCGGAGGCGCATTCTTCGTCAACTCGTAACGGAATCGGCATGCCTGTCTCTGCTCGGCGGCGCGATTTCCGCATGCGTGGCCGCGGGACTTCTGCACGCGCTCACCATGTGGCACCCGGAGTCGGATTTTCCCGTGCAACTATTGGTCGAGCCGGATGCCTTCGTCTACCTCTTCGCCGCGCTACTCTCCCTCGCAACCGGACTGCTCTTCGGAATCATCCCCGCGCGTCAGGTCTGGGAGACCGATCCCAATCAAGTTCTGAAGGCGTCTGGAGCCTCGGGAATAGCGCTTCGCAGGTTCACACTGCGCGATATCCTGCTCGCCATCCAGATCGCGCTCTGCTGCCTGCTGGTGACCGCTTCGTTCGTCGCCCTGCGCGGTATGCAGCGCACGTTCGACATGCCCTTAGGTATCCGTCCCGAAGGAATCACCGTCGCGACGATGGATACTCACCTCGCCGGGTATGAGCATTCTTCCGAAATTCAAAAGAAGTTGCTCGAAGCCGCGCGCCAGATTCCCGGCATTACGGGTGCGACTCTGTCGAACTCCATTCCGCTGTCCCTGGATCAAAGCCAGACCAGCGTCTATCCGCCGGGAACGACGTCCTTTACCGTTACCTCGCAGGCATTCTCGACAAATTACTACGAAGTTTCACCTGGATACTTCACGGTCGCCGGAACGCGCCTATTGGCCGGACGCGACTTTACCGATCACGATGACGCAAAATCACCCGACGTAGCCATCGTGAACGAAACTTTCGCAAAACGTCTTTTCGGGACGACAAATGTAGTAGGTAAGCCCTATCAGGATGGGCCGGGCCATCAGTTCGTCATCGTTGGCGTCGTTGAAACCGGAAAATATGTGACCCTGACCGAGGACCCTGCTCCGGTTGTGTATTGGCCCATCGCGCAGCGCGGAAACAGCGACACGGTTCTGCTCGTCCGCTCCAATCGCAGCCCGTCAGAGATGATTCCTGCGGTCCGTAAAGCCATTGCGAGTGTAGATCCCGCGCTTCCGATCTTCAGCCTCAGCACCTGGTCTGATGCGCTGAGCCTTGTCACCTTTCCTGCTCGCGCCGCCACGATCGCGCTGGGCGTTCTGGGTGCGCTGGCGATGATGCTCGCCATCACGGGCATCTTCGGCATGGCGAGCTATACCGTTTCGAAGCGAATGCGCGAACTGGGTATTCGCGTGGCCCTGGGAGCGCAGAATCAACATGTGCTGCGGGCCGCGCTGGGACGGACGGTCGTGCTGCTGGGGGCTGGCTCGGTTGCCGGGCTGGTCCTGGGAGTGGCCGCCAGCCGCGTCCTGGCCAGCATTGTTTATCAGGCTTCGGCCTCGGACCCGCTGGTGATTCTGGGTGTGGTTTCGACCATGGCATTTATTGGGCTACTCTCTGCCGCGATTCCGGCGCGAAGAGCTCTTTCTGCAGAGCCGGCCCGATTGCTCAGGGATGAATGAGTCTGAGGGCCTGTCTAAAAACGCCGCTATGAATATGATTTGAGAGAATTTTTGGCTATTTAAATTCGCGCTTTCCCAACCTCCCTTCGACTTCTCTCAGAAGAAGTATCTGGCACCCTTTTCGCAATGAAAGCTGTCGTCCTACCCCGCAAGCCAGAGCTAGTAGATTTGCGGTACTCTAGTGGCCGTGATTGAGTTTCTGCGTCGCGATTTTAATCAGCGGTTCCGCCCAGAAGCATATCGCAAAATGCTGCACAGTCTCGATGCGTGTGTGCGAAGCCACATAGAGTTCCGTGTTGCCGAAACACCATGCTTCTTCCCGAAAGAATTGCTCGACGAGATGGCTGCGATTGGCGCGGAGCTGACGCATCGCCTGGTTGACGACAAGGCTTATCTCAAGGCTTCCCGAGCCATGATTCCCGCACAGTATTGCGCGGCGGACGAGACTTCGCATCCGCACTTTATGACAGCCGATTTCGGGCTGGTGCGCGAACCGGATGGAAAACTCACGCCGAAACTGGTGGAGTTGCAGGCTTTTCCGTCGGTTTTTGCTTATCAGTTTGTCCTGAACGAGGTATATCGCACGGGCTTTAATCTTGATGGCTCGCTGGGATACCTGCTTGGCGGGCATACGGAGATAAGTTTCTGGAAATTGATGGAGCGGGTCATCCTGCGCGGACATCATCCGGAAAATGTGGTGCTCACCGAAGTAGAACCGCAAAAGCAGAAGACGCTGCCGGATTTTCTGGTCACTGCCGAGCGTCTCGGCATCAAGATTGTCGACATAGCGGAACTCGTTCCGGACATTCAGCCCGGCAAGCCGACACGCCTCTGCTACAACAATGGCAAAAAGCAAGTGCCGATACGCAGAATTTACAACCGCGCCATTGTCGATGAGCTGATGCGCAAACGGATCGAGTTGCCCTTCGATTACCGTGAGTCATTTGACGTGGAGTGGGCTGGTCATCCGAACTGGTATTTTCACATCAGTAAATTCTCAATTCCGCATCTCGATCACCCTGCTGTTCCGCCTGCTGTATTTCTCAGTGACTGGATGGCCGGCAAAGGCCGTAAACGGCTGCCCGAGGATCGCGAACAGTGGATCTTAAAGCCACTCTTTTCTTTTGCCGGAAAGGGGATCGAGTTTGCTCCATCCGACGAAATGCTGTCGGCCATTCCGAAAAATCAGCGCCACGAATACCTCCTACAGCAGCGGGTTCACTTTGAAGCGGTGATCGAAACGCCCCACGGCTGGACGCAGCCTGAAATCCGTATCTTGTACCTTTGGCCGGATGGTGGCAAGCTGGAGCCCGTCCTGCCGCTGATCAGGCTTGGACGGGGCAGGATGATGGGGGTGGATCATAACCAGGATAAGGAATGGGTGGGGGGATCGGCAGCTTTTTATCCAAGGGCAGGACATTGATTCTTCAACACTTTATGGTTGTCCTTCCTGTCTGGCCCCGATTCCCAAATGTGTACCAGGAGCAAACAGGCGTCGATCTTTTGTTGCCCTTTGGTCACCTAAACGGTGTAAACTTTCGTAATTCGGGGCTGGATCTGTCTTCCGGTAAGGTTGGGGAAAGTATCTCGCTGCAGGATTCGGAGTTGTCAGCAATGCGGGAACATTCGTCATGGTTTGACCTTGAGATCGAGACTGACGGGGCACGTACCTCCGTCCGTTTTCCTCTCCATTTACCGGTAAGAATCATGTCCGAAGATCGCGAATTTGCAGGAATGACGGAGAACATTTCGGCGAACGGAGTTCTCTTCCGCCTGAAAGAGCGCCTGCCGATCAATGCGCCAGTCGAATTCCTGCTAGAGATTTCCGCAGGGGAGTTGTGTGGCGAAAATACAGCCGCTGTTCACTGTCTTGGGCGAGTCGTTCGCTCTTATGAGGAACACTCAAGTTGTTTTGCAGCAGCGGTGATTGATGAATATCGCTTCCAATAAGGTGAGCAAGTGGAAAAAACAATGACGACGGAAGCAAAGCAGAAAACAGCCGACAGCGCTATGCCAGTTACAAATGGCACAGCCGATACTTCTCCCAGCAAGCCGGTGATTCGGGTCATTATGGCCGACTCGCAGGCGATCTACCGCGTGGGCATGCGTAAGGTCTTTGCGGTTGAGAACGATATACAAATTGTTGCGCAGGTAGACAGCCTGGCGAATCTGCAAACGGCGATACCGCATCATCCGGCAGATGTGCTCGTGATGGAAGGCAATCTGCTGGCCGGTAAGAGCAGTGCGATTCCGGAAATCCTGCGTCATGCGCCAGAGCTGAAGATTATTGTGCAGGCTACGTCCACCGATGAAGCCAATACCGTGGAGCTTTACCGCCGCGGTGTCCGCGGCATTATCCCGCGATCTATTTCGCCCGACCTGCTGGTGAAGTGTGTGCGCAAGATTGCTGCCGGAGAAACCTGGATCGACAATCAGTCGGTGACCTGGGTAATTGAGGCCTATCGTTCTCAGGCATCCGCACTTGCCAGTCCGAAGAACCAACCGCGGCTCTCACCGAAAGAACTTGCCATCATCAACTGCATCACACAAGGCAAGCGGAATAAGGAGATCGCCTATCAGTTAGGTACCAGTGAGCAGGTCATCAAGAATTATCTTCGCAAGATCTATGACAAGCTTGGTGTCTCAGATCGGCTCGAACTGGCGCTCTACTGCCTGCATCATCAGATTCACACGAAAGGGGCGGAAGCCGATCCACGAGCCAGCATCGAAGCTTCACTTGGGGAGACGGCCAAGCTCTAGAAGCTGGCCGCCCGAACTACGCCGGAAGTGCCTGACGAATTTCCTCCAGCAGCGCTACGAGTGTAGTTATTTTTTCCCGGCTCATGTGCTTCAGTAACTGTTTCACTCCGTCATTGACCAGGGGGTCCATCTCTTTGAGCAGTCTTAGACCCTCGGCCGAAATGGTTGTGTAGATGACGCGGCGGTCTTTGGCGTCCCGTTTGCGCCGAATGAACTTCTGCTTTTGCAGCCGGTCGAGCAGGCGCGTGATGTCAGGATCGCTGCTGACCAGACGCTCGCCAATCTCCGAACATCGAAGGCCGTGTTCCCCCGCACCCCTTAGAATGCGTAACACATTGTATTGCGTTGGTGTGATGCCATGCGGTTTGAAGAGCTGCTGCGAGTAATGCTGCACCCGGTCCGATGTGCGACGGATGTTGAGCAACGCCTCTTCTTCAGGACTCGCGAATGGGCGCGTCTGTTTAATCTCTTCCTGTAGTTTGCTTCCCATGAATGCCTTCGCAGCGTAACGGGTGCGGCCAGAGAAACCGCACCGTGATCTCGCATTGCCCAAATTTTTACTGCTGGAATTCTTACTGCTTAATCAGCTCGATATCCAATTCTACTTTCACATCGTCTCCCAGAACCGCATCGCCCGACTTCAGATTGCCATTCCACGTCAGACCGAAATCCTGGCGGCGAATGGTAGTCGTTGCGGAGAAGGCGCGCCGCGTCTTGCCGTAAGGATCCAGCTGCTCCTTGCTGGGGCCTTCCACGTTGAGAGTCACCGGTTTCGTAACGCCATGCAGGGTCAGGTCACCGGTAAGCAGTAGTTGTCCGTTCGTGTTTGTAAGACCCTTGCTCACAAATACCATCTGCGGATTTTTTGCGACATCGAAAAAGTCAGGACTTTTCAGGTGCGTGTCGCGTTGCGCTACACCGGTGTCCACTGTGGTCACGTCGACCGTGGCATTGACGCTGGATTTGGCAATGTCCTTTTCGTCCAGAGTAAGCGAGCCGCTTACGTTGCCGAAGCGTCCGTGCACATTCGAAATGCCCATGTGCTTGATGCTAAAGTCGGCCTCACTGTGGGCCGGGTCAATCTGCCACTTCGATATTTGTGCCGAGGCAGCGGCCGCGGTGAAGGTCAGAACTGCGGCGAAAATGGCTGTTTTGCGTAGTGCCTGCATGGATTTTCTCCAAAACCTGAATTTCTGCCCCTCGACATTTGAGTTGTCGGCGGCATTTCATTGGATATTCAAAGAAAATATTCGTTGCAACAAGTATTTTCATAAAACAGAGCAGATATTCGACTTCATAAAACACTTAGATATTCGACTCTGTAGTCTGGTAAGCTCCAAGTTTCCCGGCCCGATGATGCAAACTCGTTTCTTTTCACACTTCCGGTCGCTGACGCCGCCGCAACGGCATGCATTCATCGCCTGCTTTCTGGGGTGGTCGCTGGATTCGTTCGACTATTTTCTGCTGGTCTTTAGCATCTCGGCGATCGCCGCCGATTTTCAAGTGCGCACCTCGGCAGTCGCCGAGGCGTTATTTCTTACGCTCGCATTTCGTCCGGTGGGGGCATTTCTTTTCGGAGCGCTTGCCGACAAATTTGGCCGTCGACCGGCGCTCATGGCTAACGTTGCCTGTTACTCAGTTTTAGCCCTGGGCTGCGTCTTTGCGCCGTCATTGCATGCGCTGTTGATTCTGCGTGCGCTCTTCGGCGTTGCCATGGGCGGGGAATGGGGTGTGGGCGCAGCACTGGCCTTTGAAACGTTGCCAAAAGAGGGACGCGGATTCTTCTCCGGTTTGTTGCAGGAGGGATATGCGGTTGGTTATCTGGTGGCGGCGGCCGTGTATGCAACGCTCTTCAAGACCTTCTCACATATGATGTGGCACGGGCATGTCATTGGCTGGCGCGGACTCTTCATCATCGGTGCGGCGCCCGCGGTGCTGGTTGTTTATATTGCCCTCAAGGTCGAAGAATCGCCCGTATGGCGAGCGGGTCAGAGGAAAAGCGCGAAGCCCGCTATGTCCGTGGCGAGCGGCATCCGGCAGTATGCCCTGACTTTTCTTTTTATCATCCTGCTCATGACCGGCTTCAACTCCTTTTCGCATGGCACGCAGGATCTATATCCGACTTTTTTACAAAAAGACCATGGTTTCTCCGCTGCTCTTACCGGAGGGATTGCCATTATTTACAACATTGGCGCGTTGCTGGGCGGGATATTCTTCGGAGGATTTTCCGAGCGTTTTGGCCGCAAGCGAACCATTATTGGCGCAGCGTTACTGGCTTTGCCTGTGATCCCGTTATTTGCGTTTGGCCAATCGCTTTATGCCCTGGCTACGGGCGCGTTTTTGATGCAGTTCATGGTGCAGGGCGCGTGGGGCGTCATCCCTGCGTATCTAACGGAGCTTTCTCCGGGACCCGTGCGCGCGACGTTTCCGGGATTGGCGTATCAGCTTGGAAATCTGCTGGCGTCGCGCAATGCCGTGCTGCAGGCTAGAGCCGCCGAACACTTTGGCAGTTATGGCGTGGTGCTGGCTGCTACCGTATTGATCGTAGCGATTTATCTTGTGATTGTGACCGCCTTCGGCAGGGAAGCAAAAGGCATCGAGCTGACAGCAGAATCGTGATATGAAGAAACAACCAATCGCGATGGAATCGCAACCAATTTATTGATCGCGCTGGCAAGCGTGACATGGATAACGCTGAGTATCTCGGCAAATCGATACGTCGTTCTTGCCAACACGAAGCAAAAAAGGCGGCCCTTTATGGGGCCGCCTTTTTATGGTCGTAAACGATACCGGCACTTCTGCCTATCTCCGAATAGGTAGCCGATGTAATCAGGCGGAACATCAACAATCTCAATCAACTCCGCGCCAGCTAGTTCACAGCTGCGACGGGAAGCCAGATTCTCTGCATTGCAGGTGATCCATATCGGATCCACTGCAAGCCAACGCGCCAATGGCAATAGAAGGATGACGGATCGCGCAGCATAGTGATGACCGCGATATTTCTCGTGCACGCTGTAGCCGATATGCCCGGCATAACGCTCAATGGTGGGGTCTGTCTCCGTACGGAGATTGATTCGTCCCATATCTTCAGCGGTCTCTCCGTGAACCATTCGGAAGTGATAAGTAGGAACTCGATGCGCCCGGTGAAGAGCAAAGTTTGTGAACACAACAGTGAGTTCGCCATCCTGCAGCAATCCGGGTTCAATGTGTGAATCAACAGACATGCTTATAAAGTTCTTACGGTTCTTTTGCGCTCTCTTTGCAGAGGCCCGTGTGCAATAAAGACGTGGATCCGAATCGGCTCGCGCTTTACATTTTGCTGGTGATTGTTGCTGCAAGCGTCTGCTTCCTGGTATGGGTGTTCTTTCATCTGGATCGTGAGTTAGGCAAGAAAAGCTAAAACGGTTTTCGTTCGGGCGTAGAGATTGTTCCCTAGCAGCTAAGGCCGTATTGATTCCTGCCCTCAACGAATTCCAGTGACATCATGCGTGACAGATGAAGTATCTATCACGCATGCAGCACTTGATGTTTAGAGGTTGCCGCGCGCGGCCTGTTCGCGCTCAATCGCTTCAAAGAGCGCCTTGAAATTGCCTTTGCCAAAGCTGCGGCTGCCTTTGCGCTGGATGATCTCGTAGAAGAGCGTCGGACGATCTTCTACGGGTTTCGTGAAGATCTGCAGCATGTAGCCTTCGTCATCACGGTCAACGAGGATGCCCAGTTCTTCCAGCTCCTGAATCGGTTCGTCGATTTTGCCGACGCGGCCTTCCAATTCTGTGTAGTAACTGTGCGGAACTTTGAGAAACTCGACACCCTGTTCCTGCAATTTGGCTACGGTGTGGAGGATATTGTCGGTGGCCAGCGCAATGTGCTGCACGCCGGGGCCGTGGTAGAACTCCAGATATTCTTCGATCTGTGATTTTCTGCGTCCTTCAGCGGGCTCGTTGATCGGGAACTTGACGCGTCCATTGCCGTTTGCCATAACCTTCGACATGAGCGCTGAATACTCTGTGGAGATATCATTGTCGTCGAAGTGCTGGTAGAGCGAGAAGCCCATGATGTCGGCATAGAAATCGACCCAGCGGTTCATCTCGTTCCAGCCCACGTTGCCTACCATGTGGTCGATGTAGAGCAGGCTGACGGGTCGCGCGAGCGGGTCTTCGTGTACTGCGCGATAGCCGGGCATAAATGTGCCGTGATAATTACTGCGTTCGACAAATGTGTGTACCGTATCGCCGTAGGTTGCAATGCTTGCGAGCTTCACCACGCCCTGTTCATCGCGCAATTCAAATGGTTCACGCACGCTGCGTGCGCCACGCTTCGTAGTTTCTTTCCATGAGAGCTTTGCATCGTCCACCCAGAGGGCCACGTCGTGCACGCCATCGCCATGGCGGTGTACGTGCTCTGCCACTTCTCCATCAGGGCGAAGCGGGGTGGTGAGCACAAATCTCACCTTGCCTTGCTGCAGCAC
>DATHQH010000219.1:0-5951 GCA_035482895.1 Alloacidobacterium sp. | reverse complement strand
GGCCACGCATCCGGCTCTACTCCTGCGCAGTTCGGGGCAAAGAAGGCGAATATTTTGCCGCTTCTGTAGCAAAATAGTTCATACACTCGTATCTTCGTCACCTGAGGAACAAGAATGGCTCAATCTCTTCGCCGGGCGCTTCGTCTTGCCTGCGTTTCCGCCGCCACGTTAATACCCATTACCGCTGCGTTCTGCCAGACGCCGGTTCCTGCGATACCCGGAATTCCTCAGGAAGCTCAGCAGGCCGCAGCCAGCATCGACCCCGAAAAGATACGCGCGCACGTACGCTTCCTCTCGAGCGATCTGCTCGAAGGGCGCGGCCCTGGTTTACGTGGCGCTGAGATTGCAGCAGAGTACATCGCCACGCAGTTTGCGCTCAGTGGATTGAAACCAGCCGGGGACAACGGAACCTACTTCCAGAAAGTGCCGCTCTATGCAGTACACACCATTGAAGACCAGACAACTGCATCGTTTGTGCCGCAGAATGGCCAGCCGATTCCGCTGACCTATGGCGAAGACTTCGTTACCAAAGACCAAACCGGATCGGAATCCGCCGACATTGACGCTCCCATTGTCTTCGTCGGATACGGCATTTATGCTCCCGAGTACCACTGGAACGACTTCGCAGGCGTGGACGTGAAAGGCAAGATCCTGCTCGTCATCGTGAATGAACCGCCATCGGATGATGAAAGCTTCTTCAAGGGCAAGGCCATGACCTACTATGGCCGCTGGACCTACAAGTACGAGGAAGCCTCGCGTCGGGGCGCGGCAGGCGTGTTGATCATCCACCGCACCGATCTCGCCAGTTACCCGTGGCACGTTGTGCGCGACTCGCAGGCCATTGAGAAGTCCTTCCTGCAGGGCGATCCGACGGCTACGCTCAAGGCTGCAAGCTGGATCCAGCATGACGTGGCACAGAAGCTGTTCACCGCCGCTGGAAAGGGCAACGTCGATGCTCTGATCGAAGCGGCCGGCAAGCCCGGCTTCCAGGCCGTCGAGCTTCCGGTGCGCTTCAAAGCACATATTGCAAGCAGAGTGCGGCACTACGAATCAGACAACGTGATCGGCGAAGTGCCCGGCGCGCAACCGGGTCAGGCCGTTCTCTACTCGGCGCATTACGACCATCTCGGCATCGACCCCAACGCGAAGGGCGACAACATCTATAACGGAGCGGCCGACAACGGCACAGGCTGCGGCATTCTGCTCGAAATGGCCCGCGTCTTTGCACAAACCAAGCCGCCGCACAGCGTCTTCTTTGCGTCCGTAACTGCCGAGGAACAAGGGCTCCTCGGTTCGCAGTGGCTCGGCATGCACCCGCCAGTGCCAGCTTCGCAAATTGCCCTGAATCTGAACTATGACATGCTGAACCCGATTGGCGTTCCTACTGCGACGGAAGTGGGTGGGGCCGAGCGCACGACGTTCTACCCTGAAGTGGAGAAAACGGCGAAGGCCTTCAATCTCACCATTGAGACAGATCAGTTCCCCGGTGCAGGACATTACTATCGCTCCGATCACTTCAGCTTCGCCCGCGTCGGCGTGCCCGCCTTCTCCATCGGCCAGGGAACGACCTTCGAAGGTCGCACGCCGGAGTGGGGGCGCGAGCAGATGGAAGATTTCGTTGCACACCGCTACCATCAACCATCGGATGAGTACAAGCCCGAAATGGACTTTCGCGGAAACGCCAGAATGGCGCAATTCGGGTTCATTCTTGGATGGGAAGCATCGTCATTACCGCAAACGATCGGCTGGCAGCCGGGCGACGAGTTTGCAGCAGCTCGCCTGAAAAGCAAACAGTAAGGGAGGAGAGATGAAGCGGCAAGCGTGGTCGAAGTATCCCGTGGCGCCGCTTTTTCTTCCGCTCCTTTTGTCCGTTCCGCCGCGAGCATTATATGCCCAGTCGGCGACGACACCCGCGCTCCATCATCGGGGTGATCCCAACACGACGGATCACCCTGTTGTCGTGAGACAGACAAGAAAAACGAACTCGCTTATCCCTGAAGATGCCTCGGGCGAATACATGCTGGGGCATCCGGGTGAAGTGGTGGAGATAACGCTCCAGTTTGGCGGACTGAGCGGATACATTTCCCGACAGGGCGATGGCGAAAGCGACAGCGGGACCCCGTTGACCTATTTCTTTGACCAGACGTCCCTGCACGCCCAGGATTTAAAGTTTACGACCCAGCTCATCCACGGCATCTGGTATTCATTTCAGGGAACAATCGTACGAGGTTCGGGCAAGACACGAGAAGACGATGGCTATTACCTGCTCATGGGCGAGCTGACGGAGCACGACGCTGTGCATAAAACAGAAACAAGGCGCTCCGTCAGTCTCAAGTCGGGTCGACAATTTGGATAGCCCGCTATGCCAGCCGCCGGCTAGGACGCTCAAAGTCTATTCTTGCTGCGCCTGCCGTATTTGGAACGAGTGACGATGGGTCTCCAGCGCTCTCTGCTGCATCACGGTTCAGGAAAAGCTCATCGGTCACATCAGAGTTGAAATTCTCGCGGGCGGTGTTTTCTCCGCCCTCACGGGAGCTTGGTGAAAAATAAATCAACGCTCCGATTGCCACGCCGGCCAAAAAACCGCCGGAAAATCCTCTCCAAAAATCCATGCGTTCAGCCATACAGGGTATGAACGACAGGAAAAGCGATCGGTTGCCCTTGCTATAAATTAGATATATCTAAAATAGCTTGCCGAGTTCTCCACTGTCGATATATCTTTAGATATATCTTAGATGATCTTAGAAAGGATCTTATGTTTGGACACAAGCACATGCATTGCAATGAATATGAAGGGGACGAAGGCCGCAGGCCACCATCCTGGAGGCACTTCCGGGGAGGACGGCACGGCTTTCTTGGCGAAATGGGCGAAGTCTGGGGTCGGCAGGGCCATCGCTTCGGTGGAGATTTTGGCGGACGACTTTTTGATAACGGCGAGCTTCGCTTTGTGATTCTGCAGTTGATCGCAGAAAAACCAAGCTACGGCTACGAAATCATCAAGGCCATCGGGGAACGTCTGTCCGGAATCTACGCGCCGAGTCCAGGCGTGGTGTACCCAACGCTCACGATGCTTGAGGAAGAGGGCTTTGCGACGGTCAGTGCTACCGATGGCGCCAAAAAACTATATGCCATTACGGAAGCCGGGCAGGAAGAGCTGAAAGCCCATAAGGCGCTCGTCGACGCGATTTTTGCGCGCATTGAAAAAGTGGGAACAGCCTTTGGACGAGGCCGGTCGCCGCAGATCATGCGAGCTATGCACAACTTCAAACTCTCGCTAAAGCTACGCTTCGGGCAAGGAGATTTAACCAAGGAACAGGTGAGCAAAATTGCAGAAATTATCGATGCCGCCGCTAAGGGAATTGAATCCATCTAATTCAGAGCCGCAGGACGAATTGCTCCACGATCGCATGCAGGAGCTCGAAATTCAGAATTCTCAATTGCAAGCGCTCGTTGTAGATCTTTTAAGCAAGAACGAACAATTGCGCCTTACCGTGACGCAATTAGCGAAAGAAGACCAATCATGAATTCTTATCGTTATCACATCACGATGGAAATGACGAAGGGACAGAGAGGCGAGCCGGTCACTGGAAAATCGCTCAGTTTCGAGGCTCAAAATCACGACGACATACTGAGCATCGTGGATCGGCTGCAATCGCGAGGTGAATTCTCTTTCGATACGGCGGCAGCTCTGGGCGTGGGGTTGAAGCTGTTAAGTGAGGTTGCACTTGAAAACCGCAATAATCCGCTCTTTGCTCCACTGCGTGAGCACTTACGCGAATTCATCCACGAGCTAAAGAAGGGAACGCCGCAGCCTCAATAGTAATCGGCGCAACTGAGGTAATAACCGCAGCGATTGCAGACGAGCTTACAACGATGGCTCGTCAACTGCGACGAACAATTCGGGCAATATACGGAGTGATGTTGTGCAGGCAAAGACTCGGACTGCGTATCCGGATGCTGCCATTCGTTATCGGGCTTGTTTGAATACACAGGGCAAGATTACCGAAAATTCAACGGGCATGGTAGCGCGTAACGATATGCTGAACCAGATGTGCATATTCGACGCGGACCAAGCAGCGTTGATATGCTCAAAGGCGCATCGAAGAAATAAGCGCGCAATTTGGCGCAGAGATTTTTCGCCGAAAAGGAGCAGTTATGGAACGTACAGCGAGCGCCGTTTGGAAGGGCAGTTTAAAGGACGGCAAAGGCGTTATTTCATCCCAGAGCGGTGTTTTGAAAGAGACGCAATATTCTTTCAGCACACGATTTGAGAATGGTGTCGGCACAAACCCCGAGGAGTTGATCGCAGCCGCACATGCAGGGTGCTTCACTATGGCACTGAGCGCGCAGCTGGGCAATGCAAATCTTACGCCCGAATCATTGGAGACAAAGGCTTCGGTGAAGTTTGAAAAAACGGATGCAGGGTTTACGATCACTGCAATTCACTTAACGACACGCGCGAAAATCCCTGGCGCCAGCGAATCAGCCTTTGAAACGGCTGCACAGAATGCGAAAAGCGGCTGTCCTATTTCCCGCCTCTTCAAAGGGAATACGGAAATCACGCTTGATGCCAAGCTGGTCTAGCTTTCAGGCTCGCAGCAGCACTCTCTTCTTACAATATTTCGTACTCCGGACGCCGCAGGTTACTCTGCGGCGTTTTTACTATTGGCGCGAACATATTCGCGCAGCTCGCGATTGAGACTCGTGGCCTGTTGTACGCCTTGATCGAGCATTTGCCGCCACTGGCGCGCATTTTCGTTGAGCTCCACGGTTCCAAGCAGGTAGCTGGTCTGAAGAATGACTTCGAGAGCATTGCTCAGGTCATGGGACAGTTGTCGCAGACGGCGCGCCGATTCCGCCGACATGGGCTCGGTTTTTGTTTCTTCGGTCATTTGCAATCAATCCTAATCGAAAGCATAAACCTTAGTAGAGTGGTAGCGCGCATGACACGAACATAGAAGACCGGTTGCTCGAGCCAGTCGAGCGCGGCCTTCGTCCCGCAAGCGCACTCAATATACCTTACTGTCACCGAATGCCGTCTCGACCTTATTCGTCCAACGTTTACGACATCCCCGTGATTTCACCATGCTTATCTACATCGATTCCTAGAGCGCGGGAGACTTTGGGCAGCCCTGGCATCAGCATCATTGCGCCTGAGATAACTACGAAGAAGCCTGCTCCAGCTGAAAGTGCGATGTCCGTTATGTGGAGCGTCCATCCTGTCGGCGCGCCCAACCGCTTGGGATCGTCGCTGATGGAGTACTGTGTCTTCGCGATGCAAATGGGTAGCTCGCCGAAACCCCAGCGCGTAAAGCGGGCGAGGTTTTCCTTCGCACGCTCGCTCATCTCAATTGAGTCCGCGCCGTACACCTTCTGTGCCACCTTAGTGATCTTTTCTATCACCGGATCGCCAAATTCGTAGGCGGTTGTGAGTTCGATGTTTGGGTTTGCCTCGATTACCTCGACGACTTTCTGGGCTAGCGCCATCGCTCCTTCTCCGCCTTTTGCGTATGCTTCCGAAAGTGCGAACTCCGCTCCGTGTGCTTCGCAGAATGAGTGCAGCATCTCGAGCTCCGCCAACGTATCCTGAGGAAATCGATTGATCGCGACCACCACAGGCAGTCCAAAGCCACGCACAATGGCAATATGTTTTTCGAGGTTCGTGGACCCTCTCTCCAGATTGCCTTCGCCTTGCTGCCTCAGGCTCTGAACCGTTGTCACCAGCACAGCAGCGGAAGGCTTGATGCCAGACATAGGGCTTACAAGGTCCATGTACTTTTCAAAGCCCAGGTCCGATGCAAAGCCTGTCTCGTTGACCACGTAGTCCGCCATCCGCATCCCCATTTTGTGTGAAATGACAGAGCTGGTACCGTGTGCGATGTTTGCGAACGGCCCGCAATGCACCATCGCAGGCGTGCCTTCGGTGGTCTGCACCAGATTCGGAAGCAGCG
>DATHQH010000218.1:0-6667 GCA_035482895.1 Alloacidobacterium sp. | reverse complement strand
TGAAGCCCGCACCTGCCCGGGACGCTGTTGTATGGATTAATTGCCAGTGCCGCCAACGGTCATACGGTCGAGCTTGATTGTGGGCATGCCTACACCGACGGGGACGCTTTGGCCGTCTTTGCCGCAGGTGCCGACACCTTCGTCGAGTTGGAGATCGTGGCCGACCATCGAGACGTATTTCAGAGCCTCGGGGCCATTGCCGATGAGCGTGGCATCGCGGACGGGCGCAGTAATTTTGCCGTCTTCGATCAAATACGCTTCCGAGGCGCTGAAGACGAACTTGCCGCTGGTGATGTCGACCGAGCCGCCACCGAAGTTCACGGCGTAAAGGCCGCGCTTGACGCTGCGGAGAATGTCTTCCGGCGCGTCGTCGCCGGCGAGCATGTAGGTATTGGTCATGCGCGGCATGGGGATTTGCTGGTAACTCTCTCGGCGGCCGTTGCCGGTGTGCGGCATGTTCATGAGACGGGCGGAGAGCTTGTCGCTTAAATAGCCTTTCAGGATGCCGTTCTCGATGAGCACTGTCTCCTGCGTAGGCGAGCCTTCGTCATCTACATTCAACGAACCGCGACGCGATGGCATGGTACCGTTGTCGACGACCGTGACTTTTGAGCTTGCGACCTGGCGGCCAATGAGCCCGGCGAAGGCTGAAGTCTTTTTGCGGTTGAAATCGGCCTCCAGGCCGTGGCCTACCGCTTCGTGCAGCAACACTCCGGGCCAGCCGGGACCGAGGACGACTTCCATCTCGCCTGCGGGCGCTGCGACCGCTCCAAGTTGCAGGATGGCTGTACGCGCTGCTTCGTTGGCGAAGTGCTCAGGCGTCTTCTCAGTGAGAAAGTAACTGATATCTACCCGTCCGCCGCCTCCGGATGTGCCGCGTGTGGTCTGCTGGCCGTCATTGGCGAGAACGAAGATGCTGAGGCGGGCGAGAGGTTGCGTGTCGCTGGCGTAAGTGCCGTCTGAGGCAGCGATGAGAATGCGTTTCAACTCGTCGGAATAGCTGGCGCGGACCTGCTTGATGCGCGCATCGTAAGCTCGTGCAGCGCGGTCGGCGCGCATCACGAGATCAAGCTTGGTGCTGAGATCAGAGTCGAGATCGGCTGCCGGAATGGGGTAGAGATTGGGAGACTGCGTTTCCGTGAATCCGGCGACGGGCTGTTTGGCTGGACCGCTGGCAATGAGGGCCGCGGTACGCGCGGCGTGCAGCAGGCGGTCGGCGGAAAGATTGTCGGTGTAGGCATAGCCCGTGCGTTCGCCGGAGACAACGCGGATGCCGCATCCGGCACTTACACCCTGACTGGCAGACTTGACCAGCGATTCATCGATGCCGATAGAAGTGGCTGAGACGGATTCGAAATACAGGTCGGCATAATCTCCGCCTGCGGACAATGCTTCGCCCAGGCAGCGCTCGAAGAGACGCTCGGAAAGACCAAATTTTTCAAAAAAATAGCGTTTGTGGCTGGTGTCGAGTGTCGTCATAGATAAAAACTTTGTGCTTGTTAGATGAGACGAAGCTTTCTTTCGATTCTACGCTGCTTTCACAGGGTTGCAGCGACACATTTGCCCGGCCTTCCTCAGGTGACTTGCACTGAGGGCAACTGAAGGCGCACCTATGCAAAGAACGAGTTTTGCTGAATGCCGGAGAAGAGTTACAGAGATGGTTCCTGTCCTGATTTCAACAGTAGCAGGATGTCGATTCTTGCTACTATCTCGGCATGAAGAAGCTGATTGTTCTCTCTCTGGTGCTGTTGTTCTCTGCCTCCGCATTTGCTCAGCCGCATCATCACCGCCGCCATCACCGTCATCACCATCATCAAGCAGCGTAAGCTCCGCGGGCGGCTAACGCCCGCGCGTCCCATACCTGTGATAACGTTCCGTTTATGAGCGGAGATTTGCGTTACCCCATCGGCCAATTTGCCGGTTCAATTGAACAAACTGAAGAGCAGCGTCGCGCTTCTCTTGCCACGATGGCTGAGCTGCCGGAATATTTACGTTCTGCCGTGTCTGGATTGTCAGATGCGCAGCTGGACACGCCTTACCGCGAGGGCGGGTGGACAGTGCGCCAGCTTGTCCACCATGTTGCCGATAGCCATATGAACGCCTATGTCCGCTGCCGTCGCGCTCTGACGGAAGATTGGCCTGCCGTGAACGCTTACGATGAAAAACTGTGGGCACAGCTTGCGGATGCACACACTCTGCCAATCGAGATATCGCTCGCGCTGCTGGAGCCATTGCATCGGCGTTGGGTCTCGCTGCTGGAATCGCTGACGGAGCCGAACTGGCAACGCGGTTACGTGCATTCGGAGGATGGACGGCTGAAGCTGGCGGAGATGGTGCAGGTTTATGACTGGCATTGCCGCCACCATGTAGCGCACGTTACCGAATTGCGGAGACGGATGGGCTGGTAGCGCGAAAGTGCTTGCCCGCATGCACGCGGGTGGGCATAGTTTTTCCTGATGCCTCCGGTCAAAAGTGAAACGTCCGCAGCGGAGCTGGCCCTCACGCTTGAAGCATTCCTTGCCGAACACCCCAGGGCCGCGGTACTCGAAGATGGTCGCGTGATCTTTGAGATGCAGACAACGCATTATTCCCTTTCAGCCGAGCATGGTCGCTGTGTGCTGCACATGTGGTCGGAAGATCGCAATATGGTACGCACGGTGACCGGGCTCGACGTGCGCAAGAACGTGCTTCGTATCGAGACGAGACGTTTTGGCCAGGCCAGGCCGCAAACACTGCAGCTGGTGCCGGATCGCGACATCCGAACACCGACGACGCGTGAAGCCAATCGAAAAAAATACCTGCGCACTCTGGAGCGCGTGCTGACCCGCGCCTTTGCCGATTTCAAAATTGACAGCCTGAGCAACGCGATGGAGCTGGAACACAGTTTTGGTCCTGCCTATGCACGCGGGACGCTCGTGCGGGGAGCGAAGGCGTGGGCCCTCATCGCGGTCAACGCCGAAGAGACGCAGGCAACCATCGATGGCGCATTGACTCTGGGCATTCTGTGGCTGGCGTATTGTCGGGAGCACAGTGGGGGCAGACGCGTCTTTGAAGGGTTGAAGGTCATCGTGCCTGCTGGCGGGGCCGCTGTTACGCGAGGGCGCATGGGGTGGCTCAACCCAGCGCTCGCCAAGTGGGAGCTGTATGAGCTGGACGAGCGCTGCGAGACTTTAGATTCTGCGCAGATCGGTGATGAGGGGAATCTCGACATTCGCCTGGTGCACAGCTTCAACCATGAGCGAACGTTGGAGCGGTCTCAGGCTGCTGTCGATCGTCTAACACGATTGCTGCCGGAAGGAGTTAGATCGCGGACTGAGATTCGCCCGCTCAGTTCAACCGAGATCAGTTTTCGATTGCATGGGCTTGAGTTTGCGCGCATTCGACACGGCGTGGCTACGGGATCGTTTGCGCGGCAGGACACGATTACTTTTGGCGCGGGCCCGAACGAGACGCCGCTTATCAATGCGACGGAAGATTTATTTCGCGACCTGATGCGGCGGGTATATGACGGGCGTTTTGCCGGCGGGAGCGTGCGCAATCCGCTCTACAGGCTGCAACCGGAACGGTGGCTCGAGTCGGAACTGAAACAAGGATTAGTGGAGCTGGAGCCCGCGATTCGCGAGGAGTTTGTGTACACGCAGGTGCCTGCGTTTGCGGGCGGAGATCGCGGCATGATCGACCTGCTGAGCGTGACTCGCTCCGGGCGGTTGATGGTGCTCGAATTGAAAGCGAATGAAGATCTGCATCTGCCGCTGCAGGGGTTGGACTACTGGTTGCGTGTGCGGCAGGTCCACGCCGCGGGTGAGTTGCAGAAGCACGGATATTTCAATGGCGTTGAACTTTCGGACGCTCCACCGCTGCTGCTGCTGGTAGCGCCCGCTTTGCGGATTCACCCGGCGAATGAGACAGTGCTGCGGTATTTGAAGACGGATGTCGAGTGGACGCTAGTGGCTCTGGATGAGCATTGGCGGCAACGGCGTCGGGTTATTTTCCGGAAGAGAAGCGGTGAGTAATCCGTTGCGATTGCATTCAATAGTCGATGGCTAACGAGCGAAAAGCAGGCTCTTCGACACGCTCAGGGCAGGCTCCTCGACTACGCGCCTTTGGTGCTCCGCTCAGGATGACAAGATAGAGATGAGTTGCGTTGCCAGAAACCCGGCTAGCCTGCGACAGGCATTGCGATTGTTGCTTCCACGGTTGATAGTCGCGGCTCAAAGAAGCGCTCGACGGCGGTGATTACAGTTTCGCCGGTTTTCGACTCGTATATGGACTTTCGCAGCCCCGCGCCGCCAGGAACACCGTGTGTGAACCATGAGGCGAACTGCTTCATTTTGCCTTGCGCTTCGGGATTACCTTCGTCGAGCAGCATCTGAAAATAGGTGCGGATCATGCGATAACGGTCGAGGTCAGTCGGTTCGTCGTAGCGGCCAGTCGCGGTATATTGTGCAATCTGGCGGAAGATCCACGGGTTTGCGGGTGCAGCGCGGCCGATCATGACGGCATCGCAATTGGTTCTTGCGATGAGAGCACAGGCGTCTTCCGGCGTACGGACATCACCATTGCCGATGACAGGGATGCTGACGGCGTTTTTTACTTCGGCGATATGCTCCCAGCGCGCCTGTCCTGAATAGCCCTGCTCGCGGGTGCGGGCATGGAGTGCGACAGCCTGCAGGCCGCTTTCCTGCGCGAGCCGTGCAAGCTCGACGCAGATGATGTGGTTGTCGTTCCAGCCAAGGCGGAACTTGACGGTGAAGGGAATCGACACCGCAGCACGGACTGTTTCGAAGATTTTCGCAATCAGTGGCAGGTCGCGGAGCAGTCCGCTGCCACCGTTGCAGGCGACGACGCGCTTGGCCGGGCAGCCGAGGTTCAGATCGACCATGTCGAAGCCCGTCTGCTCGACGATACGGGCGGCGTCGGCCAGCGTTACCGGGTTTGAGCCGAAGAGCTGGGCTGAAATCGGGTGCTCGTCTTCGTAGAAGGTGAGATAGCGCTTGCGCTTGGATTCGCGCATGCGCGAGAGGCCGTCGGCCGAGGTGAACTCGGTCATGATGAGGCCGCAGCCTGACTGCTGATTGCTGATGGCGGTATCAATGGATACGGCGGCACTGCTATCGGTGCTGAAAACACTAGCGTTACGGATGAAGCGGCGGAAGACGGTGTCCGTAACTCCGGCCATGGGCGCGAGCACTGTTGCCGGGGCGACTGTCACATTGCCGATCTGGACGGACGCGGGAACGCGCACGCCTTCCGGCATGGTGTGTTCCTGCGGATTGTCCCACTGCTTCTTCATCAGGTAAGAACCTGCAACATAGCAAAGCCCCCGGCAAGCGGAGGCTTTTGCTGGAATGAATCTGAGGCGCCGTTACTTGGCAGCCGTCTCCGCTTTTGCGTACTTGCGACGGAAGCGCTCGACGCGTCCTGCCGTATCCACCAGCTTCTGTTTGCCGGTGAAGAATGGGTGGCAGGCGGAGCAGATTTCTACGTGAATATCGCCCTTGTGGGTCGAACGAGTCGCGAAATTGTTACCACACGCGCACAGAACCCGGATTTCTTGATAATTTGGATGAATACCCTGCTTTGGCATAGCTCGAAAGAACCTTTCCCTACAATCCTCTTATTTTAAGCCGAATTTGCGAGGTTGGCAATAACTGAGGATTTGCGGTAGTGGATCAGTTTGAATCCACAGAAGATTGAGACAACTTCCCAAATACATCATATTCAGTCGGTCATGATCGAGAGGGCACTTGTCCAGTAGCCGACTTTACATCCATATGGCTTCAATGGGTATGCTCGGGTCATCGTCTTCTCTTGTCGGCGATAAGCGAGCGCTCATGCTTTGCATGTAGCGCAAGCATTGCCTCGGTAAAGAGCAGAATCAAGCCGACAATCAGTATCCGATTGCCGATAATAGAGGGCCAGTCGAGCCGAAAATCAACGCTCCAATCGACGATGATCAAAATGAGACCCCCGAAAAACAGCAGCGATCCGATCCATCTCCGAACGCGCGGTAAGAGATCACTATCGTCTTTGAAATTGCTACCTCGGATATCCCGCAGAGGAGGCCCTATCAGACCTTGGTGGTCGTAGATCGTGCAACGAAGGGAGGGTCTCGCTTTTACTTGCTGTTGGGCGTATGCCTCTGCTTCCCTGAGATTGCCAAAGACCGTGCAATACAGTGCACTGCCAGGAGTCTCCTCAAAGCTGGAGTAATGGACGGCATACTCGCCAGCGATCATACGCTCACTCCAGGCCCCCTGCCGCACACTCTCGTCGAAGAGCGGAAGGTGTCTTGGATAGCTCATCTCAAGAGTCTACCAATCAACAAAATTATTGAGTGATGGCAAAGTAGTCGTTTGACTAGCAATCCGGAAATGATTCAGATGGACGATTAACGGGCTTCTCGGACACCTGCTGTTCCTGGCGCTAGATTCAAACTGACCACTACTGGATTTGCGGGTCTCGACAGCGGCTATGCTCTGTGGTGTAGTGGCCTGCATGAAATATTTCAGTCTGCGGTCTGCTTTGTTTGCCTTAACATGTGCCGTGACGGCGCGTTCCCAGACAACTGCCGCAAATGCCCCCCAGGCCAATTCCAGCTACATAGATGCGCAGGGGACTGCACATGTAACCCGTGTCGTACCAGTGCCTTCGACCATCAGTCCCG
>DATHQH010000217.1:0-6235 GCA_035482895.1 Alloacidobacterium sp. | reverse complement strand
GCCGCGGAATAGACGGCAATTTCACGTTCCGAGAGTCGCCCCTCGCTCTTAGTGTCGCTGGCTTGGATATGCGAAGCAGCATCTCCGGCAACGATAATGAGCAGGTCGCCATCTTCGCTTCCGGCCAGCTTGCGCACTTTGACAACAGCCTCCGGGAACGACTTTTCCAGCCTTTTCAGGTCGTCGATATATTTCGCGCCCTTGCGTGTATCGAAGAGCGGACGGTTATCGTCGCGCTCCTTGCGCGAAAGCTCGCCTACCCTGGGAATGCGCAGCGCAACCACGGGCAGCGCCGGGTCAATGGCCAGCGTGACGAGGTCGCTCTCGGCAAAAGCCGTTTTTACATCGATCAAGCCGGGAAGACGCAGGTCTGGCTTGTCGATGCCGAACTGCCGCATGGCCTCGTCATATGTGATCTGAGGGAAGGGCGTGGGCAGCGAGATGCCGACTGCAGCGAACGAGGCGGCCAGAAAACCCTCAACTACGCGGAAGATCGTCTCCTGCTGCGGAAACGTCATCTCAAGATCGATCTGCGTGAACTCCGGCTGGCGGTCAGCGCGAAGGTCTTCATCGCGGAAGCAGCGCGCGATCTGGAAATAGCGGTCAAACCCGGAGATCATCAGAATCTGCTTGAACAGCTGCGGCGACTGCGGCAGCGCGTAGAAGTTTCCAGCATGCACTCGGCTGGGCACGAGGTAATCCCGCGCGCCTTCCGGGGTGGATCGCGTCATGAAGGGCGTTTCGACTTCGAAAAAATTTTGCCCCGACAAATACTGCCGCACAGCCAGCGCAATCTTGTGGCGCACCTCGAAGTTATGCTGTATCTCGGCACGGCGCAGATCAAGATAACGGTATTTCAGGCGCACTTCCTCGTTGCCGATAGCCTCTTCGGCAGGCGAAAACGGCGGCACCTTCGCATCGTTCAGGATGCGAATCTCATCGGCGACGACCTCGATCTCGCCGGTCACCATCTTGGGATTGATGACGTCTTTTCCCCGCAGGCGAACTTTGCCAATGGCAGCGACGACGTACTCGGACCGCGCCTGCTCGGCCTTTGCGTGCCCCGCGGGGCTCAGGTCCTTATCGAGCACAACCTGCGAGATGCCGTAACGGTCGCGCAGATCGAGAAAGATCAGGTTGCCGTGATCGCGGCGGCGGTTGACCCATCCCAGCAGAACAACAGATTTTCCGGCGTCTTCAGCACGAAGCTCGCCGCAAGTGTGTGTGCGTTCCAGTGTTCCTAAAAAGTCCAGCAAGGTTTCTTCCTTCAGCAATCAAAACTTAAGCCTCAGCAAATGATGCTGATGCCTGTTATCCCGCAAAAATAAGGCTGGCATCCTGAGCGGAGCGAAGCGGAGTCGAAGGACCTGCTTTTCTATCGCCCAGTTTGTTTGCAAGCTCCAAAGCGAAGATCTCTACTTCGTGGACGAGATGCCAAGCGCCACCGCTAGCTGCGCCCGCGGAACCTTCACCTGCTCGCCACTCGCAAAATCCTTCACTGTCAAGATACCGGATTGCTGCTCATCCTCACCCAGCAACACAATCTTGCGCGCCAGCTTGTTTCCCATTTCGAACGATTTTTTCAAACGGAAACTGCCGTCGCCAAGTTCTACGCGCAGACCAGCCTTGCGCAGTTCGCGAGTCAGTTCCAATGCTACGGCGTTCAGTGCTTCGTTCATCGGTGCGACATAAGCATCGGCTAAACTCGCCTTCGGCTTAGCCTGTGCCTCCAAGGTCAAAATCAGACGATCCGCTCCCATGGCAAAACCAATGCCCGGAGCTTTAGGTCCGCCAATCGCCTCTGACAAGCCGTCGTAGCGTCCCCCGCCGAGCAATGCATTCTGCGCACCTAAACCGCCGTGCGTAAATTCAAACGTCGTACGCGTGTAATAATCCAGCCCCCGCACCAGCCGCGGATTGACCGTATAGGGTACGCTGCACGCATCGAGTGCCGTGCATACCGCGGAGAAATGCGCCTTCGACGATTCATCGAGAAAATCGGCGATTTTGGGCAAGGTTTCGATAATCGGCTGGTCTTCCGGAACCTTGCAGTCGAGCACGCGCAGCGGATTCGTATGCGCGCGCTGCTGACAATCGGAGCACATTAGCGGAGCCTTGTCCTTCAACGCCTCGCGCAGCGCCGCGATGTAGCGCGGACGATCGCTCATGGAGCCAACGGAATTGATCGCCAGCGTCCAGCCGTGAATGCCCAACTCGTCGAGTAGCGTGGCCAACATCTCCAGCACCTCGGCATCGCGCAGCGGCGACTCCGAACCCGCGCTCGGCGGCCCGATCACTTCGGCGCCGATCTGGTAGAACTGCCGGTAACGGCCTCTCTGCGGCCGCTCGCGACGGAACTGCGGGCCGATGTAATAGAGCTTCTGCAACAGCCCGGTTTCGCCCAATTTGTGTTCGATGTAGGCACGCACGACGCCGGCTGTATTCTCTGGGCGCAATGTCAATGACTGAGCCTTCTCTGACTGTGCTCTGGCCCGGTCCTCCCACGTGTACATCTCTTTCGAAACGATGTCCGTCTCTTCGCCGACACCGCGCGCAAACAGCTGCGTGTCTTCAAAGATGGGGGTGCGAATTTCGCCAAAGTTGTAGCGCGCAAAGACGCGGCGCGCCGTCTCTTCGACAAAATTCCAGAGTTCAGTTTCTGGCGGCAGTAAATCCCGTGTGCCGCGAACGGCTTTCAATGTACTCATTGTTGTGGATAGGCCCTTACTCCCAGCTTATCAAGGAGTGCGCTTTCAAGCATGCCGCTGCAGCTCACTTCCAGTGCTTCTGTTCGTCGAGATAGATTTTTGTGTAGTCCAGATAATTACGCGCGTACTTCAGAATCTCATCTCGATCGTCTGACGTAAGCTCCCGGCGCACTTTGCCGGGTACGCCCGCCACCAGCGATCTTGGCGGAATCTTCGCATTCTCGGGAATCAACGCTCCAGCGGCAATGATAGAACCCTCGCCGATGTGCGCATTATTCAGAATGACTGCACCCATGCCGATCAGGCAGGTATCCTCAATCACGCATCCATGCACCGTGGCGTTGTGGCCGATTGTCACATAATCGCCCACAATTACTGGATACACATAGCGCATGCCATGCAACACAGCGCAATCCTGAATGTTTGTGTGCGAGCCGATGCGGATCGAGTTCACATCGCCGCGCACCACGGCATTCATCCACACGCTTGTGTGCTCGCCTAAAATTACGTCGCCCAGCACTTGCGCGGAAACGTCGACATAACAGCTCACCGGAACGACCGGCGTAT
This sequence comes from Alloacidobacterium sp., assembly GCA_035482895.1. Classification (GTDB taxonomy): domain Bacteria; phylum Acidobacteriota; class Terriglobia; order Terriglobales; family Acidobacteriaceae; genus Alloacidobacterium. The sequence goes on along the minus strand of DATHQH010000217.1, from coordinate 2,960 downwards.
GTCCCTGATAAGAACGAATCACGACTTGCACCTCCGCATATTCCAGTGTAGCCGGATATGGGAGTCAGGCTGTATGGACCACTTCCTGAGGACGGAAGATCGATCGCCACGATGCGTCAAGATAGAGCCAGCGTTGCGTGCTGAACCAGCTCGACGGCAGCTCCGGCACATGCAGAAAACCATGGCCTACAACGCAGATCAACTCTGTCCCATTCCATGCAAGAAAATTTCTCGAAGGCTGGCCTACACGTACTGGATGCTGCAAACACCTCAGACAAACCGGACAGCGGCGTCGCTGGTCGCGCAGGGTCCAGCGCAGACCGGCCAACGTGATTGCAAACGTCACCAGGATCTGCACGCCTTGTGAGTCCGCGGTCTGCGTTGAGGCAACGGTCTGTGCCACATCGAGCGATACAAAGCACACAATCCATAGCAGCAGGGCGAGCTTCGCGGCAAGAAAGAACCAGCGCCGCAGGCGCAGGGACAACGAATGCTGCCGCGGATTGAAGGGGTACTCGCCAAGGGGAAGAGATGTTGTAGCAGGCAGGGCCAGAAGCGCCAACATCACCGCAAATGCGAATGAGGCAAACGGCTCGCGCGCATATTGCCTGACCGACGTGCACGCAAAACCATCTATGTTTCCTCCCCCGCTTGGAACGGTCATGTGCCAGTGATCCTGCGATCCATCCCGTGCGAGAGAAGGCTGTATCCGCGCGACGACATATCCTACGGAGCCTGCGGAGAGTCTGCCGATCCGGCTGGCATCCTCCAGCAGCCATGCATCCGCCTTTCCGGGCAGCCGCCACGCATCTGGCCTCGCAACACCGGCTATGGTTGCTTTTTCTCCCATCACAAAGACGACATGGCCCACAACCCACGGCTCGGCGTGGAAATACCTTCGCCATGCGGCGTCGCTCAGGATCAGCCTTGGCATGCCGGATGCCGAACGAAATGACGAGGTATCAGGGAAAGCAGAGGTTTGCAGGAGATCGAGCAGATTATCAGACGCGCGGGCAATCGAAAGCCCGATCGTCGAGCCATGACCGGTGTGCACCTGCTTTTGAACTATCTGATAAAAAGACAGATCCGAAAAGACACCCTGCGCGGCGCTCCGCCAGTAACGAAACTCTTCCAGCGTGACACTTGGAAACAGGTTGTATGAAGAATTGTCCCGCGCAACGATCACAAGCGTGCGGGCATCCCGGTAGGGCGAAGGCAGCAATGCAGCGCGGCTTCCGGACTGTAGAAAAGCCAGCCCGGCGCTTGCGAGTCCCAGTAACAGCAGGAAGAGCAGACACCGAACGGGAGATGAGGTAAACGCATACGATCGTTTCACCCCCGAGCGGCGAAGATCGACTCTCAGTAAACCAGCATCCTGAAAAGCTCCTCCAACAAAGGCTGCGATAATTTGATGTGCCGCGGGCGACGATCTCTGGTTCACAACGTGCCACAACTCTGCCTTCCACTCCTTGAGCCATTCTTCCCGTTCTTCATCGGGCACAATCCACGAGGCGCATCGCAACGCCAGCGCATACGCACGCAGCAACCATCCATGTGTGAGGCGTCTCATGCGTGTTCCACCTCGGTCTGCGGAATCATTTTTTCAAGTAGCGGGTAGCGTTTGAGCGATGCCTCCAGCGTCGTCTTCCCTGCGCGTGTCAGCTTGTAATACTTGCGCGGCGGCCGCTGCTCCGCGGCGGCGATCGTTTCCGCCTCCCATTTCGACTGGATGAGCCCATCGCGCTCAAGCCTGCGCATGGCCGGATATACGGTGCCGCTTGGTAGTCCGGTCATCTCCATCACGCTGAAGCCATAGATATAGCCCGCGCTGATGGCCCGCAGGATCAAGGCGGCTGTGTGCGAGAGTTTTGGATCGACACCCATGCGCGCCATTATACCTATGTAGCAAACTACTTGACGAGCTATTAAGTAGTTTGCTACATAGGATACATGGAAATCGCTCCCATTCTCGAACTGCACAACATCACCAAGCGCTACCGCGGCATTCCTGCTGTTGAAAATGTGAGTTTTCAACTCGCCGCCGGCGAGATTGCCGGATACCTGGGCCCCAATGGCTCGGGCAAATCCACCACCGTAAAAATCATCACCGGTATGCTGCAGCCAAATACGGGCAAGGTGCTTTTTTGCGGCAGCTCCATCCACGATGACCTGGTGAGATACCGCGCTGTCATGGGATACGTGCCGGAAGAGGCGCATGTCTACACACACCTCTCGGGTCTGGAATACCTTCAGCTCACCGGCCGTTTGCGCTGCATGCCCGAGAAGCTGATTGCGCTCAAGGCCAATACGATGCTGAAACTGCTGGCGCTCGATTCGTGGCGCTATTCCCCGATTTCGCTCTACTCCAAAGGCATGAAGCAGCGCGTTCTGATCGCGGCAGCGCTGATGCACAATCCGCGACTGCTTATTTTCGATGAGCCGCTTTCCGGCCTCGATGTCGTTTCCGCGCGTCTCTTTAAAGACCTGCTCTCTGCGCTTGCGGCGGAAGGCAAAGCGATCCTCTACATCTCGCATGTTCTCGAGGTCGTCGAGCAGATCTGCAGCCGCGTCATTGTCATTGCGCAGGGGCACATTCGTGCGAATGCTGCTCCCTCAGAGCTGACACAGCTCATGCAGTTGCCAAGTCTTGAGAGTGTTTTTGCGCAACTGGTACAGCAACAGAATACGAAGACCGTCGCCGATGAGATGGTCGAAGTCATGAAAGCGAGGTCTTGATTATGCCTGGCGTTTTTCTGATCTTCTCTCCGCCTGAAAATCCGGTCCTCTCGCTGGAAGTACAGGCGCGAGTCATCCCGAAAGAAGTGCTTCAGATGAACCGGTTTGTCGTCCTTGTCCGGCATTTCTTCGATCGTTTTTTCGATAACCCGATGACCTCGCTGGAAGGGGAAATAGGCGTGCGCGTGATCCAGGTGATGTGCGCCATCGCCGTTCCCGGTCTG
>DATHQH010000216.1:0-5000 GCA_035482895.1 Alloacidobacterium sp. | reverse complement strand
TTCAGCGAAATAACGCTTGGTTACTTCTACCAGCTCAGTTGCAATCGTTTTGTCGGCGAGGTCTTCTGCTTTTTGATACGGTGAGTCATCTGGCACTGCAAGCACCCAGCGAACACGCTGACGGCTCTGCTTCGCGTAGACGAGGCTGGTGATGCTCTTCACTTCGCGGCCACTCTCTACAACCCAGTCAATACCGGTAAGGCCTGCGTCGAGCGCACCGTGGTCGACATAACGAGCCATCTCCTGTGCACGAATTAGCGTGCACTCGATTTCGTTATCGTCGATCGAGGGAAAATACGAGCGGCCATTCGCATAGATATTCCAGCCTGCACGCTGGAAAAGCGCAATCGTCGCATCCTGCAAACTGCCTTTGGGAATACCGAGTCTCAGTTTGTTCGCCATCAGCGCACCTCCGCTGCGGAGTAAGTGGCAATAGGCCGGGTGAAGCAACTCACAGTTCCTTCGTGGCATACCAGGCCGTCGCCTTCCACCTGCACGCGGTAAAGGACCGTGTCCTGGTCGCAATCGGTCGATGCTTCGATAATTCGTAGGCGATTGCCGCTGGTTTCGCCCTTCATCCACAGCTTCTGACGCGTGCGGCTCCAGAAGTTTACAAATCCGGTTTCGAGTGTTTTTTGATAACTGGCTTCATTCTGGAAGCCGACCATAAGCACCTGCCCGGTCGCAGCGTCCTGCACAATCGCCGGTACCAGTCCGTCCATTTTTGCGAAATCAATGGCTATATTCGTCATTCCTCATCCTTTTGTCTTGTCCGGCTTAGCGTTTTCTGTGCAGGCGGCAAATGCAAAAAGCCCGCCTGCGCTTAGCGCATCGGCGGGCTTTTAGGTCCTTTGATTCTGGCTTTTACTCTAAGCCATAAGGATGCGCCGACACGCTCGTCACGTGAAGATGGTGATGATGACGATGGTGAAGGTGAATCTGCATCTAGGTTTGAAGTTACTTTGCTTCGGGAATGGTGTCAAGTCCCGGGGACGACGAGAGCTTCATTGGTTCGCGGCAAACCGTTTTGCAGACAGGAAATCAATAGGATGCCTGGAGCGTCCATCGATTGCCAGGTCGGCCAGCACTTCACCAAGAACGCTCGTGAACTTAAAGCCGTGTCCAGAAAACCCGCAGGCAATGGTGACCTGCGGGTAGTCCGGGTGCGGGGAGACGACAAAATCCTCATCGGGCGTCATGGTATACATGCAGGTGGAAGCACGGAGCAGTCGTCCATTCAGCTCTGGAATATAGGTGGCAAGCAGCTCGCGGATTTCACCAATATCGCTCGCCAGAATAGTTCTGTCGATCGATTCGGCCGTGCACACATCGCCGCCTGAATGAATCGCGGCTTTCACTCCTCCGTTTTGGCCATCCATCGAAGGAAAGCCGTAGAAGATTTTGTTAGAGGGCGTCTGCCAGATGTAAATCGGCAACTGAGCGGATGAAAAACGCTCTATATCCCGGGTCGGCTCAAACCACGCCATCACATGTCGCCGCACGTGCAAAGGCAACGCAGTCGCGTGGAGCAGGTCAGGTGCCCATGCGCCGGGAGCAAGCACGAGATGAGCTGCTTCGTAGGTTCCCCTCTGCGTAGCGACTCGAACGACGCCAGAAGTAGTCACCTGCCAGTCTGAGATCGGCTCTTCAAAATGCAATGCCGCGCCTCGCTGTAATGCAAGTTGAAGATGCGCAGCAACCGCGGCTTCCGGCCCCAAGCATCCTGCCTTCTTTTCGTAAACAGCCCAGTCATCAGCGCGTGGTTGTAGCGTGGGAAAGCGTCTGCACACTTCGGCCGCATCGAGTAATTCATAGGCGAGCCCATACTGCTGCGCGCTTAGCAGGCTGCCGCTCACCACGCCGCAATGCTCAGGGCCTAGAAATAATCCACCACCCGTAATGCGGAGCAGCTCCTTTGCGGTATCACGCTCCAGCTGCTCCCACAGCTCATACGCGCGTAGAACCAGCGGCACATAGCCAGGATTTTCATGATATGCCTGGCGAATAATTCGCGAGCTTCCATGCGACGAGCCTCGGTCATGCGCCGCAGTGTAGCGCTCGAGTCCAAGCACTCGTTTTCCACGCGATGCCAGATGGCAGGCAGCAGCGCTGCCAACGCCTCCCAGGCCAACTACGATTGCGTCATATGTCTCCGTCATGGTGTTCTTTCAGATTATCTTGCGTCTTACAAGAAAAGAGTTTCGCGAATGCGTGATTCGTCTACGATGAAAACAACATCCATCCAAGGGAGGAACCTCTGTATGAGGCTTATGCAGCGGATGACTGCATTCTGTACGATTGCGGTTTTGGGAATTCTGTCGGGCGGCAGTGCGCATGCCAGCGACGCCGCGAAGACCATTGAAGGCAGGAATGGCATTGAATTGCCGGCACCTCCTGCAACTGCAACGGGTACGGTTACGGAGGACTTCCACGGGACGGAAATCAAAGATCCCTACCGTTGGCTGGAAGATGCTAAAAGCCCGCAGACGCGGGCGTGGATCGACTCGCAGATAAGGTACACGGAAGAGTATCTGTCACAGATCAAAATTCGCCAGCAGATTGTCGCCGACCTGACGAAACTGCAGCGTGTCGATGTCTATTCAGTACCCGCCGAATATGGCGGCAAGATATTCTTCGAGAAACGCCTGGCGGACGAAAATCAGTCTTCGATCTATGAGCGCGATGGCTGGAAGGGCACAGACACACGGCTGGTAGACGCGACAAAGCTCAGCGCGGACCAGAATACCTCCGTCAGCATTGACGACATTTCCCATGACGGCAAGCTCGTCGTGTACGGCATCCGGCAAGGTGGTGCGGATGAACAGTCGGTCCACATTCTGAATGTGGACACCAGGCAAGAGCTGGCAGACACCCTGCCGAGTGGCCGCTACTTCGGCATAAGCCTCAGCCCAGACCAGAAAGGCCTGTACTATGCGCGTTTCACGCATGAAGGGACCTGCGTCTATTACCACAAATTCGGTACTCCCACAGCGAGCGACAGCATGCTTTTCGGCAAGGAGTATCGCGGCGAAAAACTGGGCGAGATGGAACTCGTCGGCGTCGGCGTCACGGACAACGGCCACTATCTCATCATCACCATCAGTCGCGGTGTTCCAGCGACGCGGGAAGATATTCTCGTCAAGGATCTTCGCAAACCTGACAGGGAGATCGTGCCGCTGGTGTATGGACTAGAGGCTCGAACTTCCGCCGTCAATATCGGCGACCGCTTCTTTCTTTCGACCGACTACAAGGCTCCGAACAAGCGTATCGTCGAGACAAAACCGGGCGAATCGCCAGACGCGTGGAAGGTTGTCGTACCGGAAGGGAAGAATGTCATCGACGGCTTCAATATTGTCGGCGGCAAGCTCTTTGTTCGGCGGCTGCACGATGTGAAGACGGAGACCTCTATCTACTCTCAGGATGGTAGAGAGATTGGGCAGGTTCCGTATCCGGGCATTGGTTCCGGCTCCGACGTGATCGGCAAACCGGAACAGACGACCGGCTTCTATGTCTTCCAGTCGTTCATTCTTCCGCCTACGATTTATCGCTATGACACCCGCACGGGTAAATCCGACATCTTTTTCCAGCCTAAGGTTCCCTTCGACTCGTCGCAGTATGAAATCAAGCAGGTCTTCTACACTTCAAAGGATGGCACGCGTGTACCGATGTTCGTTGCCGGCAGGAAAGGTCTGAAGCAGGACGGCAGCGTGCGGCTCTTGATGACCGGCTATGGCGGCTTCCAGCTGCCGATGTTGCCGGCGTGGAATCCCGCATATGCATGGTGGATGGAGCAAGGCGGTTACTTCGCCGAACCGAATCTGCGCGGCGGCGATGAATACGGCGAGCCATGGCATAAAGCCGCAATGTTCGAAAAGAAACAGAATGTCTTCGATGACTGGTTTGCGGCGGCGGAATATCTGATTCAGAACCGTTACACCACGCCGGAACGCTTTGCCATCCGCGGGCGCTCGAATGGCGGACTGCTGATGGGCGCCTCGATCACACAGCGTCCCGATCTCTTCGGAGCCATCTGGTGCGGCTACCCGCTGCTCGATATGCTGCGTTACCAGCATTTCCTTTTCGGGCGGTTGTGGACGACAGAATACGGCAGTGCGGACAACGAAAAAGACTTCCCCTATCTTTTGAAATATTCGCCGTATCAGAATGTAAAACCAGGAACAAGATTCCCGGCGATCATGTTTTTTACCGGCGACAGCGATACGCGGGTCGATCCTCTGCATGCGCGCAAGATGACGGCGCGGGTACAGACGGCGAATGCCGGTGACCGGCCCATTCTGCTGCACTACAGCCTGAAGGGCGGACACAGCTCGGGTGTTTCCTTGTCGCAACTTGTGGACGATGAGGCCGACGAGTTGGCATTCCTCTGGAATGAGACCAGTGCGCCGTAGCATCCCTCCCCCCTCCTTGATCTTCGCCTCTTCCTATATTTTTTCAATACTTTAGCGGGGGATCATCCCCCGCTATCCCAATGATTCTGCTTGGGTTAAGTTGGTTCTAGTGTTTTCAATCACTTACGGGAGGGTCCTTTCCAGGGGGTGCAGGGTATAGAGCTCAGAAATGAAGAAACGCCCGCTTGCGCGGGCGTTTCTTTTGATTTCTTCTCTTATTTCTATTTTACCAGGCTCGGCGAAATAGTACGCCAAGTTTGGTTAGGATTTTTCTCTTTAGAATGTGCGATTTAGACGATCCCCGCAGAGTTAGGGCTTGACATCGGAGAGAGAGAATCCTCGCTTGGCTTGAACGAGTATAGGCTTTCCGTTGGTTAGGCAAACCCGGGCCTTGCTTGCGCAAGGCTTCGCACGAACCCTTCGACTTTGCTCAGGGCAGGCTAAAAGCGCGTTCGTGCGGGTCCTTCGACTTCCCCTTCACTTCGTTCAGGGTTCGCTCAGGATGACGGTGGCGGGATAGCAGATGAGTCGCTGCTTTCTGAAACGAAAAAGCCCCAGTAAAACTGGGGCTTTTTCGTTTGCCCCGGACGG
>DATHQH010000215.1:0-2372 GCA_035482895.1 Alloacidobacterium sp. | reverse complement strand
GCGAATCTATAATGGAACGAATCTGGTAGTGTGGCGCGGAGGATGCTGACAACTACCGAAACCTGCGGCCGCAGCCATCCCGACGATTACCTCTGTGCACGCACTTTATTCAGCATGCCGAATCTCTGGAGGGGCTTTTGCCGCTTGTGCCTCTGGACCGACTTTTCCACGCAGTTTGGAGAGCTGTTTCCCTGCATATTCTTTCAGCCTGTCACGCAGCTGGGCAGCCCACGGGCTATCAACGGCAAGCAGTCCCAGGCCGGCAAGCAGAAGAGGAATGCCCGGAAGTATGGGCAGCACGCACCCGGCTGCACCAATGGCCAGACATGCATAGCCCGTCACCTGCCGCAGGATAACTTGCCCTCGTCTTTTGCCCTCGATCCGCATGCCCTGTTAGATTCACCAGCTCGCGTTCCGGATAGTTTTTATGCCAGCCTGCGCTCCGCTTCCTTCGCAGCTTCGTAGATCTGGTCGAACGATTCAACTGCGTACAGAACCTTCTGCATCTCCGAAACGAGAAATTCCTGATTCAACACGGCATCGAGATCGAAGTCGCGAATCTCCGGACCGTTGTTGATAACATGCGTCGATTCGCCATGCGATGAGATCAGCCCGCTGCCGTAGAGTTTTATCTTGCCCTTTTGCCGGATCACACCAAACTCCACCGTGAACCAGAAAAGACGCCCCATGCGCTCCAGCTTGTCCTTGTCATGGATCAGCCCGGCACACACGCGGCCATACTGCTGTAGAAAATCCGCGAATACCGGATGCGCGTGCATCGGCACATGGCCGAAGACATCATGAAAAATATCCGGCTCCGGCGTGTATTCCAGAGATTCGCGGTTGCGCAGCCATGTCGTCGTCGGAAATTGCCGCGCCGCCAGCATCTCAAAAAATGCATCGGGCGGAAGAAAGCCGCTCACCGGAGTCGCATTCCAACCAGTTCTCGGGCCAAGTCGCTTATTTACCTCTGTCAGGTTAGGGATCGCATCTTCGCGCAAGCCGATCTGGTCAAAGCCATCCAGATACTCCTTGCAGGCGTGTTCTTTGAGCTGCGGCATGCGCCGGCTTACCAGCTCGGCCCAAACAGCATGCTGCTCAGGGGTGTAGACGCTCCAGTCCTGCTGGATGAGAAACGATTCGGCAATAGGTAAACGGGCAGTGGCTGGGCTCATAGTGAAATACCCTTCATTCAAAACTCTTGAGCATCTCACCCCGAATCGCAGGTGTCAACCCGAGTTTATCGCAGGGTCAAATCAATTCATCCGAATGGATTCGCCCGACTCCACTGTTCAAAAATTCATTGCGCGCCGCCTCCACCGAACCTGGCAAATCAATGGCCCGGCATGCGTCTTCGATCACGATGGCGGAAAATCCGGCCTCAATCGCATCCACTGCCGAGAACCGCACGCAATAGTCGTAAGCAAGGCCAGCCAGAAAAATGCGGTCGATCTCTCGTTCGCGCAGATATCCTGCGAGGCCGGTCTTCGTCTCTCGGTCGTTTTCCTGAAATGCCGAATACGAATCAATCGTCCGCCGAAAGCCTTTACGCAGGATCAGCTCGGCTCGCTGCACGTCCAGAGCGGGATGAAACTCAGCTCCGTGACTCTGTTGCACGCAGTGGTCGGGCCACAGTGTCTGTTGGCCGTACGTCACTTCAATGACCTGAAAAAGCTCGACGGACGAGTGGCTGGAAGCAAACGAGAGATGCCCTTGCGGATGCCAGTCCTGTGTCAACACAATGTGCTGAAATGATTGCGCCAAGCGGTTAATGGCGGGTACGACTTCGTCTCCTTGCGGCACCGGGAGCGCGCCTCCTGGACAAAAGTCGTTCTGCACATCGATCACCAGTAACAGGTCGCGGTCCATAATTTTCACCGGCATTTCATGGTTCCTTTCATCGAACTCTTTAGAGCCTGTCAGGCCCGTCCGGCTGGCCAACTCTACTCCGCTGGGTATATGTTATTGGGTCGCAGTAGCGTTCGGAGCGTTAAACCGGAGCCACAGCTGACGCGTCTAACTTAGTGAAATGGGAGTAACTTTCGATGTCCACTCTTGCGCACCCTGAAGTGCAAACGCAAAAAGATTTTCTTCCCCTCAATGGAACCGATCACGTTGAATTCTACGTCGGCAATGCGCGGCAAGCTGCGTATTACTATCGTCTGGCTTTCGGCATGAGGCTGGTCGCCTATGCAGGTCCGGAAACGGGTGTCCGCAATCGCGCCTCTTACGTGCTGCAGCAAGGCAAGGTGAGATTTGTGCTCACCACCCCGCTTCGCCCTGATGGAGAAGTGGCAGAGCACGTACACCGCCATGGCGATGGCGTGCACGACGTGGCCCTCTGGGTGGACGATGCAAAGCTCTCATGGAAA
>DATHQH010000214.1:0-12511 GCA_035482895.1 Alloacidobacterium sp. | reverse complement strand
GAACTATGCCGCCGGTGACCATCTGAATTTGCTCTGGAAAATCCCAAATTCCTCCAGACAGGTCAGAATTTCTGTCAGCTAATTTTCGTTTTGATTCAATTGAATGGATTTTGTGACAGCTCACCGATATCAACGGTGCTTTGGCTAAATCGCCTGTTACCTTGCACCTGATCGAAATACTGTTCATGCGTGGTTATTGCCCCCGAGAAACTTCGGTATATCGTCAACGATTACCCACTCTTCGCGTGCAGAGAGTCGCGAAGAGTGGTAATCTTCGGGCGAAGTTGGTTCGAACCTATCAGGGAGAAAGAAAGGTCCTTATATGAGTCGCAATAAGCTTTTTCTGATAACTACATTGCTCTCGACCGGGCTGCTGTTCTCAGGATGCAAGAAGTCCACTGACCAGGAGCAAGCGGCATCGCAGCCGGCAGCGGCGCCCGCCAGCGAGCCGGCAGCAACACAGCCACCTGCTAGCGAGCCTGCCACGCCTCCGGCTGCTGCCCCCGCTGCGGCGCCTGCAGCAACGCAACCGGCACCCGCAGCCGCAGCAGCGCCCGCTCCGGCACCCGCGCCAGCGCCTGCTCCGGCACCTACGCCACCACCGCCGCCGCCACCACCACCACCTATCGTTGTACCCGCGGGAACCAATTTGTCTGTGCGTCTAGGGGATTCTATTAGCTCTAAAACCAGTAGCGCTGGTCAGAGATTCACCGGTACGTTGGCCAATTCCATTTCCATTGGCGGTGTTAGGGCCATTCCGGCTGGATCATCTGTGATTGGAACCATCACGGAGGCCAAATCTGCTGGCAGATTCAAGGGTGCAGCCAGCCTCGGACTTACGCTTCAATCCATTACGATTCGCGGCACAAGTTTTCCGCTTAATACCAGCGTTTTCAGCCAGGATACAACTGGGAAAGGGAAGCGTACTGCCGGACTTGTCGGTGGTGGTGCAGGTGGGGGCGCCTTGATCGGCGGCCTCGCGGGCGGCGGTAAAGGCGCCTTAATCGGCGGCCTCGTCGGAGCGGGTGCTGGAACTGCAGGCGCCGCTTTGACCGGTAATAATCGTGATATCACCCTGGCGCCAGAAACGGTTCTCAGCTTCAGGCTGATGAACTCCATCACTCTTCCACCGCAAAGATCTGCGGCCAGCCAATAATCCGCTCGATTAGACAGAAACAGCCGCCTGGATGGCGGCTGTTTCGTTTTACGGCGGTAGCTTCAACCCAGTTGCTCGTTACGGATACGTCACCACCTGATAGACCAGTGTCGTTCCCTGATAAAAGAGCCGGTAGTACACATTGCTGCAGTTGTACATGACCACTCCACCGGTATTGATCGCGGCGCATCCGCCGGGCAACGCGTGCACCATTGTTCCCACTGCAGGATCAAAAGTATCTGCATTTCCGGCTGGAATAGCAGGGCTGTCTCGTTTACCAGTTGCAGCTTGAAAAAATCGATTTACTATTGGAATAACTCTATGCCTACTCCAACAGCATCCCCGGCGCAACCAACCTCAGAGCTAGCTAGTCCCATGCAGCTTCTCAATGGTGTCAGCAATCGTGATTCGCGAATTGTAGAGATGGCAGAGAAACAGGCTCGCCTGATCAATTTGCTCGATCAGTTAAAACTTTCGGCCATTCTTATCAGCAGGTACGAGAATATTGCCTGGATCACCGCTGGTCAGGTTGAGGCGCGCGTAGCCATTCCATCCGAAACAGGCGTGGCATCTCTACTTATAACGCGCGATGGTCGCAAATACTATCTGACTACCAACAACGAAGCACCTCGACTTGCAGACGAAGAGTTCATCGGTCTTGGTTATGATCCGGTCATCCGTCCGTGGCATCAAAACACGACACTCGACTCTATTCGCCATATTGCCGGGGATGGCGCGATTGGTACCGACCATTTGTTGTCAGGTTGCAGTGCCGTTGATCTCTCTCCTCTGCGTGCGCCGCTCACCGCCGCTGAGGTAGCGCGCTTTCGCTGGCTTTCGCAACAAACCGCAGAAACAACTGCAGAAACACTGCTCGAACTCGAACCAGGCACGACCGAAGATGAGATGTCTGCCCGTGTGGCGCAACGCTTGATTGCCAAGGGTATTCTTCCTACGGTTCTGCTCATGGCGTCAGATGATCGCATCCGCAAATACAAGCATGCAGTCTCACGCGGCGCTGTGTTGCAACGTTACGGCATGCTCAACCTGTGTGCGCGCAAGTGGGGACTCGCCGTCTCTATTACCCGCTTCGTTCATTTCGGTGCTGCTCCACAACAGCTCGTTGATGGATTTGCCGCCAGTGCAGAAGTGAACGCAAAGCTTCTGCATGCGAGCCGCAGCGGCGTCTGCTCCGCTCAGCTCTTTGCCATTGCAGAACGCGCCTACCGCGACGCAGGCTTTGCCGGCGAAGAACAGTTGCACCACCAGGGAGGGCCGGCTGGGTATCTGGAACGTGAATGGGTAGCGTCACCAGAAGGTCGGGAGGTTCTTGCAGAGACGCAGGCGCTCGCATGGAATCCAAGCATTCGCGGAGCGAAGGTCGAAGATACGGCGCTTCTTCAGAACGGCGCTATCGAGATTCTGACGCGAACTCCATCGCTTCCACAAATCTATGCAACGGTGGAAGGAATCACGTATTCTGCCGCAAATGTCCTGATTCGCTAATTTCCAGACACTATTTAAGTTTATTCATCCATGTCCACCCTTTCCGAGGTAATCGATTACATGCAGCATCACACCAGGCTCCAATTTTTATTTACTGCAACACTTTCTGTCCTGCTTTCATTGGGTGGGTCGCATCCGGCCGCCGCGCAGGCCACGGCTTATAGCGACAAACCCCCTGTACTGCTTGGCGCTGCCTGGTATCCGGAGCAGTGGCCGGAATCCCAATGGGACGCCGACCTATCGCGAATGGAAGCGGCGCACATCCATCTGGTGCGTGTCGGTGAATTTGCCTGGAGCACGATGGAGCCTTCTGAAGGCAAGTACAACTTCACCTGGCTTGATCATGCCATCGAACTTGCAGGGAAACACCATATCTGTGTTGTTCTGGGCACGCCAACGGCTGCTCCTCCGGCGTGGATGACCACAAAGTATCCTGACACGCTGCGCGTCGATGAAAACGGGGTGCGGGACGAACACGGCAACCGTCAGCAGTTCTCTTTTGCCAGTGTCCGTTATCGCAAGTTCGCACATGAGATTGCAGAAAAAATGGCGGATCGCTATGGTCACAATCCAAATGTTGTGGGTTGGCAGCTCGATAACGAATATGCTTCGCCATCTTTCGATCCAGAAGCAAAGGCGCAATTCCACGAATGGCTCAAGGCGAAGTACGGGACAATCGAAAACCTGAACAGCCACTGGGCCACAGCCTATTGGAGCCAGACCTACGACAATTTCGACGAGATACCCGTCCGAGATAAAGGTGAAAGCCCCGCCCTGCTGCTCGCCTGGAAGCGCTTCGTAAGCGACACATGGAAGAGTTACTCGGAAAACCAGATCAGCGCGGTCCGCCCCCAAGCCGACAAGCGCCAGTTCATTACGACGAACACAATGGGCTGGTTTGACGGCTTCGACGAATACACGGTGCACTCCGTTCTCGATATCGCCGCATGGGACGACTACATCAGCACCGATACATACGACTACTTCGACAATGGCGCGCGTCACGATCTGACGCGCGGATACAAGAACAAGAATTTCTGGGTCATGGAAACCGAGCCGGCCTTCGTGAACTGGCGTCGCGTCAATACGCCACTTGAAAAGGGCCAGGTGCGCGATATGGCGTGGCAGGCCATTGGCCACGGTTCGGATGCAGTCGAATACTGGCAGTGGCGCAGTGCTCTTAATGGACAAGAGGAATACCACGGCGTTCTGGTCGGCGCAGACGGTACGCCTGTCCCGGTCTACGATGAAGTGAAGCAGACTGGCGAGGAGTTTGAGAAGGCCGGCAAGGCACTCGAAAGCACATCGCCGCGCTCCTCAGTCGCCATCATTCACGACTACAACAGCCGTTGGGCCATCGATTTTCAGCGCCACAATATCGAATTCGATCCGGTCGCCGAACTGGTGGCATTCTACAAGCCGCTGCGTACGCAGGCACAGGCTGTCGACATCATCTCGCCCAATGCGCCACTCGACAGTTACAAACTCGTCGTAGCGCCTGCTCTTAATGTACTGCCGCAAGAAGTGGCAGACCGTCTGATCGCCTATGTAAAGCAGGGCGGAAACCTCGTTCTCGGCCCACGCTCCGGAATGAAGGACGAGTACAACGCGCTTAATGGGGAACGCCAGCCCGGTCCGCTCGTTGACCTGCTCGGCGGCCGTGTTGAACAGTTCTATGCCATCGATAAAGAAGTGCCGGTAAGCGGCGGTCTCGGTTCCGGCACAGCCAATGTGTGGGCGGAAACGCTCAGCACGAAATCTCCAGATACGCATGTGCTGATGAAATACGGCGCAAGCAATGGATGGCTCGATAATCAACCCGCCGTAATCACCCGCAAGGTGGGGAACGGAAGCATCACCTACATCGGTGCGTGGCTGAATGATGATCTGCTGGCAAAGCTCACGGCAGCACTGCTGCAGCAGAGCGGTGTCCAGCCCATTATCCCCAATACGCCTGACGGGGTAGAGGTCTGCCTGCGCACCGGCGCGAACCGGTCCGTGCTTATCCTCATCAATCACAATAAAGCCGAAGCGCGCGTCGATCTTCCGCACGCCATGCGCGATCTGCTCGATTCCGGCAATACGTCTCGCACCTCTGTTGATCTGCCAGGCTATGGCGTAGCCGTGCTCGAAGGGAAATAACCACGCTTCGCCGGCATCGCTTCTTCTCCGCCTGTCATGTCTCCATGCATGTCAGGCGGCCTGTCATTCGTTGATCCGGCGCCTTTCCAAATGCATTTCGCTTTGTTAGCCTTTGTCTTCGGTTTTCCTGGAGGCAAAAAAAGTTGCGCAGCAAACCGTTTCAGTTCATAGCTTCAGTCTTTTTTGGTTTATCTCTCACCACGGTTTCGTCTCACGCTCAGGCTCCTGTCCCAGACAGCCCGGCAATCGAAGAAAAAGTCGACTCGATGCTCAAAAAGCTCACGCTTGAGCAGAAGATCGATCTCATCGGAGGAGTCGACAGCTTCTACATTCGCGAGGAACCCGCTGCGGGATTCCCGCGCCTCAAAATGTCAGATGGTCCGGTGGGCGTACGCACCTGGGGGCCATCCACTGCTTATGCCGGGGGGATTGGACTGGCCGCGACCTGGGATCCGGAACTCGCGCAGCGCATGGGCGCATCCATCGCTCAGGACGCTCGTGCACGAGGCGTGCACTTTCTGCTTGGTCCGGGCGTGAATATCTATCGCGCACCGATGGGCGGACGCAATTTCGAATATTTTGGCGAAGACCCGTTCCTTGCTGCTCACACAGCCGTTCCTTACATTGAGGGCGTACAGAGCCAGGGCGTGATCGCTACGGTGAAACACTTTGCTGCCAATAATCAGGAGTGGGATCGCCACAATGTCAGCTCCGATGTCGACGAGCGTACGTTCCACGAAATTTACCTTCCTGCCTTCGAAGCCTCGGTGCGTGTCGCCCACGTAGGATCGGTCATGAACTCGTACAATCTGCTTAACGGCGAGCATGCGACCCAGAACAATCATCTGAACAATGACATTTTGAAAAAGGGATGGGGGTTTGATGGCATCCTCATGTCCGATTGGGACGCGACCTACGATGCCGTCGCCGCAGCAAATGGCGGCCTCGATCTCGAAATGCCTTCTGGCAAGTTCATGAATGAAAAAAATCTGTTGCCTGCCGTAAAAAGTGGCCAGGTCTCAGAAGCCACCATCGACGACAAGGTCCGCCGCATCTTCCGCACCGCGATTCGCTTCGGGTTCCTTGATCGCGACCAGGCGGATCTGAGCATTCCGCTGTCTACGCAGAGCGGCCGTCAAGTGGCGCTTGATGAAGCGCGTGAGAGCGTTACATTGCTCAAGAATGATGGCAACCTGCTTCCTCTCGAACCCGAAAAAGTCAAAACCCTCGCCGTTATTGGCCCTAACGCTTGGCCTGCAGTTACAGGAGGCGGTGGCAGCTCCAACGTCACTCCCTTTCAATCCGTCAGCATCCTTACCGGCCTGTCCAACTTCCCGGGCTCGCAAGCCAAGGTCCTCTATGCGCGCGGCCTTCCCACCATGCGGGAACTTTTCGAGCACACAAAGTTTGTCATCCCGGCAAATGCGACTGAGCCCGTCGGCGGACCCATTCAAATCGAAACCTTCGATAACAAGACCTTTAGCGGAAAGCCTTTAGTCACCTATGCGCCGCGCATCTCTGAATGGGTGCCTTCATCGAAGGGCGGACAAAGCGTGCGCTACACAGCAAATTATTTGCCGGAAAAAACCGGTTCCTATCTTTTTGTCGTCGCAGCCACTGGACGCGACAGCTACAAGCTTTTTGTCGATGACAAACAAGTGCTGGAACAAATTAGCCGCGAAGGCCAGACGCCGCGATCCGTAGAGTTTCCGCTCACAGCCGGTAAACAAGTCAAAGTCCGGCTCGACTACGTGCCTAATTCACGCCGCACTAGCATCGGCCTTGGCATTCATGCTGTGGATGATCTCATCTCTCCGGAAGCAAAGAAGATTGCGGCCATAGCAGATGCAGCACTTGTATCCGTCGGCTTCGACCCTGCGACGGAAAGCGAAGGCATGGACCGAACCTTCGAACTGCCCTGGGGACAGGATGAACTGATTCGAGCCATCAGCGCCGCCAACCCAAAAACCATTGCCATCATCACCGGCGGCGGTGGTGTCGACATGCGCGGCTGGATCGACAAGGTTCCGGCGCTACTGCACAACTGGTATCCGGGACAGGAAGGCGGACAGGTATTGGCAGAAATCATCTTCGGCGTCCGCTCGCCTGAGGGACATTTGCCGGCAAGCTTTGAGCGCTCCTGGCAAGACAATCCAACGTATGAGAATTACTATGCGCCGCCGACCCCCGCAGGCCAGATGCTTCGTGTGAAGTATGCGGAAGGCGTCTTTCTTGGCTACCGCTACTACACCTCGATGAACAAGCAACCACTTTTTCCCTTCGGCTTCGGCTTATCCTATACAACGTTCGCGTTCGGCAATCTTGAAGTCTCGCCCCAAACCGCCTCAAGCAACGGTAGCGTCACAGTCTCCTTTGATGTAACCAACACGGGACAGCGTGCAGGAGCCGATGTCGCGCAACTCTATGTCGGTGATCCATCGGCGAAGATCAAGCGTCCGGTGAGGGAGCTAAAGGGCTACCAGAAGGTGCGCCTGGGCCCCGGCGAAAAACAGCGTGTAACGCTCACGCTCGACCGCCGCGCCCTCGCCTACTGGGACGTCAACAGCAATGATTGGCGCGTCGATCCTGGTCAATTCAAAATATATGTCGGCGACTCTTCCGCAGATACACCGCTGACTGGAGATTTCACCGTCTCACAATAACTTGAGAACCTGGGTACAACATTCTTCGCGTAGCGAAGAGTGGGGTCCTATGATATCTTCCCCGCAATGATTCAACTACTTCGCTGCGGACTCATCGTCGGACTGCTCGCATCCGGTCCCGTCGCCATCGCTCAAAACGCTCCGCAATATCTGCGTTGCGGCGCGATCTTCGACAGCGCCACAGGCACACTCCGCCAACATGCCGTGATCGAAGTCTCGGGCAACAAAATTGTCGGCGTTCTTCCCGAAGATCAAGCGCCCACCGGCGCGAGCGTCGTTGACCTGTCCAACGAAACCTGCCTTCCAGGACTGATCGACACCCATACGCACGTCTTGCTGCAAGGTGATGCCACTGCCTCCGCATACGCAGATCAGCTTCTGAAACAGTCTCTTGCCTATCGCGCCATCGTCGGCGCGGCGACTGCGGGCAAAGCTCTTCATTATGGTTTCACCACAATTCGTGATTTAGAAACCGAAGGCGCGCTGTATGCCGATGTCGACATCAAGCACCTCATCGAACAAGGCGTCGTTCCCGGCCCGCGCATGCAGGTAGCAACGCGGGCGCTCGATGTAACCGGAGCATATCCTCTGCTCGGCTACGCTTATGGCATCGATGTGCCTCATGGCGTGCAATTTTGCGATGGTCCCGAAGAATGCCGCAAGGCAGTCCGCGAACAGATTTCTTATGGGGCCGACTGGGTCAAGGTTTACGTGGATCGCGGCTACTTCCTGCGATCCGACGGCGTGCTCGATGACGTACCAACCTTTACGCTCGATGAGTTGACCGCCATCGTCGATGAGGCCCACCGCGAGAACCATCCAGTCGCCGCGCATGCCATGGGGCTGCATGGCGTACATAACGCGGTTACAGCGGGAGTCGATACGCTCGAACATGGAGACTATATCGCGCCTGAAGATCTGAAAACCATGGCTGAAAAAGGGATCTGGTATGTGCCTACCACCTATGCGCTTGAAGCCGTGGCCGAAGGCCGCGCGAGCGACGGCAATCTGGTCTACCAACAGATGATCAAGACGCACGCAGACACCTTTCGCCGCGCCATGGCCGCGCACATCAAAATTGCCTTCGGCACTGATGCAGGAGCCTTCCCCTGGACCACGAATCCCGCGAAAGAGTTTTCGACACTCGTGCGCGATGGTATGTCCCCGTCGGCAGCGATCCAGAGCGCAACCGAACAGGCTGCAAAACTCATGCACCTGGATGACAAACTCGGTGCCATCGAACCGGGGAAACTTGCCGACATCGTGGCAGTGCCCGGCAACCCTCTGGAGCAAATCTCAGTGATGGAAAGCGTTGACTTCGTGATGAAAGATGGCGCGATCTATCGCGGGGCGGAGCGGAAGTAGAAGATACCGCATTTGGGCCAGTCGGGCTGTCATGCCTTAATGCCTGTTTTTACGAAGGAGCCGGTGCGGTTCCGGCAAGCCCCAATGCCTCGGCGTTCTTCTGCATGGCACGGATACAGAAGGCGATGTGATCGTCGAGAGGGATGTTGAGCTCCTGCGCGCCTTTGATAATATCGTCGCGGTTAACGCCCTTGGCGAAGGCCTTATCCTTCATCTTTTTTCGCGTGCCTGCTACTTCGACATCGTGAATGGACTTGGTCGGCTTCACGAGAGAGCAGGCGGTGAGAAATCCAGCCAGCTCATCACAGGCGAAAAGAGTCCTGGCGAGATGCGTCTCGCGGGGCACGCCAGAGTATTCCGCATGGCCGAGGATGGCGGTGCGGATCTCTTCCGGCCAGCCTTGTTCGGTAAGAATGCGATTGCCGACGAAAGGGTGTTCCTCCTGCGTCGGGAACTTTTCGTAGTCGAAGTCATGGAGCAATCCTGTTACGGAGTATTGATTGATAAACTCTTCGCGTGTATCGTCCGTCAGACCCTTTGCATCGGCTTCGCGCTCACCATAGGCGCGCACGCACGTCTCAACGGCGAGGGCATGTTTGAGCAAACTTGCTGATTGCGTGTATTCGTTCAGCAGTAACCATGCGCGTTCACGCGAGTAACCGTTCTGGTTCGACATAGCACCTTCCTTCGGGTTTCTTTCCAGTATTTCCGGGTTTTTTAGGCAAGACTCACAGTTTTCACTTGACAACAAAGGTACCTTCACTGCATGGTAAACGAGTGTTGGCAGAATTCCGGCTACAATACCGGGATTTTTCCAATCCGGACGCCCTGCTCTGGCCTCCGTTAAATAATTTATGGCAACTACCTTAGCAACCGTTGAGGCACGCGAGGTACTTCGTTGCGAACACTGCAGTCTGGTGCAATTCCGCACGTCGAATTCACTGTGCAGGCGCTGCCACAAGCCCCTCGAAATCGAAGAGCCGGAATCGCTGGCTCCTCAGCTCGTAACGGAATCTACACCACCTGCTTCTGAGGGCTCCGGACTTGAGGTTGCCCGCGCAGTACGTGATATCCGCCGCTCACGCAGGCTTAGCCAACGGCAGCTTGCCGGACGCATGCAAGTGCCACGCACCTACATCTCAAAAATCGAGAATGGCAAGGCAATGCCGACACTCTCGTCGCTTGAACGCCTCGCGCGCGCTCTCGAGATCGACATTTGCGATCTGCTTCGTGACGCGCGCAGTCGCCAGCATGAAGAGGCTGCATCGATCATGGCCGATCCGTTTCTGAAAGAAATCGCGCCGTATATTGGTCAAATGGATGCCTATCAGCGGTCAATTTTCTTGAATCAGGTGCGCGATATGGCAATGGGAAGACGGCGATTGGCGTAAGTCTTTTGCCTGCCGCACCTCGCAAGGTGCGCTTTGAGGAAAACTCTGCTCGATAAATTGGGTTCTTATCTTATGTAAGGCGGCATTGCCTTGGCTGATGCCGTAAGGTGAGAACAGAATGATCCTCAGATCTGCATTTTTCAATAGACGGGCGCTAACAAAGACGCCCGCTCATTTCATTCCGGTGCGCTTCTTCTCTCGTTTTAGGTCGCGCTCGACGGTGGCTGCAGTTTTCGCGGCTGGCGCGATTCTGGCTGGCAGCGGCAGGTTGCTTTTGCTGGCGCAGGACGTTCCGCCTCCGCCACCTGACGCATCGCAGCAGGACCAACAACAGGCGGCTCCACAGGACAATCAGCCTCTGCCGCAATATGGTGCTCCATCACCGCAGGACGGAGGCACACAGCAAGCTCCGGCACCCGCTCCTCAGGGACAACCTTTGACGGCGGATCAGTTAGATCAGTTGGTAGCTCCCATCGCCCTTTATCCGGATGCGCTGGTCGCGCAGGTTCTTGCAGCAGCCACCTATCCAACTCAGGTTGTGGAAGCCGACCGTTGGCTTCAGGCGCAGGGAAATGCTCCTGCAGACCAGATTGCCTCCGCTGCAAACGCGCAGCAGTGGGACCCTAGTGTGAAGGCGCTGACCGCATTTCCATCGGTGCTTTCGCAAATGGATCACAACCTGCAATGGACGACGGATCTGGGTAACGCCTATTACAACCAGCCGCAGGATGTAATGGACTCCGTACAGCAGATGCGCCAGCGTGCGCAGCAGGCGGGTAAACTGCAAAGCTCGCCCCAACTGGCAGTGAATAACGATGGCGGCAGTATCGCGATTGCACCGGCGAATCCCGCAGTTGTCTACGTGCCGGTCTACAACCCCTGGGTAATGTTCGGGCCACCTGTGGTGGCGTTCCCGGGCTATTTCTTTGCGCCGCCTCCGCTGTTTATTGGCGTCGGGTTTGGTTTTGGATTCGGTTTTGGCTTCGGCGTTCCCATTCACCCCTGGGCGCCCTGGGGCTGGGGATGGCATAGCTGGGGTGTGGGCTGGTCCAGTCGCACGGTCATCTTTAACCGGACAACCTTCATTACGCGCAGCACGACTGTGGTCAACCGCGGATTCAATCGTCCCGGCAGCCCCCCGTTGCAGATGGCTGGGCAGAGGGGTTCTTTCCTAAACCATCCGGTGTATTCGAGATATGCAAACCAGGTGGCGCAGGGTGCGAGGCCCGGCGCGAATGGTTTCAACAATCGTCCTGGCGCTCCGGGTAATTTTGTCCGTCCGGCAATCCGGCCAGGCAGTACATCTGGTGGATATAACCATACGCAGCCCAGCTACAACCGGACTGCGCCCCCTGTGAACGGGATGGTGAATGGAGGCCGTCCTGCGGCCGGCTATACGCAGAGGCCCACAAACACTCCAGGAGCGACATACAACCGCCCGAACACAGGCGGCACGCAATATCATCCATCAGCTCCGCAGAACTATAACCACTCTGCACCTGCGAGCCGGCCGGCACCAGCGCCTCGTTCCGCTCCTGCTTCCCATCCAGCCTCCGCTCCCCACGCAGAACATTCGGGCGGCGGAGGGGAGCACCATCACTAATCTGTCTTAAGCCAGAATTAACGCAGGCTCGCTACAATTGGCCGTGACTATCGTTCGATTGCGATGGTTACGGCCATGTGCTACGGTCGGTTTAGAGGATTGATTTGAGCCGTATTCATGAGCTACCGCCGGAAGAGTTGGCCATCTACCGCCGACTTGATCCCGTGCGCCTTCCAAAGCATGTCGCCATCATTATGGATGGCAATGGCCGCTGGGCAGGGAAGCGGAGCCTCAAGCGCTTTCTTGGGCACCAGCAAGGGGCCGAATCGGTGCAATATGTTGTCGAAACGGCATCGCGCATTGATTTGCGGTGGCTGACTCTCTACGCGTTTTCGCTCGAAAACAATCTGCGCCGACCCAAGACGGAAGTCAGCTTTCTCATGCGCCTTCTGCGTGCTTACCTCACGAACAATGTGCAACGCATGAATGACAACAATGTGCGCATTCAGTACATCGGCCGCACAGAAGAGCTTCCGAACGAGGTAAAAGAGCGTATGCAATGGGCTGCGGAAGCAACGCAGCGCAATACGGGCACCGTTCTGACGTTAGCGCTTAACTATGGCGCGCGTTCTGAGCTGGTCGATGCTTTCAAACGGCTCCATACTGAGATCCAACAGAAACACATTCGCCCGGATGATCTTACCGAGCAGGATATTCAGCGGCATCTTTACACAGCGCACATGCC
>DATHQH010000213.1:0-35613 GCA_035482895.1 Alloacidobacterium sp. | reverse complement strand
ACCAGAGCCGGTCTATGCGGCGCACACCGAGAGCCCACGCGAAGACGCGGAAGAATCCGTGCCCGATGCGTATGACATGGCGCGCGATCTAATTCGCCGCGGCCAATTACCGCAGGCGATTCAATTGCTCGTGCGCGATGCTGCCCAGCAACCCAGCGGACGCGCTCGCTTCCAGCGCCGTCTTCAGGTGGCGCAGCTCTGCGTAGGCGCAGGGCAGAACAAGGTCGCGCATCCAGTACTGGAAGAGCTGGTGAAGGAAATTGAGCATCGCAGCCTCGAAGAGTGGGAGGCAAGCGAAATGATTGCACAGCCTCTGGCACTACTCTTAAAGTGTCTTGATTCCTCCAATGACACGAATGGCCAAAGAGAAGCGCTGTTTTCGAGGCTCTGCCGAATCGATCCCATCGCTGCCATGGATATTTCTCATTAACCTTTTGCACTGCCAAGGAGCAAGTAAGCGTGCCACGCACGGCTACAGAAACGCTGGTAACTCAATCCGTCCTCGATCGCCTGGTAGCGGTCGAAGAATGGCCAACCACGCGCGCCCAGTCGTTGCGATTCTTCAAAGACGCTCTTAAACGCGATCTGGAATGGCTGCTGAATACACGTCAGCCGCCGATGCCCGAAATTGCTGACTATCCACTCGCAAAGGCCTCGACAATTAACTATGGACTGCCGGATATTACTTCGCTGGGATTAAGCTCGGCTTCCGACAACCGCCGTCTCCGTCTTTCGATTGAAGCCTGCCTGAGGAATTATGAGCCTCGCCTCAGCGATGTGCGGGTCACGCTTGAAAAGAGCGATACCGCGGAGCGCCGACTGCGCTTTCACATTGAAGGCAGCATGAAGCTCGACCCAGCGCCGGAAGAGGTTTCCTTCGATACCGTGCTCGAGCTTTCCAGCGGCGAGTACAAGGTGAAATAAGCGATGCGCGAAGAACTGCTCGAATACTATGAACGCGAGCTTGCTTACTTTCGGCAGCTGGGGGCGCAGTTCGCTCAAAAATACCCGCGTGTCGCCAGCCGGCTGCTGCTCGAGCCGGATCGCTGCGACGATCCGCATGTCGAAAGACTTATTGAGGCTTTCGCCTTTATGTCGGCGCGCGTCCATCTGCGCATCGATGATGATTTTCCTGAAATTACGTCGGCGCTCCTTGGGCTTGTCTCGCCGCATTATCTTCGCCCGATACCGTCCATGTCTGTCATCGAGTGCCAGCTCGACCCCGAGCAGGGGAAACAGACTACCGGCCTGCGCGTGCCTGCCGGAACCCAGCTCGCCACCAAACGGACCTTCGATGGATTGCCCTGCCGTTTTCGCACATCGTATCCCGTCCATCTATGGCCATTTTCCATTGGTGAATGCGAGTGGCGTCATCCGGAGCGGCTGGCACAGCCGGTGCGTGTGCCCGGAGCCGCGGGTGTCATCCGCATGCGCCTTGATTGCGCACGCGATGTCCTCTTCGACAAGCTGAGCATCGGCAAATTGTCCTTTCATCTCACAGGCGAAACGAATGTTGTCCACACGCTTTACGAGTTGATGTGCCGCAATTGCATTGCGATCTTTGTGCGCGACCCGCAGCAGCGCGGGGGAAAGCTGGTAAGGATTCCGGTTACGGAATTGCGCCCGATGGGATTTGAAGAAGATGAAGCGCTATTGCCTTATCCGAAACGCTCGTTTGAGGGCTATCGGCTGCTGCAGGAGTACTTCACCTTTTCAGAAAAGTTCCTCTTCTTTGAGCTAAATGGCCTGGAAGCGATTGCAGAAGCAGGCTGCAAGGAACGGGCGGAAATTCTCTTCTGCTTCTCGCGCTTCGATCGGCCGGAGCGCCAGCAGGATCTGGAGATCGGCGTCACGTCGCGAACTCTAAGATTGGGGTGCACCCCGATTGTCAATCTTTTCGCGCAGACCGCCGAACCGATTCTCGTGACGCACACGAAACATGAATATCCGATCATCCCGGACGTGCGGCATCAGGAAACAACGGAAATTTTTTCGATTGATGATGTGATGGTCTCGAACACAAGCCGTCGCGAAAGCATCGAGATCGACCCACTTTACTCTTATCGTTTTGAAGGACGAAAGACAACTGGCCGTACCTACTGGCACGCGGTGCGTCGCTCCAACGTTCTGGGCGAGCGAGAGCCCTCTACCATGCACATTTCTCTGGTCGACGTAGATGGGCTGGTTACGCATCCGGATGCGGAGGTATTGACCGTTCGTACGACCTGCTCGAATTTCGACCTGCCATCACGGCTCCCGTTCGGCCTTGAAGAAGGAGACTTCTCGGCAGAAGACTTTCCAGCGGTGCAAAAGGTCGCCGCATTGCGCCGCCCTACTCCCAGTTACGACCCGCCGGATGAGAAAGGTCAGTTATGGCGGCTCGTTTCCCAGCTTTCGTTGAATTATCTTTCCCTTGTCGAAGAAGGGGTCGCGGCGTTGCAGGAGATTCTGCGATTGCATAACTTCACCGATTCGTCGTACCTCGAAAATCAAATAGGCGGCATCACGGCGTTGTCCTCGCGGCCGCATTTCGCCATTATGCAGTCTGGCTTTGGGAATATTCCGGCGCGAGGCACACGGCTGGAGATGGACTTTGACGAGCGGCAGTTTGTCGGCGGAGGCGTTTATCTCTTCGCAAATGTGCTCGACCGTTTTCTGGGTTCATACACGTCAATCAATAGCTTTTGTCAGTTGGCAGCGCGCACAAATCAAAGAAAGGAGATGCTCGGCGAATGGCCACCCAGAGCAGGGAACAAGCCCCTCATCTGAATACCGACCTGAAGGTGAACCCTATATTTCAGCTCCTGCAGGAATTGCTGGAGCGCGATCCATACAGCGTTCAGTTCTTCCAGGCAGTTCGTTTGCTCGAGCGTCTCTATCCGGAACGGCGTCCGGTGGGTCTATTTGTGTCTCCCAGCTCCGAAGTTGTTCGGTTCTCGTCAGTGCCGACGTTTTCTTTTCCTGCGAGCGAGATTCAAGATTTGCAAAGGGAGAAAGACGGCCAGCTGAAGTTGTCGGTCAATTTCATGGGCCTCAGCGCTGCGGTGGGAGCAATGCCCCATGTCTACACTGACTTTCTGCTGGAACGGGCCAGGGCAAAGGATCGTGGCCCCGCAGATTTCTTCGACCTTTTCAATCACCGGATCGTTTCTCTCTTTTATCGAGCCTGGCAAAAATACCGCTTCTATGTTGCGTACGAACGCACAGGCGCAGGCGACGATGTCATCAGCACAAGACTGCTCGATTTGATCGGACTGGGCACAAAGGGCCTTGGCCACCGCATGGATATTGCCGATGAAGCCTGTCTCTACTACGCGGGACTTCTATCGCAGCGCCGTCCAACGGCTCAGGGCTTGAAACAGTTGCTCGAAGACTATTTCGGAGTTCCAGTGCAGATTCTCCAGTTCACCGGCACATGGAACAGGCTCCCTCCGGAGAACCAGTCGTTTCTCCGCGACGTTGGAGCTTACTGTGAACGTCTCGGAATGGGCACGATTGTCGGCGACGAAGTATGGGATCAGCACGGCACTGTCACGATTCGTCTTGGCCCTATGAATTTCGAGCGCTATCAACAGTTTTTGCCGGGAGCCGAGGCGCATCGTGAACTGCGATCGTGGCTGCGTTTCTACGCCAATCGCGAATTTGATTTTATAGTTCAGCTCGTGCTCGAACGCGAAGAGACACCCGGAATGGA
This sequence comes from Alloacidobacterium sp., assembly GCA_035482895.1. Classification (GTDB taxonomy): domain Bacteria; phylum Acidobacteriota; class Terriglobia; order Terriglobales; family Acidobacteriaceae; genus Alloacidobacterium. The sequence goes on along the minus strand of DATHQH010000213.1, from coordinate 31,919 downwards.
ATTGGGCGTCATGGGGCCTGCCGCTTCGCGGCTCGGGCTTGTGAGCTGGATCAAGAACCGTCCGCTGCATCGCGATCCGGACGAGGCCACGTACAAGTTGTCTTAAACGTATTCTTCATCGGGGGAGCAAGAAAGATGAGCCTGAACCTGAAATCGCTAATCAGCAAATTGGATGACGCGGCCCGCAGTGCCTTTGAAGCTGCCGCAGGTCTCTGCATGTCGCGCACGAATTACGAAATCGAAGTGGAGCACTACCTGATGAAAGCGCTCGACAGCTCCGACAACGATATCGCCTTCATCCTGAAGCAATATGGCGTCGACAAGACGCGCCTGACCAATGAGCTGCAACGCAGCCTCGACAGGTTGAAGAGGGGCAATGCGCGCGGCATCGAGTTCAGTCCGTCGCTGGCAAAAATGCTGACGGAAGCATGGACGATCGCAACACTCGACTTCGACGCGAATGAAATTCGCACCGGACATACGCTGCTGGCGCTGCTCTCGAATGATGAACTCGTTCGCCTCATCCGCGATGTCAGCAAAGAGCTGCAGCTGATTCCGGTAGAAACACTGCGCAATGACTACTTCACTGTCACGGCTAAATCGCGCGAAGAACACTCCGCGGCTGGTACGGCGGCTGCCCCCGCTGCCGCTGGTGAAGGCGGAGCGCCAAGGCCGGCAGGCTCAGGCAAGACACAGCACCTCGACCAATACACAGAGAACCTTACGGCTAAAGCAAAGGCTGGCAAGATCGATCCCGTGCTGGGACGCGATGCGGAGATTCGACAGGTAGTCGACATCCTCATGCGGCGACGCCAGAACAATCCGATCCTCACCGGCGAAGCAGGCGTAGGCAAAACAGCTGTCGTCGAAGGCTTTGCACTGCGCGTAAGCCAGGGCGATGTGCCACCGGCGCTGCGTAACGTCCAGGTACACAGCCTGGATCTGGCCCTGCTGCAAGCAGGTGCAGGCGTAAAAGGCGAATTTGAAAACCGCCTAAAAGGCCTCATCAATGAAGTAAAATCCTCGCCTCATCCGATTATTCTTTTCATTGACGAAGCGCATACGATGATCGGAGCCGGCGGGCAGGCTGGGCAGAATGACGCAGCCAATTTGCTGAAACCAGCGCTGGCGCGCGGCGAGCTGCGTACCATCGCTGCGACTACATGGTCGGAGTATAAGAAATTTTTCGAGAAGGATGCGGCCTTAGCGCGGCGCTTCCAGGTTGTGAAGGTCGAAGAACCCAGCGAAGAACAGTGCGCCACCATGCTGCGCGGAATTATCGCCGCGCTCGAAAAGCACCACAGCCTGCGCATTCTCGACGAAGCTGTTACCTCAACCGTGAAACTGTCGCATCGGTATCTGGCTGGACGCCAGCTCCCGGACAAGGCAGTCAGCGTCCTCGATACGGCGTGCGCACGTCTCTCGCTCGGACAAAACACGATCCCGCCGGCAGTCGAAGACGCGTCGCGACGCATCGACGACCTTAAAGTGCAGAAGCAGATTCTCGAACGCGAAACAACCGTAGGCGAAGATCACGCCGAGCGGTTGACCTTGATCGAAGAGCAACTTGCCGCTACGGAAGCGTCTCTGGCAAAGCTGAAAACGCAATGGGAACAGGAGGTCGATCTCGTGAGTCGCATCCGCGTCATGCGCGAGGCACTCGAATCCGGCGCAGAGACAGTCAAGGCCGAAGGCGATGGAAAACCTGAAGTCAAGCCTTCGCTCGAAGCTCTGGAGGCCCTCGAAGACGAACTCGAAAAAGTGCAGGGCGAAAACCCGCTGTTGCATGTCTGCGTTGATGAGCAGATTGTGGGCGAAGTCATCTCGGCGTGGACCGGTATCCCGCTCGGAAAGATGGTGAAAGACGAAATTGCCTCCGTTCTCGAGCTCGATGCGCATCTGAAAAAGCGTGTCATTGGGCAGGATCACGGCCTGGCGGCAATTGCACAGCGCATCATTACCTCACGCGCCAGTCTCGATGATCCGGGCAAGCCGGTCGGCGTCTTCATGCTGGTAGGACCGAGCGGCGTCGGCAAAACTGAGACTGCGCTCGCGCTCTCTGACCTTCTTTACGGAGGAGAGCGCAATCTGATTACGATCAATATGTCGGAGTTTCAGGAGGCGCACACTGTTTCTTCACTGAAAGGTTCGCCTCCGGGATATGTGGGATATGGCGAGGGTGGTGTGTTAACGGAAGCTGTGCGCCGCCGTCCCTATTCCGTCGTTCTTCTGGACGAAGTGGAAAAGGCTCATCCCGATGTACTCGAGCTTTTCTACCAGGTCTTCGACAAGGGCAATATGGAAGATGGCGAAGGCCGCTCGATCAATTTCAAGAACACGATCATCATTCTCACCAGCAATGCCGCGACCGATACGCTGGCCAAGCTCACCGCTGACAAGGAAACGATGCCGGACAGCGATGGACTTCTGGCCGCAATTAAGCCGGAGCTGAACAAGATATTTAAGCCCGCATTTCTTGGGCGCATGATGGTGATTCCATATTTCCCAGTGCGCGATGAGGCGCTGAAGCAGATCATCCGCCTGAAGATAGGGAAGATTCAACGTCGTACACAGGAGACCCACAAGATCGCACTCACCTATGACGATGCGGTGCTTGAAGAGGTCGCCAAGCGTTGTACGGAAGTCGAGAGCGGCGCGCGCAACGTCGACAACATTCTTACCAATACCATGCTGCCGGAAATTTCACGTGAAATACTGTCGCGCATGGCGGAAGAGAAGTTGACGGAAAGGGTCAAAGTCGGCGTCTCTCCCGAGGGGCATTTTCTTTACGAATGGTAGTCAGGCGCAGGCAACTGTGGCGTGCGCATAGTTGCCTTTCGACTGCATGAAAGTTGTGGCTAACTCGTATGACACCTTTACAGACAGACCGGATTCTTAACTTCACCAGCTCTCTTGGGACGGATGTTCTCTTGCCGGAATTCGTCGCCGGCGGGGAAGGCATCTCCGAGCTTTTTTATTACCAGGTGGAATTGGTTGCGGACGTAAATACAACCATCAACCCCAAGAGCATCATCGGCAGCAAGGTCACTATTGGCATCCTGGCCGACGATAGCGGGAAGCAGCGTTACATCAACGGTATCGTTGCAAGTTTCGAATCTTGCGGCGGAGATGATGAATATAACAACTACAAGGCTTATATCGTCCCCAATGTCTGGCTGCTGACACTCAATGTAAACACCCGCGTCTTCCAGGACAAGACGGTCACAGATGTCATCAAGGCCGTCCTTTCCGCTTACAACATCAGCCCCTCCATCCAAACCTCCGGCACCTATACTCCCATGGAGTATTGCACCCAGTACCGCGAGACGGATTTCGCCTTCATCTCGCGGTTGATGGAGCAGCACGGCATTCTGTATTACTTTCAGCACACGGACAGCGATCATACTTTTACGCTGCAGGATACCTCCAGCAAGCTCAGCGCATGCGCTATTCAGGACGCCTTCCGGTATGCTCCCCAAGGTGACCGGAGTGAAGGGTTCTATGACTTTGTTGTGAGCAGTTTGCGCTCGAAAACCAATCTGGTAACGGGAAAATATACCGCATGGGATTACAGCTTCATCCGTTACAAAAGCCTGCCCGATCCATTGTCCGGAATACAGACGGCGGGCCCTTTGGGTTCAAATAGCCACGAGCAATACGATTATGCGGACAGCGCTGCGGCGTATTTGAAAAAGCCAGGTTCCGACACGACGATTTCCGACCTCTCGAACTTCTTTCAGACAATGCGCCGTGATGCAGGTGACGCTGAAAGTGTGGTGATTGAAGGCATTTCGAATGCCATCTCCATGCAGACCGGCTTCAGTTTTTCGCTGACGGAATATCCGCTTGCATCGATCAACACAAAATATCTGCTCACTCGGATCGAACACAGCGTACGGCAAACTCCGCCGTATCGTACCCGCGACGCTGCAACCACTGCGCCTTACAGCAATTCATTTACGGCGATTCCTTTCGCCACGCTTTACCGGCCCATGCGCAGAACGCCGAAACCCGTAGTGAACGGTATGCACACCGGTCAGGTGGTCGTGCCTTCGGGCGAAGACTCGTATATGGACAAGTACGGGCGCGTCTGCGTGCAGTTCTTCTGGGACCGCCTGCGGCAAGCGAACACGCCGGACAATACGTTGCTGCGCGTTGCACAGGGTTGGGCAGGCAAGGGATGGGGCACCTACTTCTGGCCGCGTGTCGACGACGAAGTGCTGATTGACTTCATCGAGGGCGATCCCGATCAGCCGATTGTCGTCGGCTCGGTCTACAACGGAGTCAACATGCCGAAGTACGATCCGGCAGGGCAGTACACGTTGTCCGGCATTCTCACGCGCAGCTCCAAAGGAGGCGGCGCTGCTAACGCAAATGAATTGCGCTTTGAAGATCTGGATGGCAAAGAGCAGATTTTTATGAACGCCGAGCGCGACTACGATCTGCATGTCGAGCACGATCACCACACGCTCATCGGCAACCAGCAGCACGAACAAATCGGCGATAACCACTACATGCAGGTTACCGGTGAATCGCACGTGCTGATCAAGAAAAAGCAGTACGAGGAGATCGACGACGAAGTCCACCAGAACATGAAGGCCAAACAGATCGTTCAGGTCGGCACAGACCGGAGTGAAACCATCGGAGGCAATGCCATCCTGAAGGTCACCTCTGACTCGAATATCAATGTCGGCCAGAATCACAATCAAAAGGTCGGCATGAACTATTCCTTGAACGCAGGCATGAACCACTACAGCAAGGCAGGCATGGTTTACGTGGTCGATTCCGGCCAGGAGGTACACATCAAGGGCGGCATGAACGTCGTCATTGAAGGCGGTCTGGGAGTTTGCCTGTCAGGCCCCGGCGGATTTGTTTCCATTGATCCAAGCGGCGTTACCATTCAGGGCATGCTCGTCAAGATTAACAGCGGCGGCGCAGCGCTCCAGGGTTCGCCCGCGCAGACGCAAGACCCGGCATCTCCTTCTTCGCCCACGGCTCCTACAGCGCCCACATTCCCTGGCGACGCTCCGCCATCGCAGCCGGCGACCGCCGCTGCAGGTTCCAGCACAACGACGCCGTCTGCCACTACGGGATCGGGTTCATCGCCGGCTGCTTCGAACGCACCGGCGGCATCGCCGTCTCCCAGCGCTCCCGGACCAGCCAGCGCGGTTTCGAATGCTTCAAATCAGGCGCAACAAGCAACACAGCAAGCGGCACAAGTGGCGCAACAGGCTGCGAATCAAGCACAACAAGCCGCAAGTCAGGCACAACAGGCTGCACAGGCTGCACAGCAACAGGCGCAGCAAGCTGTGCAACAGGTAACGCAGGAAGCGCGTCAGGCATATCAGCAGGCAAACCAGGCAGTACAACAGGCCCAACAGCAGGTGAGTCAGGCTGCGGCTCAGGGACAGGCCGCAGCACAGCAGGCACTCAATCAGGCACAGGCGGCCGCGCAGCAAACTGCGCAGCAAGCCGCGTCCGCGGTGCAACAGGCACAGCAGAAGGCGCAGCAGGTAGAACAACAAGCGCAACAGGCTGCGAATCAGGCGCAACAACAGGCACAGCAAGCTGAGGCACAGGCGCAACAGGCTGCACAACAAGCAAAACAGCAGGCCCAGCAGGCTGTTCAACAAGGCCAACAGCAAGCACAACAGGCCGCGAATCAGGCTAAGCAGGCCGCTCAACAGGCGCAACAAGCTGCGCAGCAGGCCCAGCAACAGGCGCAACAAGCGTCACAACAAGCTCAGCAGGCGGCTGGGCAGGTTAAGCAGGCTGCCTCCCAGGCTCAACAACAAGCGCAACAAGCGTCACAGCAGGCGCAACAGGCAGCCGGGCAGGCCATTAGCCAGGCCATGAAAGGATTTTAGTAAGCGATGGGAATGCCGGCCTGCACCATCACCAGTCAGACGGCCCACGGTGGTGTCGTCGTCCTGGGTTTTCCTCAGGTATTGATCAATTTCTTGCCTGCCTCGCGAATCGGCGATATGCATGCCTGCCCCATGGTCACCGGAATCGTGCCGCACGTGGGCGGACCCTTCATTCTTGGCTCGCCTACTGTTCTTGTCGGCTTCATGCCGCAGTCGCGTGTCACCGATCAACTCGTCTGCGTCGGTCCGCCTGATGTCGCCGTGATGGGTGTAGAAACAGTTCTGGTAGGCATGGCGGGCGCTGGGGGCGCAGCGGGGGCAGCCGGAGGAATCAGCGCGATGGGAGCATCTGTCCCCACTCCTCCTCCTCCCGCAGGTACCACGCAGGCAGCGCTGCAATCCGATGGCACTGTCGCCACGCAGGCGGCGCCAGGCAGCAGTCTGCCTCCTGTTTCGTTGTCTCAACCCGGTTTTCCCGATCTCCCGCCTGAGGCCACGGCGACATTCCAGAACGTGCAGCCGGTTACGCTTCCGCAAGGAACTCAGCTCTTTGCCGCCAGCGACGCGGACAGCAATGGCGATACCAATTTCTGGTCCGCGTCTCCACCAGAGATTGCTACCGGTACAAATGATGTGGTCAAGGTTCTGACGGTAACCGATCCTGCCGGGATGAAAGCGTGGGCCGGACAGGCTGCGTCCCAGGCTAACCAGGATACCTCGCAAGGACAACAGCTTGCGCAGCAGGCCGTGAACCAGACGCAACAGGCTTTGGCTCAGGCAACACAGCAGGCACAACAGCAATATCAGGCCGCGCAGGCCCAGGTGCAGCAGGCTCAACAGGCATTGAGCCAGGCTAGTGCACAGGGGAAGGCTGCTGCGCAGCAAGCTCTAAGCCAGGCACAACAGCAGGCTGCCGCTGCTACACAACAAGCGCAACAGGCGGTGCAACAGGGGCAGCAAGCCGCGAATCAAGCACAGCGACAGGGCGCGCAGGTTTGGACTTCCGCGTCCAATGCTGCCAGTCAGACACTACAGAAATTCGCAATGCCAAAGAAGGGCTAGGAATGCAGGGAAACAAAGAGATTCCGCAGGCGACCGCGGAGCGTTATCTCATAACGCTGAAAGAACTCGTATCGATCGCGCGGAAAGCGATCGCTGCAACGCAGGATGAGCAGCAGTCTGTACTTTGGCAACGCAAAGTGCTGCTGCTTCTTGAAGGGCAGTTTTCGGCAGCGCAACAGGCACAGGCCCATTATGCAATCGGCAACCAGAAGCCTTTGGTAGACCGCGCGCGCAGGTCGCTGTCTCTCGCCCGCGATATGGATGGCTACTCCTTAAATTTCGCGGGTGAAACGTTTGCGGCGCAATTCGTGGAGCAGCGTCGCCTGGTAGTATTCGCCGCCTGGCAAGTGTGTGAATCCGCGGGCGCCATTTAAGCAAGTCCTATATGAATCCCCATTCTGGACAAACCGCAGCCCAACCAGCTTCCGTCCGTATCGGTCGGTGGATCATTCCGACTATTCCGCCGGGGTGGGCCTGGGTTCCTGATTTCGGCATCCAGAGACAAGCCCAAAATACGGTTCCAAGCAATGTATATCTCAAGCAGGATGAATTGCTTGCAGGTGATAAGCTCATCTTTTACATTCAGGCACAAATCACGATCATGAAGCGGACATTTTTGGAGCCGCTCATCGCAGGCCCGGCTCCGCTGGAGTTTCCCGGTGCTGACGAAGGTGCCATGCTCATGCTAAAGCATCAGCCCATGAATCAAATGGTCGTCATCCAGGTGCAGCACTACATCAGAAGCAGCAAATGGATCGGCATCGCCACGTTGACTACGCTTGAACCTGAGCTGTTGAAAGTGCGCCCGGATTTTGAGCAGTTCATGAAGCTGTTGCGCATAGAACCATCCGCCTGAACAGTGAGGGTGCAGGCAAATGCACAAATCATATCTATCGATTATGACGTCGCGGTGCTGTTTGCAATTCCTTCTGGTAGGCAGGCTGCATCTCACTCGCGGGCGCAACCGGATACAGCCGATAGAGCCAAAGCCCGATCCGGTTACCAAGCAGAAAGGCGGCAATTAACAGAATGAGAAAAACGACCATAGCAGAACCTCACACTGAGAACGATGGGACACAGGATGGAGTGTTCGCCTAAGCCTGTGAGTCCGAACATACGTAGTCTAGTGACGCATAGCCGCATATCGTTTCATCGAGGATGGATGCCGGGAAGAGATCAGATGGAAGGCACAAACGCAGCAAACCCCGCCAGGAATGGCGGGGTTTGCGAGAGTGTTTGAGTGGGTTCAGTTTAGTTGCTGAAGAGCAGCACGCCTTCTGTCTTCACTTCGCCTTCGAGACCAACAGGACGATAGAAGAGTTGGTTGTTCCCGAGATACACCTCGAGAAATGCGGGACGGTCGAGGATATGTCCTGCGATCAACGCCTCTGACAGCGGGTCCTCCACGTACCGTTGCAGCGCGCGGCGCAATGGGCGCGCTCCATAGGAACGATCCACCAGGGTCTTTTCGAGGATCCATTTCTTGGCGTCATCGTTGACCGAGATGGTAATGGCCTTCTGCGCCAGATTCGCATTGAGTTGCTGAACGAGCAATTCGAGAATCTGGATCAGGTCCGCATCGCTGAGCGACTGGAAGATGATGATTTCATCAAGGCGATTGAGGAACTCCGGATTAAATGTACGCTTGACCTCATTCTTGACCAGCTCCTCAACCTTGTCGACAACCAGGTCTTCCCGATCGCTCTGGAAACCCAGTCCCTGCTTGCGCTGCAGGTGACGTGCGCCGATGTTCGAGGTCATGATCAGGATCGTGTTCTTGAAGTCGACCGTGTTGCCGAGGCCGTCAGTGAGCTGACCATCCTCAAAGACCTGCAACAGGATATTGAAGACATCCGGATGCGCCTTCTCGATCTCGTCCAACAGAACCACCGAGTACGGCGAACGCTTGACGCGCTCGGTAAGCTGGCCGCCCTCCTCGTAGCCAACGTATCCCGGAGGCGAGCCAATGAGCTTCGACACCGAATGTTTTTCCATAAACTCCGACATGTCGAAGCGGATGAGCGCCTTCTCTGAGCCGAAGAGGAACTGCGCCAGCGTGCGCGCCATTTCCGTTTTGCCCACGCCTGTCGGACCCAGGAATAGAAACGATCCGATAGGCCGATGTGGCGATTTCAGGCCTGCACGCGACCTCCGAATGGCGCGGGCCAGGGCCGAGATGGATTTTTCCTGTGAAATAACGCGCTTGTGCAGCTCTTCTTCCACACGCAGCAGTTTTTGCGTCTCTTCTTCCTTGATTGAAGTGATCGGAACCCCTGTCCAGCGGCTGACGACATCTTCAATGTCCTCACGCGAGACGATACCGGCTGCCGAGTCGTCGAGATGGTACTTATCGCGCAGTCCACGCAGGTTCTCGCGTTCTTTGCGCTCTTCGTCGGAGTAAAACCGCGCCTTCTCGAACTCGTGGTTGGCGATGGCTGAGTCCATGCGGTGCACGATGAATTTGATCCGCTTGTGGACCTCCGTAATTTCTTCGGGCAGGGAAGTTTGCCGCAACTTGACCCGCGCACCTGCTTCGTCGATCAGGTCAATCGCCTTGTCGGGCAGGAAACGGTCGGGAATATAGCGGTTTGAATGCGAGACCGCAAACGTAATCGAATCATCTGTGTAGCTGACCGCATGGAACTTTTCATAGCGGTCCTTGATCCCCATGATGATCTTGATTGCATCTTCTTCGTTGGGTGGTGGCACTTTCACAGCCTGGAAGCGGCGTTCGAGCGAACGGTCTTTTTCAATGGATTTGCGATATTCGGCAGGTGTGGTTGCGCCGATGCACTGAATTTCGCCACGCGAAAGCGCCGGCTTGAGAATATTGGCTGCATCGAGTGAGCCTTCAGCCGAGCCTGCACCGACCAGCGTATGTAACTCGTCGATGAAGATGATGGAGTTTTGATTTTCCATCAACTCCTTCATGATCGTCTTCAACCGTTCTTCAAACTGGCCGCGATATTTCGTTCCTGCCACAATGAGCGAGAGATCAAGTGCCAGCACGCGCTTATCGGCAAGGAAGCTGGGCACGTCGCCGTCGGCAATGCGCTGGGCAAGGCCCTCAACGATCGCAGTCTTACCCACGCCGGGCTCACCGATGAGCACCGGATTGTTTTTGGTGCGGCGGCAAAGAATCTGCACCACGCGCTCCAGTTCCTGATCGCGACCTACGAGTGGATCAAGCTGATTGTCCATCGCGGCCTGTGTCAGGTCGCGGGAAAACTCAGCCAATAAGCTGGACTCACGATTACGCTGTTGTGCCGGTGCTTTTTCCTGCGTCGCTCGTGCCAATTCCTCACGGATGGCCAGCAATTTCAGCCCGCGCTCATGCAGAATCTCAGCGGCAAAGCATTTCTCTTCCCGGAGCAGCCCCAGGAGCAGGTGTTCCGTTCCGATGTGTTTATGCGACAACCGCTCCGCTTCTTCTGCCGCGTAGGCCAGTACGCGCTTGCATTCGTTGGAAAGAGGAAGATCGACAGAAGTTGAAACCTTCTCCCTAATCGTTGTATGCCCTTCAATCTGCTTCCGGATGGATTCTACTGACGCATGTGACCGTAGAAAACGGTTGGTCAGCGCCTTGTCCTCACGCAACAGGCCGAGCAGTAGATGCTCGGTCTCAATGTACGGGGAGCCAAACTGGCTGGCCTCATACCGTGCAAAAAATATGACGCGACGTGCCTTTTCTGTATAGCGTTCGAACATATTCCCCCTACGAAGACCTGCTGCCTTTGTCGAATTTCGAGCCATTCAGCCCGATACCCTTCTTTGGAGGGTTCATTCGCAAACTGCAGATGTCTTCATCCCTTGCCGCCGCTCTCAACCTATTTGAAAACTGGCCCAGTGAAGAGCGGCCTTTGGTCTGGACGCTTTCGCATCCATCCCGCTTACCCGGGAAGTCTGTTGCCATTCCTCCCGGTCGTACTCGATCCGCCTATACCTCCTGCGGATTTAGTGCATCAACTCGGCCTTTTTCGAGTCGTAAAACCCGGCTACATCGCCGTGCAAGCGCCATATTGTGCGTCACGATAATAGACGTTAAATGATGACTTTGGTGAAGTCGTTCAATCAGGCTAAACACCAGATCGGCTGTTCCGCTGTCCAGATCGCCTGTCGGCTCGTCTGCCAGCAACAACTTCGGCTGCGTGACCAGGGCGCGCGCCAGTGAAACCCTCTGCTGCTCGCCGCCCGAAAGCTCGCCCGCCCGGTGTTCGACGCGATCGCCAAGTTCCACTTCCTGCAGCCACCTTGCCGCGTTTTTACAGGCCTCCGCTTTTCGCATGCCGCGCGCCAGAAGAGGCATCGCCACATTTTCCAGCGCCGTAAACTCGGGCAAAAGATAATGAAATTGCCAGACATAGCCAATCTCCCGGTTGCGGAAGGTTGCGGCCTGTTTGGTCGATAGAGTTCTCAAAGGAATTGAGGCGCAGTATACGTCACCGTCAGAGGGGGTATCAAGAGCACCTATAATGTGCAAAAGTGTGCTTTTTCCCGCTCCGGATTGACCTACGATGGCTAACAGGTCGCCTTGCGCGACATCGAAACTAAGCCCTTCAAACAGCACCAGCTTTCCGCGTCCGGTCGTGTATTCCTTGCGCAGGTTTTTTATCTGCACTAATGGATGCGCGGCGTCTCCCAAAGGACTCAGGCCAGCAAATCCCTGATTCGCGGATGGAGGCATCGAGCTGGCGGAGAAGGTTCCCATACTTACCTCTACCACTGTTGGACACCAAAAAGGAAGCACAAGATCGTCCGTTTTTTCGTCCACGTGCACATAAGTTCAATCTATGGTGCTTCGTTCGAACAACTTTTCAGAGAAATAGTTGCAGTTGCCGTGCCAAACATTTCCGTCAATCTTTGCGGGTTTTGAGATCTTTTCGCGGCGTATCGTAATCCATGCATAACACAGCATGATCCGACCTCTTACTTGATTGGCACTACCGGCATGCCCTGCAGAATCGCCAGCTGATCCTGGACATTCTTCCAGGCTTTTGCATTTTTTTTGGTAATGATGGGGGAATTCGGATCCGAGTAATAAGCCAGGATGTCGTGTTTCAGCCCAGATGGGGTTGGCTGCGCCGGGTTTGCCGTGATGAGGGTCAGCAGCTTGGCATAGGTCTTGTCCGTCAGAGGATACCCTCCCGGTTGCACGATATATCCGGTATCGAGATCACGGTTATCCAGGTGCATTATGGCTTCTGGAGTCTGGGCAGGGAACTCGCGCAGGTGATCCAGCAGGCCTTCGTACATGTCTAACGACCGGTTTACGCTGGCCACGTACTTGGCCTGTGTCGCGTCGGTTGGAATCTTAATCGCTAAATAGGACATCGGACCGATTTTCGGCACGATGATGACGACAAAAGCGAGCAAATGTGTCTTGACTCCAGGCTTTTTCCGGGTATTCTGCCAGCCGTTGTTGTAGTCGGCAAGCTGTAGTTGCTTGTCAAATTTTTGAAATTCTTCCGTATCCGAATCGGGTGGAAAATCATGCTGGTGAATCAACGCTTCCGCATAGGCAAAATTAGGCAGAAAACTGCGCACTGAGAAGCGATAGGACTCCATCACTGCTTTGCGCCGTTTATTTCCGAGCACCTGTGGCAGGTGCAACCCGTAGGTTTCGTAAAACGCTCTTTCCAACAGGTCGAATGAGATTTTTAGGCCAATGTGATGCAAATAAGCTGAGGGAGCTAAGTGTGCTTTCGTCAGTTGATCGATATCAAAGGCAAACTCCGTCCGGACGTGTGCGTGCGGGTTCTCGTCATAGGTGACGGACTGTCCATACTGCAGTGCGAGTTTCGGAAACACAATGGCCGTCGATGGATTGACGGCATCATGGTGGCCAACACTGTCTCCGACATAGTGCGAGAGCGCGCCTAATGCAAAGGCTAGTTCATCCACGTTATGCGCATTGCGTATCAGACTTGCGACAAAATCGCCTGTGCGAATGTAGTGCAGCAGGTCGCTGAAAAACATTTCGCCAAAAGGATAATAGCCCGCGTCCTGAATCGAGCAACCCCCATAGGCATAGGCCTGCGCTTCGCGCAATTGCGCCGCTGTCGTGTTTGGATAGCGTTCCAGCAGCAGTGGCCTGATCGAATCAGCCCACGCAAAATCGATCATCTGTTGATGGGTCAACACCGAATATCCGAAACAAAACCGTCCTGACGTAAAAGCGAGCAGGCAGATAAGGAGCATGCAGACGGCGGAATCGAAGGTATTTCGAACAAAATATACAGGCCGAGCGAACATTCGCTGATTCGAGGCGCGGATGCTTCCGCGGGTTGCTCCTCTATTCATATCGCAATGCTTCGGCAGGAAGGACCCGTGCCGCGGAACTTGAGGGGTAGAGCGTGGCCAGAAGCGATACTCCAAGGGACACAGCGGCGACAATGAATCCATCCCTCAGACGGGGTGAAAAGGGCAGGTAATCGATCGAATAGACATCCGCCGACAAATGGATGAAGCGATAGTGTCCACCGGCCCAGGCCAATACGTATCCGAGAACCAGGCCGAAAATTGTACCCAAGAGGCTGATAAGAAATCCCTGCATCAGAAAAATACGACGAATCTGGCCCGGTTGTACACCCAGCGACATCAGCACGGCAATATCCTTCGTCTTCTCCATCACCATCATGGTCAGCGCAATGAGAATATTAAGCGCCGCCACGCACACGATAAGACCGATGACAATGAAGGTGACTACCTGTTCGAGCTTCAATGCGCGGAAGAGCTCCCGGTTTTGCTCCATCCAGTTCGTTGCTTCAAATCCGGGGCCGGCAGCCTCCTCGATCTGCTTGCCAATACGATCGGCGTGGTACAAATCGTCGACCTTGAAAGAGATCACTGAGACGACATCCGGCTCTCCAAAAAGATGCTGTGCGTCTGACAGACGGACAAAACCGAAACTCGAATCATATTGATAGAAGCCGGAGTGGAAAATGCCTGCAATCTGAAACCGCTGATATTTCGGAACCAGACCATAGGGAGTTAACTCGCCCTGCGGGCTGGTCACGGTGACCGTATCGCCCACCTTGGCATCCAGTGTATTCGCCAAATCGGAGCCGATCACCAGCGGCGGAGTGGCACGATTCACATCGTCGGCGGGAGCCGCATCTGCGGGCTGCGAAAGCGCGGCGGCGCTGCCCTGTGTGATATTCGAAAGCAGGTCGCTGACGCCCCGCTCTTCCTGCGGGAGGATACCTTTCAGTTCCGCTCCGCCAGAGAGTGCGCCACGCGACACCAGGACGGGTTCATACAGTCCTGGAGCAGCCGCAGTCACATGCGGCAAATGACGCAAGCGGTCTGTGAGCTCGCGCCAGTCGTGGATACCGTCGCTCTGCACGCGCAGGAGCAGCACATGCGCGGTTGAGCTGAGAAGCCTTTCTCGCAGATCGCGACTCATTCCGTTGGTAATCGCAAGTGCGACGATGAGGGAGGCTACACCAACCGCGACACCAGCCACGGAGATGGCCGTAATGACCCCGACAACGGCCTGGCGGCGTTTAGCACGCAGATAGCGCGCTGCGACAAAAAGCTCAAATCTCACCGGGCGACTGCCTTTGCTGCGGCCGCATTCTCGTAGCGGTCGTAGACTCGCACCGTGACCAGATGTTCCGCGGGATTCACAGGTGCCAGCGCGGCCGGTTGTTGCGGTTTGATCTGTGCCTCGAAGTCATAGTGTTCTGTCAGTGAATCGGAGAGCTTGCCGACAGGCTCTACATATTGCCATGGCCCCGCATCGACGGAATACTCGGCATGTGAAATCGGAGTGGCGCTATCTGTCGCTGTAAGGGCTACGTGAAGTTTTCCATTTACCAGATGCGCTTCCATGGCCGAGAGCACCGGAGGCGTGGTATCGATCAGGAAACGGTCGCTCACGCGTTCGGCCGTCAAAGCCTCACCGGGATTATGCGATGGCGCATCGCTGGCCACCACTTTGAGCCGGTAAGCTCCGTCGGGCAGAGCGGTTGCGTCAAAGGTGAGATAACGCTCATCCACTTTTGCCTTCAGCAACTGCCAATTCGTCTCGTTGTCGCCGCGATAGTAGAGCGAATAGACGAGCTCATCGCCATTATCGTCATGAGACACCCACCGCGCCGTTACCGCAGACTTGTCCCGAACTCCGGATAGTGCTTCCCGTCCAGGCTCTTGGTTGAACTGCAAACCTGGGTTTGGCGGCACATTGAAATTAATACTGATCGGCTGTTGTTGTTGCGGCTGCACTTGAGGAGCATTGACGCGCGCCCCCGGCACGACCACGATATCGTCGATGACCGGAGCCATGTTGACCGGCAGATAGTTGATGCCAACGGCACCCACGGTTGTGCCTGGATGCAGCACCGCCTTCCACTGGACAAAACGTGCAGTCTCAAGACCAAGCGGACCGTTGTTAGGCGTGACTTTTTTCCAGTCGCTCCAGGCACGCTCGGGATTCTCAATGTTTCCGGCGCGAGCATAGAAGTCGTAGTTGGTGGAAGGGGAATCAACCTCGGCGCGGCCCCACTGCGAAAAAGCTCCCGAGTCGAATACGTCACTCAGGTAAGTGCTTTCTGCAGCCTGCGCATGACTCAGCAGATAGATTTTGCCGGTATTGGCTGTGCCGACGTAGATTCCCTGTGAGGAATCCGCGAAGTCCACCGCCTGTGAGGCTTCCAGGTGAGCGATATCGGCATACTGGCCCTGCTCACCGATGCGATAAATCCTACCCCGGTTGCCGGAGGCTGCGAGCAGCCCCTGCGGCGTCCAAATCAGCGCATACACGATGTCATCGTGACCAGACCAGAGTCGGTGCGGCGCTCCCTGGGCAGGAATTTCGTAAATTTCCGAACCATCCGGGATAACGGTATTGCCGTTGAATGCCTGCACGGAGCCGGGCTGCACAATCGTAATGGTCGCCGACACCGATGGAATGCCTTGTACCGGAAGTGGCGGCAGCGTGCTCTGCCCTTTGCCGCCGACAGCCGAGGCGTAAATGTTGCCATTATCGGCAATCGCAACGGCCGTGATTTCGCGCTTTGGCGCGTCGTACAGGACATACCCTTTGCCGCTACTGTTAACGCGATAGATCAGCCCGCTTCCGTCTGAGCCAGCGATCAGATTTCCGGATTTATCGAAGGCGATCGCGCGAATATGCTGCTCGTCGCTCTTAAAAAACAGCTCCGGTTTGGCGCCGCTTTTTGCGACATCTACGCGGTAGACAGCAGCCGGGCCGCCGGTCGCGATGTAAAGCTGCCCGGCAGCGTCGAAGGCCAGGTCCCAGATGTATTTCGGCTTGTCTTCTGTCCGGACCGGATCAAAGACCACTTCGGCTTTGCTCTCATCTAGGTCGGTTGCGCCGGGAGGAAGTTTATAGACCTTGCCCGAGGGCAGGGTAGCGGCGTACACCGCGCCGTCTTTGGCAACACGGACAGCCTGCACGGTCAAGTCTTTGCTGGAAAAAAGCTTCGTGATTTTTCCATCGGGCGCAATCCTCAGCACAGTGGCCGGAGAACCGGTTGCTGCGTAGGCATTTCCCGCAGAGTCCGCCGCAATCGACCAAATATAGCTGGAAGGTGTCACCGCGATTTGACGGACCTCGGGACCCGGCTCGAGTATTCCGTCACTCCGAATCGCAACCCCCTTGGGAGTGCCTTTTTCCAAATCTTCGAAGCGTTGCTGCGTCCAGAGGTGTGTGCCTTGCGCGGCGGCAAAAGGGACTGTGAGGCAAAAGGGAGTCAGTTTGACGAATAGGAAAGCCAGGCGGCGCATCATGCTGATGATGAGTCTACTAAATCGCAAAGGGGACTGCGCGGAGATGTAAGCAGATGGCCGCGGGAAGACGGGCAGAGCCGGGTCGGTTTAGTCATCCTGCAAAGTGCTGTGTTCATTTTGTCGAGGAAAAATGGAATCGTTTCCACTTTTGGGTTTTTTGGGAATATAATCCAACCCGTCTCTACCCGACGTTCCATAACGGCTTCTGCCAAAGATACGCGGGAATCATGAGCAAGGAGATTGCAGGTGAAGACTGGATTGGGTCGCGGGGTGGCATTGAGCACGATTTGCGCCACTGCCTTGTTTTTTTCATCGTTTGTGCGGGCACAGGATACGCAGCAAACCGCACAGATTACTAAATCGATGCCCAGTGAAGCCCGGGCTGTGATCGAGCGGCTTGGCGAACTGGACCACCTGCCCGCAGGCGAATGGCGGTTTCACGCAGGCGACGTGGCACACGGTGAAAGCGTTGATCTCGACGACTCAAACTGGCAGATAGTGAAGCCCGGCGCCGAATCGTCGGGTGAGGCTGCGTGGTATCGCCGCTGGGTGGAGGTCCCCAAGACACTTCATGGATACGATCTGACGGGCACGCGAATCTGGTTTCGGTTTGTAGCGAATGCAAATGGCCCGATGCCCCAGATCATCTACTTCAATGGAAGTCGTGTGGCTCTGGGCGACGATCTTGAACCGATCGTGTTACTCGACCATGCAAAGCCGGGCGACAGGGTATTGATCGCCGTCAAGATCCTTCAGACTGTCGATCAAAAGCATTTCCACGACGCAGAATTCAAGATCGATTTCGCGGAGAATCGCCCCAATCCAGATGACCTGCGCAAACAATTCCTTTCCGCCGTGCTGCTCATTCCCAGTTTGTCGAAGGATATTCCGGGCGACCAGGCAACGCTGGAAAAATCGATCAATACGGTCGATCTGAAGGCGCTGGATGCGAGCGACCAGAAGAAATTTGATGCCTCGCTCAAGCAATCCGTCAGCGAATTAGAAGCACTGCGGCCAGTTATGCAGCAAGCCACATTCCATCTGACGGGCAACTCGCACATTGATGCTGCATGGCTTTGGCCCTGGACGGAAACCGTCGATGTAGTGAAGCGCACCTTCTCGACAGCACTGCAATTGATGAACGAATATCCCGACTACACCTACACACAGTCTGCCGCTCAATATAACGCGTGGATGGCGGATAAATATCCAGCGATCAACGACGAGATCAAGAAGCGCATCAAGGAAGGTCGATGGGAAGTTGTCGGTGGCATGTGGGTCGAGCCGGATCTTAACCTGCCCGATGGCGAGTCGCAGGCGCGTTCACTGTTGCTCGGCAAAAGATTCTTTCTGAAAGAATACGGCGTCGACGTTCGTATCGGCTGGAATCCGGACTCCTTCGGTTATAACTGGCAGACTCCGCAGATCTACAAGAAGTCGGGTGTCGATTATTTCGTAACCCAGAAGATGACATGGAACGACACCAATCAACTTCCGTTCAAGCTCTTCTGGTGGGAGTCGCCGGACGGCAGCAAGGTCCTTACCTATTTTCCGCATGACTACGCGAATAACAATCTGAACCCCGTAAGGCTCTCCCATGATTTGGCGGAGTCAAGGGAGCGGGCGCCGGGAATGACCGAGATGATGGATCTTTACGGCATCGGCGATCACGGTGGCGGCCCGACACGCGCCGTTCTCGACGAGGGCGTTCATTGGGCACAACCGGACAAAATCGTTCCGCATTACAAATTCGGAACCGCTCAGACGTTCTTCACCTCGATAGAGAAGCAAGTCGCCCCCGAATCGCCTACCTGGGATTATTTTTCGGTGATGAAGGGTTATACCCCTCCTCCTACCCCGCCGGCCGGCCAGGTTGCCATTCCAACCTGGAAGAGTGAGCTGTACTTTGAATACCACCGTGGCGTGCAGACTACGCAGGCTAACCACAAAGCTAACATGCGCAACAGCGAAGTATGGACGCTCAATGCCGAGAAGTATGCCTCGCTCGCATGGCTGGACGGAAAGCCCTATCCGAATGACCAGCTGACCGATGCGTGGAAGACGATTACCTTCAATGGCTTTCACGACCTCGCAGCCGGATCGGGCATAGGCATTATTTATAAGGAAGCCCAGGAGCAGTTCGATAAGACCCGTTTAGAAACGAGTCAGATTACGCAGGACTCGATACAGGTCCTTGCCGCGCATATCAACACCAAGGCGGCAGGCGAAGTGCCGGTGCTCATTTTCAATCCTCTGGCATGGGAACGGTCCGGACCGGTTGAAGTGGATGTGCAGATGCCGAATACAACCGCGAATGGCGTCTCCGTGCTCGATGCGCAGAACCATGTTCTGCCCTCGACTGTTCTCTCAAGCGACAAGGGAATTAATACCTATAAGCTGCTCGTCGAGGCAAAGAATGTGCCGTCCATGGGCTACCAGGTGCTGCATGTGGTTCCGGGCGAGAAGCCTTTCACCAGCGATCTAAAGGTGAACGGGCTTACGCTCGAAAATGCAACGGTACGTGTCACAGTGGACAAAACCACAGGCTGCATTACGAGCCTCTTTGACAAGAAGTCGAACTTTGAAACCCTGGCCAGCGGCGGGTGCGGAAATGAATTACAAGCATTCAAGGACACGCCAAAGGACTACGATGCATGGAACATTGATCCAGGCACATTGGATGTTCCTCCGACAAAACTCACTGATGCTGATTCCGTCGAGCTTGTAGAAAAGGGTCCGGCGCGCGCTTCGATTCGGGTCGCACGTCATTGGCAGAATTCGAAGTTCGTGCAGGAAATTCAGCTTTCAGCCGATACGGATGTGGTCAACGTGGTGAACGACATTGACTGGCATGAAGACCACATTCTGTTGAAGGCGTCATTTCCGCTGGCGGCCACGAGTGATAAAGCTACCTATGAAATTCCATATGGCAGTATCGAGCGTCCCACAACTCGTCGCAACAGCTGGGATAAGGCTCAGTTTGAAGTTCCAGCACTTCGTTGGGCTGATCTTGGTGACGGACAACACGGCTTCAGCCTGATCAACAACACGAAGTATGGGTACGACGGGGCGGGCAATGTCCTGCGGCTTTCCCTCCTGCGTTCGCCCACCTGGCCTGATCCGGTAGCGGATCGCGGTCACCAGCACTTCACCTTCGCTTTGTATCCGCATGCCGGAGACTGGAGACAGGCGTTAACTGTCCGTCACGGTTACGAATACAATTACCCCCTGAAGGCGATGCAGGTGGAAGCACATACCGGAACGCTTCCTTTGGAGCATTCGTTTATGGCCGTCAAGCCCGAGAACGTTGTGCTTACAGCCATGAAAAAGGCGGAAGACAGTAATTCGCTGATGTTGCACATGTATGAATCGGCTGGAAAAGAGGCGAGCGTAGAAATCACATTGCCACACGGCGCGACTGCTGCTGCAGAAACAAACCTGATGGAACAGCCTCAGGGAGCGCCTCTCCAGATTGAAGGCGACCATGTGACTGTTCCTATCCATCCTTATGAAATCCTCGCAGTCCGCGTGGATTACCCCCAAGGCAACTAAGCGAAGAGAGACGCAGGTAACCTGAGCCGGTGGCTATCAAGCCACCGGCTCTCGCTTTTCTTTATGAATTCATACGGTAAACACGGTCTCCCTTACACTTTTCATTGACCGCCTTCCTGCCGTTCGTTATCGTGTACATATGTGACCGTTTGAGCCCTCATGGCGCGACTCGTGGCTTTCTCGGCCGGTCCATACAGAAGATTTGAACCCTGCGATGTTCAGATCATTTCATTCTCAAGCCGAACGATCACTCTGTAGTACGGATGCAAGCACGGTGCGGGCCTTCGACGAGGCAATTGAAAACGAATATGGATACATGTGGATACAGAGTCCAGGATGCATTGCTCTACTTAAAGGGAGATGGTCTTGATTCGAGCTCCCGTGGATATGATTCACACTATGTCGAGAGATTTTTATGCCGATTCGTATTGAAAGAGTTGATGTGTCAAACGGACCTTCTGCATCTAAATTCCCATTCGTTCGCAGACAGCTCGGATGCCGGGTGAGATCGGGCAATTGGCAGACATCTTAGAGCTGGGAGTTGCAAAACAATCCTCCCCCCGGAAGAATCTTTGAAGGCAATATAGATACAGCGCACTTTGCAATGTATCGACCTTGAAGCTTACAGGCTTAATTTTTTAAGGCGAAAGAACAAGGAGCTAAAACCAGGAATGCAAGGACAAGCGATTACGCCGCAAAGACAGGAATTGCCCCTGGCCCCTGCAGGCGGCGGAAACTTAGAACATTCCGTTCTGACCCCAGGCGATGTCCGTAAGATCATCCTCAAGCGAAAGTGGGTGATTCTAGTCTGCCTCCTGCTCGGCATTCTGGTCGCCAGTTACTTTGCCTTCTTGTCAGTGCCGCTCTATGAAGCTGTCGCTCAGATTGACATCGATCTGGGCCGATCGACGAACATCGGCATCAACGATCTGATCGAGCAAAAGCTTGGAGGCGAAGACGCTTCCTCAGAGCGTCTGCAGACCGAAGTGGAAATTATGCGCAGCAAAACGGTTGCGCTCGATGTCATTAATACTCTGGATCTTTATCACAAACCGCCCTTTTCGAGCATCTTCAAGGATTCTCCCTACACAGGTCATTTATCACCAAGTCAGCGAGCCGCGTTACTAGGTACATTCACCGGCAACCTGAAGATCATGATTATCCCGGGCACAAATCTGGTGGAGGTTCGCTTCAGAAATCCGGATGCAAAACTTGCCACTGCGATAACGAATGCTATTCTCGATGCATATATGGAGCGCGATCTCCGCGCCAGGTACGAGGGTACCAATCGCGTCTCGAATTGGCTGGCCGGGCAGTTGAATACCCTGAAAAAGCAGGTCGAGAATTCACAGCAGGAAGTAGCGAAATACCAAAGACAAAATAATCTCGTTGGGATGAACGCGGAAGGTGACACACTCGTTACCGAAAATCTGCGCACAGTGAATCAGCAGTTGGCTGAAGCGCAGGCCGACCGGATTGTTAAGGAAGCGCGGTATAGGCTCGCGCAAACAAGAAATCCGGAGTTATTGGTTTCTGTGGCTCCGGGCACAACCTTGACATCTCTTCGCCAGCAACAAAGCGAATTGATGGTCCAATATGCCCAGCTGAAATCAAAGTATGGTCCGGACTGGCCCAAGGTAAAAGAAGCGGAAAAGCAGCTGGCATCGGTTCAGACGAACATAGATACCGAGATCAACAACCTCACCAATCGATTTGAGGAGGAATTTAACACTTCCGTCAAGACTGAGAATTTACTGCGGGATCGCCTGGAGCAGATCAAACAGGAAGCCTATCGTGCAAATGAATCCACTGCGGAATTCGATATTCTGAAGCACGGGGCCGACTCTGCCTCCGATCTTTATGACGCGCTGCAGACGAAATTAAAAGAAGCCGGCATCACGGCTGGTCTGAATTCCAACAATATCGATGTGATTGACCGGGCCGCCGAGCCTTCTCGACCGATCTCTCCAAAGAAGACTCGTGATTTGCTGTTCGGCCTGCTCGGCGGTCTGCTGTTGGGGACGATTGTAGCGCTCTTCCTCGAATCTCTGGATGACACGATACGCACTTCCGATGACGCCGAGATTATCTCTGGATTGCCTGCGCTGGCGGTGATCCCACACTTCGACGTAGCGAAGAAAATTGGCGTTACCACTTCAGAACGAAGTGCGCTCGAAAAAGAACGCGCTGCCAGAGTCGCATCCGATCTGATTTCTTACACAGACCCTCAATCTGTCATCGCGGAAGGATTTCGAACGTTACGCTCCTCACTCTTACTCTCGGCAGTTGACCGTGAGCCAAGACTGTTGTTACTGACCAGTAGTTTTGCGGCGGAAGGCAAGTCCACTTGCGCGGCTAATCTTGCTATCTCGTTCGCACGAAGATCAGCGAGAGTGTTATTGGTCGATACGGACCTCCGTAAAGGAACGCAGCACCTGAAGTTCAAAACATCGAACAGGGTAGGGTTATCGACTCTGCTTTCCCGCGAATCTGGAGGTGAAGCCTATGAGCAGCCATTACCCGACCTTCCCAATCTGACCCTCGTTACACGAGGTCCGATCGCTCCCAATCCCGGTGAAATGCTGGCATCGCGAAGCATGGAAGATCTGCTGTTGCAGTGGCGGCTTGAGTATGACCATGTAATTCTCGACACATCTCCAGTACTTGCTGTATCTGACACCCTGAGTCTTGCTCCCCTCGTGGACTCCGTCTTTATCCTCGTGCGATCGGGAGTTACGCGTAAGAAAGCTCTGGCGCGAGTTCGTAATCAGCTGCACCGAGTCAATGCAAGACTTTTAGGTACAGTCGTCAATGACGTTGATCTTCGTTTGGAAAATTACTACACCTATTCAAAGCGATATGGCTATGGTTATAAGGAATATGGAGCTGGCTATGGGGTGGCGGATGAAGAAAAGTAAGTTGCTGTATTCGCTGATCCTTGCCATCGCTGTTTCTTCCTCGATCCTGGGTGTTCCTAGAGCTACGGCGCTTGCGCAGTCGCAGTCTTCCCCTTCATCGCAGAGTCAGCAGCTCAATTCCGCACCTAACATTGCCATTGGGTCTGGCGATTTGCTGAATGTCGTCGTATTTGATACGCCTGAGTTGACAACATCGGTCCGGGTGAGCCAGGACGGCGAGGTGGATCTGCCCGTGCTCGGTATGATGAAACTGGCTGGCCTGAATACAATTGATGCTGCTCTCAAGATAGAAGAAGAGCTACGATCACGCCGCCTCATCATCGATCCTCATGTCACTGTCTTTATTGTAGAATACGCATCGCAAGGAGCTACGATTTTAGGCGAGGTACGAACTCCTGGTGTTTATCCCACTCTGGGTACCCGTAAATTGTTAGACATGATTTCGGTCGCCGGTGGAGTTCAGAGCACGGCTGGCAAAACGGTTTCGATCGTCCATCGCGATGACCCGCAACATCCAGTGACCATACCTCTTCAAGCTGGGCCTGACACGATGTTTGCTCAACAGAACCCCATCATCCAGCCGGGAGATACGATCATTGTCGCAAAGGCAGGCATCATTTATGTCATAGGTGATGTGCTTAAGCCGGGAGGATTTTTGATCGATAACAATACCCCTGTTTCAATTTTGCAGTCCCTTTCACTCGCCGGCGGATGGGATAAGACGGCTGCGCTGAGCAAGACAAAACTCATCCGCAAAACGCCGGAGGGCAGGGAAGAGGTAGATCTGGATCTTAAGCACGTGACATACGGCTCTCAGGCGGATATCCAGGTCAAAGATGGCGATATCTTATTCGTCCCGTCCAGTATCCCCAAAATCGCGACATACCGCGGCATTGAAGCAGCCATTACCCTCACGAGTAGCCTGCTTATTTTCCTCCAGTAGTTTGACTTTGAGGGTGCCAGGTTAGGCAATGACGGTTTATTGGTAATTTCCAGCGATGAGCACAACATTTAATCCGCAGGTTGATCTTTCATGGTCCGGGTCTGCTCGTTCAGTCCGGCGATTGGGGGACAATTGGGAGCCGCTCAGACGACTTTATTTCCTGGATTTCCCGCTTCTGCTTCTCAGTGTCGGTCTACTTACATGGGTTTTTCCAACGGACACGATGCTGGTAGTGTCATCGTCTGTCGGCGCATTTGTTGGATTTTATACCCTCTGGGAAGTTGTTGTTCGGCGCCGCCCAATCCGTTTTGCTCATTTCTTCTGCATCGCAAATACAGCAGGTTATGGCTTTGGAGTGCTTAACAGTTGGCTGACAATTTCACGGGGCGACCGGGGCCTGGCAGAATTTTTTAATAGGGATGCTGAAGCGGTATCTCGCGCAATGGCCGCGGTTTTGATTTCTTCCGGCATACTTTACGCCCTGGGGGAAATTTATGAATCCCCAATATTTGGCTCTAACTTTAAGCTTAATTTCGATAATCGTGCCGTTGCATTTATTTTCTTCGGAACTGTCCTGATCATAGTGGGCTATCTAACAGGCACGATGGGTTATATGGGTACTTCCCAGGATAGTGGCGGCCATGTTACTGTCCTTGCCGGTCTTTTAGCATGGCTTTTTCCGGCACTATTCGCCTTTACATGTCTGACTTACTTAGCGTGGCCAAAAAACGCGCTCAAGTCGGCCATTGGGTTTGCACTGATTGTCCAATTTATCTTACTGGTGCCAACCGGACGACGCGGCATCCTGTACTTCATTGTGATGGCGCTCATTGCTTCTCGGTTCAGTTCATTTCGACCGACATGGTCTTTTTTTAAAAAAATTGTTTACGCCTTTATTCTTGTCATAATCATTTTTGTCGGAGCCTTGACCTTCTATTATCTGCGTGTTGCCGGATGGGGTAAGCATAAGGTTTCACTGGTTGACCGCATATCTCTTGCTATCGATCTCTTCGAAAGCGGCAACACTTCGAAGGCAAACGAAGGATTCGAGAAGAACCTCCAAAAGCGCACCTTCATTTTGGGGTATCTTTCCGATTTGCTCGATGCCAGCCTGCGCATGCCAACTGCAATGGGAAAAAATGCATTGCACGAGTTTCAATTAGTCATACCTTCGGCGTTCTGGGAAGATAAGGAAGCGTTTTTATACCAAGAAGAAAGTGTTGCCAATACTCAGTTTAATTTTGCCTATAAAGATGAAGCCAACTCACTTTATACAGCAGGCGCGATTGATTTTGGTCTCTGGGGAATGGTTCTTTATCCCATACTCGTCTGTGCACTCTTTCGATTGCTGGCAGAGTTTCTAAGGGTTAATTTGCCGGAGATGGTATCTACAATTGCGATTTTAGCATTACTGTATAACTCGCTTGTCACAGAAGCGGGTCTTTGGGTGCACTTGCTGGCTGTTCGCAACGCTATACTTTTTTCGGCCTTCCTGTGGATATGCTTTAAGATGCCTGCACTCGCCCTGAAGCACCCGCCTCAAAAAGGAGCTTTCCTTCGATGAAGCCAGATGTCCACGAGTTTCGCAGGAGTGTATTCCTCGCAGTGCTTGGGATACTTTGCACTACATTCGCTGGAGCTCAATTGACTACTTCCCTATCCGGGCCACTGGACTCAAATCTCAGCGGACTTGATTCGAATGTATCTCCTATTCCAACCAATGAAATCGTGCCAGGTGCTAATAACGTAGGCACTCCAGATGAGCATATATTGCCTTACGATGCGATTGGGGCAAGCCTCGCTGCGACACCGCTCAGTCCTGTTATCACCCAATACAATGCAATAAGCCGCGTTCCGTTCCAGGTCGATGTTTCGCTGAGGGATTCTACGATATTGACGGGACTGCACCTGCAGGTCCCTACAAATGTTGTAGAAGTGATCGGTCGAAGTTCTGCCAGATCAGGTTCTTCATCTTCAATCGAATCCAAGATCAATCTTACAACCAGCGGGACCTCGCCGCTTCAAGGCGGCCCTGCACTGCAAGGCGGAGGTTGGACAGCCGGTGGCAGCATTATTCCAGCCTCGTCGTGGAGGGTTGGCAGCATGGGAAGCGCGACTGCGATAAATTCTATGCTTCCCGCGCCAACAACACAGCCGCCTACGTCTACTCATTTAGTAGGTGAAGATGCCTCCTCACCCCAAACAGTAGTGAAACAGAGCAACACCGGAGATAAAACTACATCTCATTTAGTAGGTGAAGATGTCTCCTCACCCCAAACAGTAGTGGAGCAGAGCAACACCGGAGGTAAATCTACATCGCAGCAGGTAGATCAACGTCAAGACTATAGTCGCAGCCCCCTCGAGAAAGTTGAATCCTCTCTCGGCGAAAATCCAGACGCGACACAGAGCAGCGCTAGTCCCTTCAGGCAACTGGATCAGGGCAGCTTTCTTAATCCGGATGTCACTTTATCGCATCCGCCCACATCTTCCTACCATTCTTCGTCTTCCTATCAATCGACATCTTCCTCCCAATCTTCAACCCGAACACAGTCAAGTATTTTGAATGCAAGGAAGAATTTGATGGTTGGTAATTCGCGAAATTCCGGCAACCGGCTCAATCCATCGATCTCAAATGATGAGGAGAGGCTGATGCGGCACACTTCAAGAGATAAGGCAAAGAAAAATAAATGGCACAATCCGATTCTGCAGCAGATGGAAGATAACGCTGACGTAAACCAATAGCGCAAAATCTCTAAGTGAAGCGCGGACTGTATGACGTTGTAA
This sequence comes from Alloacidobacterium sp., assembly GCA_035482895.1. Classification (GTDB taxonomy): domain Bacteria; phylum Acidobacteriota; class Terriglobia; order Terriglobales; family Acidobacteriaceae; genus Alloacidobacterium. Next base: position 5,040 of record DATHQH010000213.1, on the reverse strand, counting down.
TCCAGGGGATGGTTTGTCTGGCAGGGATATGCGGCTGCGAGTACCGTGACCATCAAAGTTTGTGCCATAAACAAGGAACGTCAAAGGCTGTTCCATATAACGTTCGCGTGCAGTAAGAGAAGCGCCAGCAGCGAGTTTTTAAAATGAGCTTATCGACTGTGAATGGTAGTACCGATTTCATGGAAATCACATCGGAGACGGGTAAAGCACCTTTTCCCCTGCGTATTTTGCATGTAATTTATTCGCTTTCCCTTAAGCACGGAGGGCCTCCTGAGGGTCTGCGACAGCTTGCAGAAGGTTATCGCCAGGTAGGTATACATCTTGAAGTTGCATCTTTGGATGATCCTAAAGAGGCTTTCATAAGCGAATTACCGTTCAAGGTTCATGCGTTTGGACCTGTAAAGTCCGTCTATGGATACTCAGCCCGGCTGCTGCGATGGCTGCGTGAAAACGTAAGTCGTTACGATGCTGTAGTTATCAATGGAATTTGGCAATATCACAGCTATGCGGCATGGCGTGCAGTGAACCATAAGTTGCCGTATGCAGTGTTTATTCATGGAGCTCTCGATCCATGGTTTCAAGAGAGATATCCACTTAAACACTTAAAAAAGGTTTTGTACTGGCGCCCATTCCAATATCCAGTTTTGCGAGACGCTTTAGCAGTTTTGTTTACCACGCAGACGGAGAAGGATCAGGCGTGGTTGAGCTTTCGGCCCAACCAGTGGAATGGCGTGGTGTTGCCGTATGGTACGAATCGCCCCGAAGGTGATCCGGAAGCTCAAAAAGAGGCTTTTTTCTTAATTTGTCCAGATATACGGAATTACCGGTTCCTGGTTTTCATGGCGCGAATTCACGAGAAGAAAGGCTGTGACCTGCTGATTGAAGCATTTTCACGCATTGCCAGCACAGATCCCGGTCTACATCTGGTAATGGCTGGTCCTGATCAGGTTGGCTTGAAGGCAACGCTTGAAAAACAGGCGCAAAGATTAGGCATTACTGACCGGATCCATTGGCCGGGACTGCTTCAAAAAGATGTGAAATGGGGCGCGTTTTACGCCTCAGAGGCATTCATCCTGCCGTCACACCAGGAAAACTTCGGCATTTCGGTTGCGGAAGCGCTTGCCTGTGGTAAGCCAGTGCTGATCTCCGATAAGGTTAATATCTGGCAGGATGTGGTTGCAGACGGTGCGGGATTCGCGGAAGAAGACACCGTAGACGGTACGCATCAGCTATTACAGAAATGGTTAGCGTTGTCGAATGCTCAGCGCACAGAAATGGCAAAGAAGGCATTCGCCTGTTTTACTTCTCGCTATTCGATGGGCGGTGCGGCAATCGCTATCGGCAAAATGTTTCAGCAAAGACGAGAAGAGCAGACTTGATCATTTAACATTGAGGAATCCCAACATAAAATCTGCATGGTCCGTAAAAAGGAAAAATGTATGAATGAACGAATCACAATCGCTGTTGTTGGCTCGGGATATGTTGGATTGGTCGCAGCTGTATGCTTTGCGGAGATCGGTCATCGTGTAATCTGCGTAGATAATGACGAATCAAAAATAGCGCTGCTCCGCGACGGTAACGTGCCGATCTACGAGGAGTATCTACCGGAGCTGCTGAACCGTCATCGCAATACTCTGATCGAATTTACTACCGATCTGCACACAGCGACACAGAAGGCACAGGCCATCTTTGTTGCTGTTGGCACGCCGCAGACTAAAACCGGCAGTGCAGATCTGTCATATGTCGATGCGGTCGCGAGTCAAATTGCCCGTTCCATTACTGACTATAAAATTATTGTCGAAAAAAGCACCGTTCCTGTTTACACGAATGAGTGGATAAGCCGTGTAATCGAACGCAATGGCGTTCCGCGTGAGCTTTTTGACGTGGCTTCGAATCCCGAATTTCTGCGTGAAGGTACCGCCGTTGTGGATTTTCTCCACACGGACCGTGTTGTCATCGGCGTAGATACAGACCGTGCTGGGGATCTTTTGCGCGCGATTTATGAGCCGTTGACCTCCGGCAAGTATTACCAATCCGTCAATGCCGTGCCCGGCATACGCACAGCAGCTGAACCGCCGCCGCTACTTCAGACTTCAACAAAAGCCGCAGAACTCATCAAGCATGCATCGAATGCGTTCCTCGCGATGAAGATATCTTTCATCAATGTGGTTTCAAACATATGTGAAGCCGTTGGAGCAGACGTGGAGCAGGTGTCGAAGGGAATCGGCTCCGATGAGAGAATCGGGCCGAAATTCCTCAAAGCGGGAATCGGATATGGAGGTTCATGCTTCCCGAAAGATGTTGCCGCTTTCCGCTATGTAGCGGAGCAGTTAGGTATCGAATTCGGACTGCTGCGTGAAGTCGAAAATATCAACGCCGAGCAGAAGAAGCGCTTCTTTCAAAAAGTTCGTTCAGCGCTATGGACATTCCGCGGGAAAAAGCTTGGTGTTCTCGGACTTGCATTTAAAGGCGGGACTGACGATATCCGCGAATCACCGGCCATTGACCTGATTGCGCAGTTCTTGAAAGAAGGGTGTGTCATTTCAGCCTATGATCCTGCTGCTATGGAGCGGACAAAACAAGTGTTGCCTCCATCAACAAGTCTTACCTATGCAAAGGATGCCTACGAAGCCGCGAGCGAAGCCGATGCATTGCTGATTCTGACTGACTGGCAGGAATTCGTCGACCTTGATCTGGATCGTCTGCATTACACTCTGCGCTATCCCATTGTGATCGACGGACGGAATCTGTTTGATGCTGCTGCCATGGCTCAGCGAGGGTTCAACTATCTGAGCATCGGGAGGCCCGGTGTGGTGCATCTCAGAGATGCGGCATTCTCTCGCAAATTGCCATGATGCAGCAATAGATAAAGCAATTATTATTTGTAACGGTTTCGGTGGCTATTCAATGCCAGATATACAGGTGATGTCAGCATAAATATGCTTGACGAAGAATGTGTAAAACGATCACACATAATTCTGCCGAGGGAACGAAAACGAATAACTAAGGGTCTGAATCTAAGTTTGCATCGGAGCGAATGATGAAACTAACAAATGAGAAGGTTGCCGTCTGCGGTGGCGGCGGCTTTATTGGCGGCCATCTTGTACAAGCGCTGTTAAAGCATGGAGTGAATGTCGTGCGCGTGGTCGATGTAAAGCCTCTCGATCAGTGGTATCAAAAAGCCAGGGATGTAGAAAATCTCTCGCTTGATTTGCGGAATAAAGATAACTGCTATAAGGCCGCAAACGGCGTTCAAGTCGTATTTCAACTCGCAGCCGACATGGGCGGCATGGGCTTTATTGAAAACAATAAAGCTCTTTGTATGTTAAGCGTGCTCACTAACACCCATATGCTTATGGCTGCAAAGGATTCCGGTGTAGAGCGCTTCTTCTTTTCGTCCTCAGCCTGCGTCTATAACGGCGACAAGCAGAAGACCCCCGATGTCGTGCCACTCAAAGAAGAAGACGCATATCCCGCGCTACCGGAAGATGGGTATGGATGGGAAAAGCTTTTCAGTGAGCGCATGTGCCGCCATTTTGAAGAAGATTTTGGGCTTCAGACCCGCGTGGCGCGCTATCACAACGTCTATGGGCCTTTAGGCACGTACGATGGTGGCCGTGAAAAAGCGCCGGCTGCAATTTGCCGCAAGGTCATCCAGGCCAAAGTTTCAGGAAAGCACGAAATTGAAATCTGGGGTGACGGTCATCAGACACGCAGCTTTATGTATATCGATGATTGCACGAAAGGCACGCAGGCAATCCTCGAAAGTGAGATTACCGAACCTATCAATCTAGGCAGCAGCGAGCTTGTAACGATCAATCAACTCGTCGATATCGTAGAAGAAATCGCTGGGGTAAAGCTCAAGAGAAATTACAAGCTCGATGCGCCCAAGGGTGTGAATGGCCGCAACAGTGACAATACAAAAATTCTCGAGTATCTCGGATGGGAGCCATCCATTCGCCTGAAAGACGGTATGGCGAAGACCTATGAATGGATCGAGAGCCAGATGCTTGCTCCCATAGCAAAGTAAATGAAAACGTAAGAGTATGCATGGCCTGAGATGCAGATTTCTCAGGCCATTATGTTTCTTTGCATGGTGTTTTAGAGCGGTCGATCAGGTTAGTGTAGTTTTAAGTTCAATTCAACAAGAATGAAAGTCCTGCTAATCTCCAACTACCCGCCAGACCAACAACAAAGCATGCTTCGTTATGCGGATATGCTCAAAGAGGGAATTGGCGCACGAGGACATACTGTCGAGACGGTGTATCCTCCGGTATTGCTTGGTAGACTTCCATTTCTTCGCGGCTCCTTAAAGAAATGGATCGGATATATAGATAAGTATCTCCTTGCGCCCTCCTATCTTCGCAAGAAAGCCAGTCAGTCAGATATCGTCCATATATGCGATCACTCAAACTCCATGTATTTGAAATGCGCGGAAGCGAAACCGGCATTCATTACATGCCATGATCTGTTGGCGATAAATTCAGCGCGCGGAATGTATCCCGGAGTCAATATCGGGCTTACAGGTAAGGTTCTTCAGCGCTGGATTGCGGCGAATCTCTCCAGCGCTGAGCACGTAATCTGCGTCTCTACAAAAACTCAGGAGGATCTCGAGAGACTCGCTCCCGGTATCCGCTCTCGAACAGCGGTGATACACCACCGATTGAATTGGAACTACGCACCTGCATCGCTGGATGCGATTGCCGAGGCGAAGAGAATGAGCGGCGTGGCTTCCGATGGCCAATACTTGCTCCACGTGGGCGGGAATCAGTGGTATAAAAACCGACTGGGGGCGATGCAGATTTTCGCCGCCCTGCAAAAAGATGCGCGATTCAAGAACATGAAGCTAGTCATGGCAGGGAAGCGATGGACGCCTGTGATGCGCCAGTATTGCGAGGCGGCTGGCCTGGCAGACCGCATCATAGAGCGAGTGGAACTCTCCAATGAAGAGTTGAGGGCTCTTTACAGCGGTGCCGTAGCTCTGCTGTTTCCTTCGCGCGAAGAAGGTTTTGGATGGCCGGTTCTTGAAGCTCAGGCGTG
>DATHQH010000212.1:0-4236 GCA_035482895.1 Alloacidobacterium sp. | reverse complement strand
GCCGGACCCAGCTTCCACGCGGCCATCAACAACGGGAAATTCCACGGAATAATCTGCCCGACCACACCAATCGGCTCACGCAGCGTGTAGCTCAGGTACTCGCCGGGAAAGGAAATCGGAAAGGTATGGCCCATGATTTTGGTAGCCCATCCTGCCATGTAGCGAAAGAGATCGACGGCCAGGGGGACATCGGCCACGCGCGCCACGGAAACGGGCTTGCCATTGTCCATCGATTCGATCTCGGCCAACTCTTCCAGATGCTGCTCCATCAAGTCAGCCAGCTTCAGCATCAAGCGTCCGCGTTGTGATGCGCTCATCCTGGGCCACGGTCCTTCATCGAAGGCGCGGCGGCCGGCCCGTACTGCCTGATCGACATCCACCGCCTCGGCTTCCGGCACCTGTGCCATCACTTCACCGGTTGCCGGGTTGTAGACAGAAAAAGTTTTGCCGGAGGCGGCATTTATAAACTTGCCATCGACATACATGCGATGTTTTTGCGCAATGAAGTCAGACGTCTTCTTATCAAGACGAGGATCAAGAGCAATCGTTGCCATAGGGAGGCTCCTTTTTGGCGGTGACCCGGAATTGGATTGCATTGGCTGCTTCCGAAGGGGTCGAAACCGCACCGTCGAACACGATACACCTCGGTGCGAAGACCAGGAAAGCGAGCAGCAAAATCAATTTTCAGTGAAAGGAAAGGGTTAATCGCCAAAATGTAAGCGCAGTCCAAAACGGGCGACGCGTGGCGTTCCTAGAGTCGTAATTGGGGTCTTGCCCACTTCAATCGACCTATCGAATAAATTTTCTCCAGCCACAAAGAACTCGGTGTGGCGGCCAAACTCGCGCGAGGCGTAGGCATCGAGACGAAAATAGCTGTGCAGCAGATAGTTGTTGGCATCGTCATCGAATTGCCGTCCGCTGATGCGACCTTGCAGGCTCAACACTCCGATGCGGGAGTTGTTCACCCGCACCTGTGTGGTCGCCATGTTGCGCGCCACCTGCGGAATCCAGTTGCCGACGAGCTGCGGCTGTTGATCGTAGCGCGTCACGGTTGCGTCGGCGAATTGATAGCCCCCGGTGAGCGCGGCCCAGTGAAACGGGTGAGCCTCGTAATCCACCGACACACCGCGGCTCTCGATCTGGCCAAGATTCTCACGCTGCAGCAGTGTTGAGGTGGGTGTGGTGCTCAGCGTGAGCGCAGTAATGGGCCGATTCACTTGCGTCCAGAAATAACTCACACGCAGCATTGATTGCCAGCGAGGCACGTTCGCCTGGAAACCAGTTTCCCAACCGGTCGCGCGCTCGGAGCGCAGATTGGCATTCGGCAGCGTAGTCTGTTGTCCAACTTGACCGGTGCGATACAACTCGTTCTGTGTGGGCGCACGATAGGCGCGGAAGCCCGAGGCCTGAAGCGCAACGTTTGTGGTGATTCTGCGCGCAACTCCAAGCCGCGGATCAAACACCGTTTCGCTGAACGATGGGAACACCATCGAGCCCGTTTGTGTCCACTGCTTCGCATCAAAATTTGAGAAGTGATCGACACGACCGGATGCGCTCATCGTCCACTTTCCCGAAGTGGCCAGCGCCTCTCCGTAGACGCCGGTTTGCCGCTGCCGAGCGGCTGTATTTTGAAAACCTCCGGCCCCAGTAAAAAGCACTTCGTCATCGGAAGCGCGTACATCGTGTGTATCAGCGCCCGCAATCCATACGACATGGTTACCCACTGCCTGCCGCCAATGCGCGGCGGCTCCCAGCTCATCGGCGGGATCTTCGGCGTAGCGCGTCAACTTCTCGGAAGTCCGGTTCGCGCTTATGGATGAGAAGGTCTGCCTGTAATGCTCCGTGCTGCCGTAAAAACGTAGCGTGAGCTGCGACCAATCCACTCCCGTTGAGTAACGCCAGAGGCGTGTGCCATTTTTTTGCAATGGAGTACCGTTGTCGCGCGCTTCGTTGAATCCGCTTCCGCGTAAAAAGATACGGCCACTGTTACGAATCGTCCTCTCCAGATCAACTAGCCCGTTTTGCGCATGAACATTACTCGGCTGGTCGATGGGACCGCGCAGATCGGGCGCAACCAGCGTGTATCCATCTGTGCCGAGAATTCCGCCCGCTAGCAGTCCGGCCCATGGCCCACGCTTCAACGAGGCAAGCACTCCGTTATCAGTCGTGCTCTCTGAGCCATAGCCTGTAGTAAGGGCAAACACGTTTTGGTCCGGCTTTACGGGAAGCACGTTGATCACACCGCCAATCGCGCTCGATCCATATAAGTCAGACGCGCCGCCGCGCACCACTTCCACCGAACGCACTGCCAGCTCCGGCATTTCCTGCCAATGAATCCAGCCGCCATACGGATCATTCAGCGGAACATCATCCGAGACAACCAACGTCCGGCTTGCAGCCGTCGACCCCAGACCTCGCAGAGAAATTCCCTGCGATGTGGGATTGGCAACCAATGAACTCGACCGGCGGAACAACTCCACGCCGGGAACCTGGCGCAGCTTGCCATCCAGCGCCGGTGTTGCTGCTTCTTTCAGTTGTTGCTGGCTCAGCACGCGCGTGCTGGCGGGACTGTCCAGGGTATCCAGTGGCGAACGGTATGCCGTAACGACAATGCGCTCCTGTTGCTTATGCAACACGATCCTTGCCGGAACACCCGGCTGAATTGCAACTGTGACAGCATCGTATGTCAGAGCGCTGACTAGAACCGTAATGGAACCTTGCGATACCTTATGGAAGCTGAATCTTCCATCTGTTGCAGTGTTATCGAGAACACCTCCATCGAGGTTGTTCAGCTCTGCGTTGGCGACCGGCGAACCCTGCTCATCCACAACAGCGCCGGAAAATGGCTGCGAGGAATCCTGGGCGCTGCAAACCTGCAAAATACTAAAGAAGCACAGCAATGTTGCGAGGAATAGCGAAACGCGTCCGGCGATAGATTTGTTCATCATGGAGCCAGTGCTCCTATTCTACGGAACGCGTTGAATCCTTCGAACGCTATCGTTCTGGTTCACTCCGGCGTTCGGAAGCGCGAGCAAAAGATCTCGAACTGTTTTTTTGAGAATTGGATGTCGCAGCTCAGGGGCTATCTCGGCCAGCGGTGCAAGCACAAATCTTCTTTCAGCGAGCGCCGGATGCGGCAGCGAAAGCACCGGGGTGTTCAGGACCAGATCGTCCATCATCAGCAGATCGAGATCCAGAGTTCTCGGCCCCTTCGGCACGCTGTTCTCGCGGTTTCTCCCAAAACTGCGTTCGATCGCGAGCAATGTTTTCAGCAGCAGCTCCGGCCCCTTCGCTGTCCGCAGGACAGCAACGGCATTCACAAAGGGAGGCTGGTCAAGGAATCCAACAGGGGCCGTTTCATATAGAGAGGAGTGGGCCATGAGCTCACCCGCATCGCCCAGCGCGTAGAGTGCGGCGCCAATCGTCTCAACAGGCGTCCCGGCCTGAGACAGGAGATTCGAACCGAGGCCCACATAGGCCGTATGCATTTGTGTGACAGTCATGAAAGAAGATTTGCGCACGAACAGTTTACGATCATCTAAGAGTATTTTCGGGTATGCGCATTGCTTTCTTCGGTGGCACGTTCGACCCACCTCATTGCGGACATCTTGCTATCGCGCGCGCGGCGGCAGACCGGCTGCGCCTGGACAAGGTCTTGTTCGCACCGGTCGGCAATCAACCGCTCAAGCAGAACTCCTCTGTGGCCAGTTTCGATGACCGTATGTCCATGGTGGGCCTGGCGGTCGCAAACGACGCACGCTTTGAAGTATCCGCAATCGATGCGCCGCGTATGGACGGCGAGCCGAATTACACTATCGACACGCTCCTTCGGCTGAAGCACTCACTCCCATCCGAAGATCGCCTCTTCTCCCTGGTCGGGGCTGACTCATTTCTAAGCCTGTCACACTGGCATCGCGCGGCAGAGCTTTTGTTCGTATGCGATTTCATTGTCGCCGGGCGTCCCGGTTCCGGACTTCCAGGCATGGAACTTCCAGACATCGAGCAGCCTGATACCGCAGCGCAGCATGCCGGACGTCCGTTGCCCCACGGTGTGCGCATATCTGGCAACCCTCATTCCACGGCCGGGGTGCTCGAGTTCAGCCTGACAAATGATTCGGGACAGCACGCAGTCCTCTATTGCCTGCCCGATCTCAACGAAAAGATGTCGGCCACGACAGTGCGTTCCTCCTTGATGCATGGGCCCCCCAAGGGCGATGGCATGGCTGAAGACGTGCC
>DATHQH010000211.1:0-7149 GCA_035482895.1 Alloacidobacterium sp. | reverse complement strand
CCCAGCCCAGCGGCCCGAGAGATAGCGCAGCCGATAATTGGTGCCGCGGGGCAAATTCCACGTTGCAGCGGAGACCTGCTCGATGATGAGTGGAGCGTCCGTTCGGTTCTCAATATCCGCAGAACGTCGCAGCACGCCCGTTTCTCCATCTGCTTTGTACTGCAGCGTCACATAGACTTCGCGTGAGATATCCTTCATCGTAATGTTGAGCTGGTCGCCGTCAATCTTGTAACTCACATACTTCAGCGCCAGATCTCGATTTCCGTCTGGAAAGGTGATCTTCAGGTCAGGTTCGACAAAAAGGCCGCCTCCCCATCCCACAAACTCATGCGGCGTGGTGGTGATCGACAGATCGAAAGCAGCCGCAGGCGGCATGGCTTTTGCCGCCTCAAATCGGTCGCTGGTGGATAGCCGTTTGCCCCAATACAGCGTTTGCACCTGCTGGTTCTCGTTAATGCCCAGCACATAAGTCGTTTCCGCAGCATCGATGCGAAAAACGTGCGTGGTTGAGTCATATTGGATAGAGGCCGTTGGGCTTTCCGCTTTCGTGGTGCGAGGGCCGAAACCGAGACAAAGCAGCAGCAGGAAAAGAACAGAATTTTTTTTGGGGTTCATAGGGTCCTTAATTTTATGGCTTCGATTACGTGATCGGTAATGCTCAAAGCTCTCGGCCGTAAACGGGCAGCTTGTCCCGGGACGTAGTGTAGCGCCTAAACTCTGCCGTCATACCCGACTGGAATACTTCCTCTGTTTTGCTCGTAATCGCGCAAAAAAGAATCGCACCCCATTTTGTCACGTCAATGGATCTTCAACCAACCGTGCGCACATTGACCTATGGGCGTCCACTCGGCGCCTTGCCGGGGACATGGTTTGATAGTTCACCGGCTGGAATGATCACCAGGAACGCAAGGCCCGCCAAAAAAAAGAGCGACAGCCGCAGCGCCCGCAGACGTGCATCCGTGTTGATGCGCACCGCCTCTTTGACATGTTCGGGCGACGCCGTGATGCGCGTTACGGATTCTATCAGGTGATCATTGCTGATAAAGATCACATTATTGAGGTCTACCTGCTTGATCAATTTCAGTGGAAGGGTGGGATGGTCTATCAGACTGCGCTCGACATTGAGGCTGAGCATGCCGATCATCAGCGCTCCGGCAAGCGCGGTGCCTACTGCTCCGGCCAGGTTGGCGGCGGTGCCACGCAACGAGCCGACGTCGCCTGCGAATTGTTTCGGCAAGGCGGCTACCAGCACGTTGAACAGAAGCGTCACCAACGCGCCCTGACCGATGCCGATTACGATGAGAGATAAAACGACCAGCACGTTGCTCCACTCATTCTGGAACTTGATTCCCAGGCTTACGAAGCCGATGGCGACGATGACGAAGGAGTAGCGGGCAATTTGCCGCGATGAAAACACGCCGTACAAGCGCACCACCAGCACGGCGGCGGCAAATACCGAGAGCTGGTATGGAATGAGGTAGACTGCTGTCTGAAAGCTGGATCTGCCTTGAATGATCTCGATATAGAGCGGCATCAGGAAGGTCAATGCTTTGCCAAGGACGCCAATAATCAGCATCGCCAGCACCGCCACCCACTTCTGCTTACTTTCGATCACTTCGAGCGCCAGAAGGGGCGTCTTCCCGCTTGCCGCGCGCCGCTGCGTCCACACGAAAAAGCTCTGCAGCAGCACAAGGCCCACTACGATCATCACCGGCGCCGGTGACAGGCCTCCGAGCTGGACCAATGTGTTAGGCGTCGCCAGAAGAGCGCCCCATCTGTTGAAATTGTTGAAGCCTAAACTAATGAGGGTAATAGAGGACGCAGCCAGCACCGCCCCCATCAGATCGAGTTTGATTCCGGGAACCTTGTCCACTGGCGCCAGATAGCGGCTGAGCCACGCCACCGCCAACGCCCATGGGATAAGAATCGCGAAGGTGAATCGCCATGTCGCCAGCGTTTCCAGGATTCCGGCGACGAAGAAGGCCAGCATCCCTGTAAGCGCCTGGACGCCGCCAAGCAGACCAATTGCCTCAACCTGCTGCTTTCCTCCATAGTTATTGGCGATCAGAACCACCAGCGTGGGCACGAGGGCAGAGGCTGCCAGCCCGGCGAGGGCCTGCGCCGCGAGCACCACAACGATATTAGGGGCGAAGGTCATCATCGCCATGGCGATCGCAAATACGGCGCACATCGCCTGGAACACGTTCCTCGATCCGAATATCTGCCCCAACTTGGCGCCCATCATGATGAAGGCCGCGATGCTCAGGGAGTGCACGACGATTACGGTACCCACGTTAGTGGATGCCACATGGAAACTTCCGGCGATACCGCTCATGGAAACCGGCAGCGCGCTGGCATTGAACATCAAAAGCGCCTGCCCCAGGCTGATAATCGTCATCGCCAGCCAGGAAGTTCTCTGGTCGGTCGCCGCAGCCGTTCTGGCAGCAGAGTTTCTCCTCATAGTGGATTGGAAAGGCTCATGTCGAGACTTATATCCCGTCTCACCGGCTGCACACAACCTGATTGCTGTCGGCCATCACCCACAGAGTCAACACTCCACACGGCACCTTCTCAGTGCAGGGAACACTCCCCGAGAAGGAGAACGCACACTATCTCCGGATAAGGTCCGTTCTTTGCCTTCAGGACCTCATCGGGTGTGCCAGTTTATCGATATGGAAAAAGTGGGAAGTTTTTGCAATCGTCAGGACTTTAGTGCAATGAGGCCAAAAGTCACCCCGCAATGCAAAAATCGTACATAAGTAAATGATTGCTTGCAGGTTCGTGTGCGTCGGGTGGGATGAAAAATTTAGGGAACGACTCACCATCCTGGCCATTCAAGGAATGCGATTATGCTGATTGCAAATATGCCAGGTAACATGCAGGATCGCAAAACAGGATGGTTATTCTGCATACGATCCCGCATGTTACTTAGTCAGCACCGTTTAAGGAGCCGGTAAAGAAGCCGGCTGCTGCAAACGGAATTCGAGCAAGGTCCCAGCGGGCACATTGATCTGTTCTCCCCTGGAAACCATGGACCCTACGCCTCCGCCAACAGCACCAATCGCCGCCCCGCGGCCAGCGTTTCCGCCGATCGCACCAATTGCTGTCCCGAGGCCAGCCCCAGTCAAGGTACGCCTTGCGCTTCGTCCGAAACTATTGCCTCCCGAAACGCTATAGTCGGTGCTGAAGATCGGGAAAAGCGAATTATTCACCATGATGTCGGTTAACTCCAGCTGCAGTTCCGACCTTCCGGCTACGCGTCCAGCGCTCGATGATTGAGAGACTCGGCCATGAACAATGGCACCATCGCGGGCGACTATTTGGTTGCCAGCCATGAGATTTCCCTGGAGACGGGCCGTGAACAGCGTGCCCGCCCGATTTCTGCCGGTTTCCACTGACTCCATCATTCGGACGAGGAGGCGTGTTCCGGCTGGAACCGTCACCATCCGTTGCTGGGCCCGTACCAATGTGGTCGTCGCAGCACACAGGCACAGCAGAAGGGTGGCTGCCGCATTTTGACGGAATTTCAATAGCTGTGTCATCTTTAAATCCTTCCTTGCCTCAGGTGGTCTAGGTTAATTCCGCGCCTGTCATTATTGATTTGCTGGCAGTTTTGCAGACATTTGAAGATCGACAATGTTCTGCATCTGGCTATCTGCCTCGAAGAATCTGGCGGCAGTTGGTGCAGACAGAGCCTTCTTCATGATGCCGAAATATTTCTTCCTTAGTTCCGCGCGCTTTGCTTCCAAATCGAAAGTCTTATTCTGTAGCTGATCGGCTTCATCCTCCGACAGAGTCTGGTAATCCTTGACATAGTCGTTAGTTACCTGAGCTTCGGCATCATCGAGCTTCGCTCGTTCCGCTTCATACTCGCGATAAATCGGCCAAAATACTTTGGCGTCGCTATCGCTGAGCGCCATGATTTGCGTAACGATCGCCTCTCGTTTCGCACTCACATCTCCCCTGAGGAGTAGCTCGTAAGCTTGCATATTAAGTTCTTGATCGCTAGCCTGCTGCTCTTCTTGCGCGGACAGGGACTGTCCAACCAGAAGCGGTAAAGCGATGACGATGCAGCCTATTAGATTTCTCTTCATTGCTTTCATGTCATTTCACCTTTCACAATTGGGTAAGTCTTGCGTGTCCCTGTGCAGCGAGACACTGTTCTGGGCTCTTATTATCTTTCTTTCATGATTGCTGATTTTGATAGTAGAAAGCAGGTGTTGCACACGCCTCCCGGGATAGACGCACTTATCATGAACGTTAGCCAATAAAGATACCTTTCGGGGAAAGTTATCAATTGCCTCCTGATTCATGACCTCTGCTCGCAGATGAGAACAAGAAGTCGTCAAATAGGTACAACTTACGACGAAGGCCCAAATTAGCCTAAATAAAACTTAGAGACAAGTTAAAGATTCAAGGGTAAGTGATTGAGAATGTTGCCGTTTTAATATTATGAAATAAATATATAGTCCTATAAAAACAAAGTCCGGCTCCTTCGACCAAGGGAAAAAACCTCAAGAGCATCTGCAAGAGATTCATTCCACAGGCCGATCTAACTCTTGGCGACCCTAGTCCTTCCTGCAATAGCAATAGAAATCACCAGAACGCAGAGCGGTAACTGGAACGGACTCCCTGATGCCATATTGACGCAAACAAAACCCGCAGCTTGTATGAGAGCGGCACGGCTGGAGGCCGCTGCGTGGGGCGAGGGAAGGACTCGACTGTATCCAAGCGGCTGCCTACGTCAATCTACGCCCCTGTATTTTTCTGTCTCATGTCTAACCGGTGCTGGGCAGCACCTTATAGTGCTGGACTTGAGGCTCCATCTCGATCAGGTAACTGGGATCGAAGTCATAATATTTGGCTAAGCCATAGTCGACCCCAGCGAAACGTTGAATGGCATTGACGTCGTCCCAAAACGTCAGCATCTGGAAATGCGCTACCTCTCCTTCGACACGGTGCAAACACCAAGCACCGCGATTTCCGGCGGTTGCAAGATATTCAGGAAGGGCAATCTTCAACATCAGATCGAGGTATGCATCTTTCTTCGAGGCTGGAACCATCCCGTGCCATATTCGAGCGATCATCTCGTCGCTCCTTTCTGCGAGAGTTCACCAACAAGGAGAAACCCAGTTACGACTCATACTTGAATCCCCTCACGCGCGCAGATAAGCCAGGACCGCTCGCACTATTTCTTCCCTGGCGTCCGGCAGCGACAGCCCCGGGGGGCGGCGAAGTACAGCGCCGTGAGAGAGGGACTCCACCATGTGGGTGACGATGAACACGACCTTGTCGAGATCGCGATTCTTTCTGAGCTCATGTTTCCGCGCCGCGATTGCAAGCCGAAAGGCACCGTGAAGACGAACTGCGAAATCGTGGGTTCCTTCCGCCCGATGCGGAACTTCCGTAAGCATGACTTCATAGAGTTCCGGGTCGGGTGCATGAGCATCGATCATCGCCTCAATCATGGCACGGATCAGTTCCTCGAGCGATGAACTGGCGTTCTCGATTAGTTTCGATTCGACGAGACGGTCGATGTCCTCTATATGACGTTGGTGCAGAGCGATAAAGATGGCGCGCTTGTCCGGAAAATATTGATAAACCGATCCAATGCTCACCCCGGCAACTTCAGCAATTCGATTTGTCGTAACAGCCTTAACGCCTTCGCGTTTTAGAATTCTGGTCACAGCGTCGAGCACAGCTTCGACCGTCTGGCGGGCGCGACGCTGTTTGGGTCGACGTCGAACGGACGTCTTTCCGATTTTGGCCTTCATGAGGAAGACCATAAGAAAAATATGAGTAGTTGTCTAGAATTTGATCCTGATCACAATTGAGATTGCGATTTGTGAGCGGCTCGTCATCTGAGTGGCAGCCTCGTCGATCTTTGCCCGATCAATGGTTTTAAGGGCCGCTTTATCGTTAGGCGCAAGGCCGTACTCGTCAGCCACTGCGTCTGGCGAGGCAAAAAGTTTATCTCGGAAGGTAGGATCGACCACAGCTTTTCCCAGGAGTTCCGTCAGGCCGTGGTTCCCAGTCGGATGTTTCGTGGATTCCATTGCATCTCTCCTTTGCGTTGTTGTTTTACGTTACTTGCCCAAAAATCGTAGGTGGAGCATTGAAGCTCAACTGCTCGTTTGGCATCGAGATACTTGATATTCGGTATAGCTCCCGATGTATGGGCCAGCAGATAATCAAGGCGGCATGAGCCAATCGTTCGCTCAAGTTCCCGCATCAGCCTGCTCTCAGTTCGTTCGGCATAGAAGATCTTTCGTGTTGCCTGGCAAATGATCTTCTTCTCCTTCGCAGAGATAACATTCTTCTCTCTTAAAAGAGTGGTCCAATGTTCGATATCAATCGTGGGAATAGTGATCGGCGAGAGATCCAGCGGCGAGTAGGCCAGCGCGACATCATCGTCACGGCGAACCGCCGCCGATGCGAAATGCTCGTATACCCAGCCCACACCGATCATGCCGCATGTATCCAATTCGGATGCTCGAAGAGCACCCATGCTAGATGCGCCGATTACCATCTTCTGTGTCTTGAGGGCGCTGAGAATTTCCTTGGGCGATACCGATAGATTTTGTCCAAACTCGCCGTCGATAATCACGAACATGTCGTAGTCGGAGAATCGATCGATGTCACCCCGGCGAATGGGCGGAGCCAGGTCGGCAGTCGTCAGCTCGGCAAGCTGCTGATGGCTGATTGATGGACCGGCAAAGATGATCGTCTTCATAGGACTCTTAAGAGAACGTCGTTTCGTTGCCGCACCAGACCCCGTGCTCGGATGGGTCGTTTAGGTGCGGGGCCGTTTTCTCTTCTTCTTGTCGCGCATCCGTTTGAATGCGCCGAGTGCGAGTCCGGCGCCGATACGTTCCGATGGGGAAGTCGTATCCGGGAAATTGACGAGCTCCCTTTCCAGCATGGGATTTTCGTTTGTCCATAATCCGTAGATCTGCTCGTCAAGAATTGCTCTTCCGATCATTGCTTCGAGTGCAGTGAATACTTCCTGCAGCCGATCCCGCTTTTGTGACTTGTCCGGTGTAGGCAAACAGAAGAACCCGGGAAATAGATGCGGCGCTTTCTCGATTACTTCGCGGACCAGGCTGGCGCGCTCATCAAAGAGCAGAGCGGGCAGCAGCAGACAGCGGG
>DATHQH010000210.1:0-7262 GCA_035482895.1 Alloacidobacterium sp. | reverse complement strand
GAGAAGCCGCCTACGAATGCAATTGCGCTGAGGCAAAGGCCCAGGGCAAAGCAAAACAGGTAGAAACCTTCCCACGTCATTTCCGACTCTCCTTTCCGGGCAGCCTTCTGGCCGGCCGGTCTTTGATTCGCGATGCTTCCGCATCTTCTGAATCCGTACTCCCTGGCCGCAACACTTCCAGCAGACGTTCTACCAGCCCGGGAGTCTCCATCACTGCTTCCAGCAGCAACAAGCACTGCCGCGTGTCTTTGTGCCGCGCCAGTGTCAACAGCGCCTGGCGCAGCGCCGGATCGCGGCGGAATCGCTCGGCGCCGCTCACCAGCCACAAGTCCAGCTTGTCTTCCAGTGTGCGTGCTTCGCTTAACAGCTCCGGGTGATAGCCTTCGGGGTCGTCCACCAGATAGCCCGGGTGCACCTTGAAAAACTTCGCCAGCAACTGCCGCGTGGTGTTTGTCAGATGAGGTCTCGCTCCGCTTTCAATCTGCGACAAATAGGACTGGCTCATCTTGACCGCACCGTCGGCTCCAAGTTCGGAGCGGATAGAGCGCAGCAGTTCCTGTTGTGTCATGGCCCGGTTCAGACCGCGCAGGCTGCCTTCTACCTCACGTAAATAGCGAATTTTTTCGCCAAGTGTCATATCGCAATCCGCGATAAATGTATCGCTAATTGCGATATTTGACAATAAAAATCGAGAATACTTGTGGAAATCTGTGTAAATGGCAGAAATATCAGGAATTACGAGAGGAGCTTGTTTACGCGCAGGATGAGGTTCTGAGCATCGAAAGGTGCGCGAACCTTGGTGTCATTGTCGAAATAGACATAGACATCCCGCTGCATCGTCGCGGCCGTGTGCATACTGGCTTTCTCCGCGTCTGTCGGTTCCTGTCCCCGAGTCCATGCAGCAATGCGCGCCGCCCATTGATCCAGAGCAGCATCATCGTAGCCGCTGGCGTAGAGCACTTCCGAACCATGCAGACGGCAATAGACGAAATCAGAAGTCACATCCATCAATCGCGGCCACTCCACCGCATCGGCACACACTATGGCCACCTGATATTTCCGGAGCAGTTCAACAAACTCGGGCGTCACAAAGCTCTTGTGCCGAATCTCCATCGCATGGCGAAGGCTCATTTTGTTGAGCGGCTCAGTGAATGCGCGGTCCTTCATCCAGGGATCATGACTCATGGCCATCATCGCGGCCTGCATCGTATCCCGCGGCAAGAGAGCAAAGAACGACTCCACCAGTTCGTGGTCAAACTTAAAACTCGGTGGGAACTGCCAGAGAATAGGGCCGAGCTTCCCGCCAAGTTTTAAAATCCCTGATGCGAAAAAATTTGCCAGCGGAATTTCAATGTTCCGGAGTCTTCGCATATGGGTGATTTGACGCGATGCCTTGATGGAAAACACAAAGTCAGCGGGCGTTTCATTCGCCCATCGCTCAAACGAGGACGGCTGTTGCAGCGAATAGAATGTCCCATTGATCTCAATGGTGGGAAACATCCGGGCAGCGTATGCAAGCTCCTCTTTCTGCGGAAGCTTTTCAGGATAGAACACGCCTCGCCAGGGCTTATATGTCCATCCTGAGATGCCTATGCGCACGATACCCTGCATTCCATTTCCTATGCCAGCCGCACTCGAATGGTTGCCTTATGCGGCCCGCATTTCTTTTTGTAACTGTGGATGTACCAAGACATATCTATCCAGCATCACAAGGAGCGAGCAAGCAAGCATGTTCTCTTCTCAGGAGCAAAAACATGAATCACAGGAAGCAGTACAACCTTTTTTTATCCGGATCCGTTGCAATCCTTGTTGGTACCTTGGTGGTTTCCGGCTGCAACAGCAAACCTGCCCATCCCGACGAAAAGTCGGCAGTAACAAACGCGCTCCGTAGCAATAATCTCAGTGACGTGAGCGTATCGCAAGATCAAGACAAGGGCGTGATGACCCTGACAGGCGATGTAGCCTCCGCGGACCAAAAAACGCAGGCCGAGGCGGCTGCCCGGCTGGCAGCGCCTGATTACACCATTGCAGACCAGATAGGCGTGCGGCCTCCGGGTGCGGAGAGCCAGGCGAAGGCAGTGGATTCTAATCTCGACAGCGCTATTGAAGATAACTTCAAGGCGTCGCTGAAAGCGAATGCGAATCTGGATGACCAGAGCATCGACTACTCTGCCAAGAATGGAACACTCATGTTGAAGGGCACAGTAAAGACAGCGGCCCAGAAAGCGGAAGCGGGCAGGCTGGCGAAAGAAGTTCCGAATGTGCAGCAGGTTGTGAATGAAATTGAAGTAAAGCCGGGCAAGCACTCGACTGCCAAATCCTGAACAGGCTTAAGGTGGGGGAGTTTCACTTACTCCCCCTTTTCCTTTTCATCATCCCTTCATTACTGGCGCGCATCCTAGAGGCAGAAGCTGCAGAGGCTTCCGTAAATCTCTGACAAACTAAAAGTAAAAAGGAAGCGCAAGACTATGGGCCGCTTGCAAGGACGAGTTGCGATCGTTACAGGCGCAAGCTCGGGGATTGGACAGGGTATTGCGAAACGTCTTGCGAGTGAGGGCGCAAACGTCGTCGTCAACTACGTCGGGCGCGCGGAAGGCGCAAAAGAGACGTTGAAAATGGTCGAAGCCGCTGGAGCGCGGGGCATCGTCGTTCAGGCAGATGTAGCAAAAGTAGATGCCGCACATTCTCTCGTTGAAAAAGCATGGCAGGAGTTCGGATCGGCGGACACTCTTGTCAACAACGCAGGTGTCGAAACCAAAGCATCCTTTCTGGATACAAAAGAAGAAGACTTCGACCGGGTCATTGGCGTGAATCTGAAAGGGCCGTTTTTTGTCACGCAGGCGTTTGCACGCAAACTGGCAGCGGCAAAGAAGCCCGGCCGTGTCATCAACATCAGCTCCGTACATGAAGATATAGCCTTCCCTGGCTATGCCACCTATTGCGCCAGCAAAGGCGGATTGCGCATGTTAATGCGTGACCTGTCCGTAGAGTTAGGCCCGCTCGGAATCGCCGTCAACAACATTGCTCCCGGTGCCATTGTTACGCCGATGAACAAATCGCTGCTCGAAGACAAGCCAAAACTCAACGCGCTTCTGGAGCAGATTCCGCTCGGACGCCTCGGCACTCCGGAAGATGTAGCGGCGCTGGTCGCCTATCTGGCATCTGATGACGCATCCTACGTCACAGGAGCCACATATTATGTAGATGGCGGCCTGTCCCGCTACTATCACGAGTAATCAGTCGTAAAGGAAAAGAACAATGCATCGGTTCAAGGTCTGGGCGCCTAAGGCGAAGACGATCGGCGTCAAGATTGAGAACACTGTGCACTCCATGCAAGAAGCCGCTGGCGGCTGGTGGCAAGTAGAGATCGAAAATGCAGGAGCTGGAACCGACTACGCATTTATCGTCGATGGCGGCGAGCCAGCGGTTCCCGATCCGCGCTCAGCCTGGCAGCCATATGGAGTGCATGGTCCCTCGCGCATTGTTGACCACGCGGCATTTGCCTGGACCGACGCTCAGTGGCAATCGCCTCCACTGGCGAGCGCCATCATCTATGAACTCCATATCGGAACATTCACCGCGGAAGGAACACTGGACGCCGCACAGCTTCATCTCTCTTATCTCAAAGATGTCGGGATCACCCACGTAGAGCTCATGCCGGTGAATGCGTTTCCCGGAAAGCGCGGATGGGGATATGACGGCGTAAGCCTGTTTGCTCCGCAGGACGCATACGGCGGCCCTGAAGCCCTCAAGCGTTTCGTGAATGCCTGTCATCGGCATGGGCTTGCCGTGCTGCTCGACGTGGTCTACAACCACCTCGGCCCGTCTGGTAATTACCTCGGCAAGTTCGGGCCTTATTTCACGCACCTGCACAGTACGCCCTGGGGAGATGCCGTCAATCTTGAGGATGCTGGCAGCCATGAAGTCCGCCAATTCTTTTGCGACAACGCGCTCATGTGGCTGCGCGACTATCACTTCGATGGTCTTCGTCTCGACGCAGTCCATGCCTATATGGACCGCTCCGCTATCCATTTCATGGAGCAACTCTCGACTGAAGTGCGTTCTCTCGAAGCGGAAACGGGCAAGCACTACGTCGTCATTGCCGAGAGCGACCTAAATGATCCACGCCTGGTAAAGGCGCTCGAAGCAGGCGGCTATGGCATGGACGCGCAATGGAGCGACGACTTCCATCATTCGCTGGTCACAGTGCTGACGGGTGATTGCAGCGGCTACTATTCTGACTTTGGCACCATCGCCGATCTGGCCAAGTCTCTCAAGTCAGCATTTGTCTATGACGGAATCTATGCGCCGCATCGTGATCGCGTCCATGGCCGCCCCGTCGAAGGACTTCCCGCATGGCGCTTCCTCGGCTACTCGCAGAACCACGATCAGGTGGGCAATCGGGCCCAAGGCGAGCGCCTTTGCCATCTCACAAGTATAGGTCGCGCAAAAATTGCTGCGGCACTCGTCTTCACTGCGCCGTTTGTGCCCATGCTGTTTCAGGGCGAAGAGTGGGCAGCATCTTCGCCATTCCAATATTTCACCGATCATGAAGATGCGGAGCTTGGGCGGCTTGTCTCCGAAGGAAGAAAAAATGAATTTGCTGCATTCGGCTGGAACCCTGACGATATCCCCGATCCGCAGGACGGAAAGACTTTTCTGCGCTCCAAGCTGAAATGGGAAGAACAAGAAACAACGCAGCACGCAGAAATGCTCACATGGTACAAACAGCTCATCGCCTTGCGCAAAGAGCATTCCGAGCTGACGAACGGATCGCTGGAAGACACAAAGGTTGAGTACAGCGAAGAAAAGAAGTTGCTCGTGATGAGACGCGGTGATCTGGAAGTAATCGTCAATCTCGGCAATCAACCGCTAACCAGGAAAATGCCCACGCTATCAAAGTTACTGTTATCGTCAAACGCAGAGGCAAAAGCAGACCAGACCTCACTCACGCTTCCACCTGATACAGTTGCAATCCAGAAAGTGAAATAGAAAAAGATGCGCTCGATCCATCGAGCAGGTATTCTGTTGGTTCTCGACCGTAGACTCTAGACGATGAACACGCTCGAATTTTCATCCTGGATTTTCCTGAGTTCGATTCTGGCTGGTCTGCTTGGCGCGTTGACAGGGCTGGGCGGCGGTGTCGTCATCGTACCGGTGCTTACGCTGCTCTTTCATATCGACATCCGCTACGCCATCGGCGCCTCGCTGGTCTCCGTCATTGCGACATCCTCCGGAGCTGCCGCCGCATACGTGCGCGAAGGATTTTCAAACATCCGGATCGGGATGTTTCTTGAAATTGCAACTACTCTCGGCGCATTGCTCGGCGCTTACCTGACTCTCATTGTCTCTACGCACGCCATCGGCATTATCTTCGGAGTGGTCCTGCTCTACTCGGCATATGCCTCGTTCCGAAGTCACCCCGACACGGCTCATCACCACCCCAATCCATTAGCGTTAAAACTCAGGCTGCAGGGCAGCTATCCCGGTCCAAACGGGCCTGAGAGTTATGTCGCGCAGAATGTGTCCGGAGGCTTTAGCCTCATGTTTGTTGCGGGAGCGCTTTCAGGTCTGCTCGGCATCGGCTCGGGAGCAGTCAAGGTTCTCGCTATGGACCAGGCCATGCGCCTGCCTTTCAAAGTCTCGACCACGACAAGCAATTTCATGATCGGAGTGACTGCGGCGGCGAGCGCCGGTATTTATCTCAGTCGCGGTTACATTTCACCGGGACTGGCCATGCCCGTCATGCTCGGCGTGCTGCTCGGCTCGCTCATTGGCTCGCGCATTCTTGTCAAAGCCCAGGTCAAAACGCTGCGGCTGATCTTTGCAAGCGTCATCGTTTTACTGGGAATTGAGATGATCTACAACAGCGTCACAGGCAGGCTCTAATGATGAACGATCAGAAGATGGAAGTGGACATTGGCCACCTGCTCCGCACTGGAGTTTTGATCGCCGCGATGGTGGTATTCGTTGGCGGAGTACTGTATCTGAATCAAAATCGCGGTCCTCGCCCGGACTACGCTACATTCCACGGCGTAGCTGCCGGATTGCGAAGTCCTGCCGGCGTCATCAAGCAGCTGCGAACCGGAGACAGTAACGCCATCATTCAACTGGGGCTGCTGTTGCTCATTGCAACGCCCATCGCGCGCGTGGCTTTTGCGGCCTTCGGTTTTTCCGCGGAGAAAGACTGGCTCTACGTTGTCATCAGTCTCATCGTGCTCGCGGTGTTGACGTACAGCCTGCTGGCTAGCCACTGAGCAGAAGAAAATCGCTCAAAAGGATCAAAGAATTGCGGTCTTGAAGAAGCTCGACTCTTAAGCGTGGGTTTTCTCCGAGACAGACGCCACCTCGTAGACAAGCTGCCGTGAGGGACAATGATCCGATCCGCATACCTGCCGTTGCGCCAGCTCATGCAGCAACAGTCTTCTCATCTCGCCTGCTGGAATCACGGCCAGCACCTCTCTGCGCAATTCTCCAAGATCATCCAGCCACGGCCCAAGATCCTGCGGAAGCTGCTCGTCAATCTCTTTCCGTAGCTGCTGTGCAAGAGCCGGACTTTCGCCCGCTGTCGAAATCGCAACCTGCAGCTTGCCGCGTCTTACCACGGAAGGAAAGTAGAAGTCGCAGTTCGGCGGGTCATCTACCGCGTTGCAGATCACGTTGCGTTTCACTGCGTCACGATAAACAGCCGCATTCACTTCTTGCTGATCCGTCGCCGCCACGACCAGAAACATGCCGTCCAGATCAGACTCGACATATGCGCGCCGATGCCACTGAAAGCGGCCTGCATCTGCAAGCGCGACTAAGCCTGGCTTTGCTTCGGGTGAAACGACAGTGACCCGAGCGCCAGCTGTCAGCAGGCTATGAATTTTAGAGTCCGCAATCTCTCCCGCGCCGATGACCAGACAGGGTCGATCCTGCAGCTTCAGAAAAATAGGGAAAAGACTCATTCTGCAACTCCATGCGGAACCCGCCCTGCAGGCACGTCCCGCTCCACAGCCTCTAAAGGAATGCCCGAAAGGCGGTCACGGATCTCATCCGAGGAATGCCGTCCGAAATAAGCACGCAGATTCTCGTGCGGTCTGCGTTCCGAAAGATAGGTGCGCAGCAGCCGCTCCAAAGCAGAAGGTACTTCGGTCGCTGGTACCCGATACCCGACAGGCCGCGCCACGGCGGCATATTTACCTACTGCTCCGCCGACGCAGAAGTAGTAAGCATCCACCATCTTGCCTTCATGCTTGATCTTCTTGCCTTCCAGGCCA
>DATHQH010000209.1:0-13019 GCA_035482895.1 Alloacidobacterium sp. | reverse complement strand
ACGCCGAAGAGATCCCATACCTCGCGCTCATAAAAATTCGCCGAAGGCCAGATGGGAGTAATACTGTCAATGCTGGGGTCGATGCTCTCGACGGGAGAGATAAGCCGTACGCGATCCTTAAGACTGTGCGACAGGATATGGTAAGTCACCTGAAAGCGCGGTTCGCTCGGATACCAATCGACGCAGGTGACGTCTTCCAGGAAGTTATAGCCCGCGGCTTTTACGGTTTGACAGGCGCTGCGAATCTCATCGCGCGCAATGGTGACGGTCAATTCATTGAGGGCGTATTTGGCATCCAGAACCGCATCCGGGTTCCACGCCAGCAGGGAAGTCATCGCCCGGTTATCCGGCAGGGCTGCCAGAACAGCATCTTTCCCTTGAACAGCTGAGTCCATCGAGTCCTTACTTTGTAGCGAGCCGTTACCGAAGCTCTTGTCAGAAAGTGTTTGTCGAAGACCTGTCTGCTGAAATGCCTACAAATCACCCTTATCGGAAGACCAGTCGAGAATCCCTTTCTTCCAGATATAGAAGAATCCAACCAGCACAAAGCCCAGATAAACCAGCATCTCCCAGAAGCCGAAGAAGCGCGACCCGGTGATCGCCGGCAGCCGGCGATAAATCACAGCCCACGGCAGCATAAAGACTACTTCCACATCGAAAAGGATGAAGAGCATCGCCACCATGTAAAAGCGAACGGAAAACCGTCCCCTGGCATCGCCTTCCACAGGAACGCCGCATTCGTATGCATCCAGCTTGGCTTTGAAGTTGCGGTGACGGCCAAGAAACCACGACGCGGTAATCATTCCTGCGCCAAGGCCAACCGCAGCAAGAATTTGCAGTATCAGCGGTACGTAATTCCAGAAATAATTTGCGCCCTGCATCTCAATCTCACCGCCTAAGCGTTTTATCGCCGAAGCCTCTCTTGTGAGAGTAGTTTCTGCTTGCTATTGCCGTCAAGGAACGGCAGGTATTCTGTACATAATTCGTTGAAAAAACTTCTACTGCGTGAAATGCAACGCCTGTTCTTCTCATCGATTCTTTGTACCAATTCGGATCACAAACATTAACAAATATGCAATTCCTGAAGTGCCCGGGCGCTCAAGCCGATAGAGTTCCGTGAGGAAGACTATGGGCGCTATCAGTAATCCAATGCAACCTGCGGCGGTAAGACAGCTGACGCTTGTGCGGAAAGATACTTTTCGCGAAGCACATGCATCCACAGAAGGACCGCGTGCCTCAGTCGATGACGGGCTGGGCTGTTTCCGTGGCCTGGCTGTAGCCATGTTCTGTAATCTGATTCTCGGTTTAATGATCGTAGCCGGCTGGGGGCTTTGGCGCCTCTTACGCTAGGGCCCAGGTGCTTAGGAACGCCTGTATGGCTCTGATACTCTCAAGCCATGTTGCTTGTGATCAACGGCCAGTCGAGAGAGTTTCCCGAGCTTTCTGCCGAAACAAAAATCATCGATCTTCTTGTAGTTCTCGGCCTCAAGAATGACAGGGTCGCCCTTGAGCAGAACGGCGAAATCGTCTCCCGCGCTGTGTGGGCCGAAACGCCCGTCCGGTCGGGCGACAAGCTCGAAATCGTTCACTTTGTCGGCGGTGGACGCTGCTGATGCGCTCAAAAACGGGGTGGTTTCTCGCATTTCTTTCTTGCATTGGAGTGGGCCTGCTACCGGGATACGTGCCGGTGGCTGCGGCTCAGGCTTCGGCGCAAGCGTCCCTGCCCCCCATGACCGGACCAAGTCTCACCGTTCCCGGCATCATGCCGGGCGAAGCGATGAAACTGGTCGCTTACGGAGACAGCCGCTTCACCGATACCAGTAATGTGAGCGACACTAATCCGAAGGTCAGGCAGTTTCTCGTCAAGCAGGTCGCTGCGGAAAAACCTCTTGCCATCTTTCTGACGGGCGATACTCCTTTTGTCGGCGCCGATGCCGCAGACTGGAAAGTCTTTGAGCAGGAAACCTCAGCCTGGCGTGAAGAACATCTTTATGTCTTTCCCACGATGGGCAACCACGAGGTCAAAGGTGGTTATGAGGCCGGGATCGCCAACTACCGCGCCAATTTTGCTCAACTGAAGGGGTATCTCTACTACTCGGCGCAAATCGGGAATGTTTATCTCATCTCACTCGATTCGACCCAGGCCAATGGCGCCGGATCGCCGCAACGTGCATGGCTGCAATCGCAGCTCGAGCATCTTCCGCCAGATGTCGACTTCGTCTTTTTTCTCGATCACATGCCTTTGATGGCCGACCTGCAGAGTCAGATCGCTGCCAGCCTTCCCGCCACGAATGAAATATCCCTGCGCGAGGTGATCGAGGCGGCAGCGGCGAAATCGCATGCCAAATTCGTTGTTATCAATGGCCACATTCACAACTACGAACGGTTTGAACATAACGGTGTGACCTATCTTGTCTCCGGCGGGGGAGCCGCACAAGCTTATCCCATTCTCGTCCGCGGCGATGAAGACCTTTACCGCGATCACGACCCCAAAAAGCAGCCTCCGATCATCAACTATCACTATCTGGTCATCCAGTTGGAAGGAAAGCACGCAGAAGGAAAGATGTACCGGGTTGCGGACGCCAAAGCAGACCCATTGTCGGTGGAAGTAAGAGACAACTTTCTGTTGGATAAGAAATAAAGCCCTACATCAGCGGCTTTTAACTCGAACGCAGCCGCTGCGCTGCGTTCCTTTCGGATGCACTGCAAATAATCTTATTGCCGTCCCGCAACGCGTGCCTATAATAGGCTACGCTTCTAACGCCTGCTGAAAGAGGCTTGCGTATTCATCCCGTACCGTTCTTATTCCGGTCCTTAGTCAACGCAATGCCTGCCGAGATGAACGATGACGTCTATCAGGTTCCATCTGCGTCAACTCGCATGGCGCGCGCTGGGCTGCTTTATGCTTCTCGCTCTGAGCGCTTGCGGAGCGGCAAGAATGAGTGGAAGCAGCGAAGTCTCTCAGGCGGATTTTAGCCTCAATCTTGGGTCCAGCAGTGTTTCTGTAGGAGAGGGTTCGTCGCAGAACCTGACTCTTACGGCCAGCAGCATCAATGGATTCAGCGGCACTGTGAGCGTAGTCGTCGGCGGTCTTCCGGCGGGAGTGGAAGCGTCGCCATCCACCGTCATCCTGACGCCGGGAACCGCGCAAACAGTGGTATTGACCGCGGCAAAAAATGTGTCTGCATCGACCGCAACGGTCACTTTTACGGCAAGCTCCGGCTCGCTGACTCACGCTTCCACGTTGAATTTGATGGTCACGCCGCCGGCTGCTGCTGCGCCGGACTACACCTTGACCGTAGCGCCGGCCAGTATAGCCATTGCGCAGGGTGAAGTAGGGAAGACGGTCCTGGTTGATGCCGTACCGCTGAACGGATTTACTGGCACGGTTCAGGTGACGCTGAGCGGTTTGCCTGGCGGCGTAACGGCAAGTCCTTCGACCCTGAGCCTGACTCCCGGTACCGCGCAGAGTATTACCCTCACAGCCACAGCGCTCGCCCCAATAGGAAGTGCGAACGTAACCGTGATCGGCACATCAGGATCGCTGACACCGCATGCTGCGGCGCTCTCCCTGTCCGTGACAGCTGCTCCTACCGAATTGGGCTTCGTTCTTAGCCTCTCACCGGCCAGTATTGCTATTCCACAAGGTGGAACAGGAAAGACAGTTTCGGTGAACGCGATACCGGTGGACGGATTCAGCGGTACGGTTAACGTGATGCTGAGTGGTTTGCCCGCCGGGGTGACCGCGCATCCTTCGACCCTGAGCCTGACTCCGGGTACCGCGCAGAACATTACCTTCACTGCTGCCCCCAACGCCTCAACCGGAGATGCGACTGTAACCCTCACGGGAGTTTCCAGATCGCTGACGCATTCTGCTTCCCTGGCCGTGTCTGTGACAGCCGCTCCCCCCGCAGCAGGGTTTACTTTGACCCTGGGCCCGCCCAGTCTGGCCATTCCACAGGGGGGAGCGGGGAAGATGGTTTCAGTAAATGCCATGCCAATGAACGGATTTAGTGGCAGGGTGAACGTGATGCTAAGTGGTCTGCCCGTGGGCGTGACTGCGAATCCGTCGACACTGAGTCTGACTCCAGGTACGCCGCAGAACATTACCCTCACGGCCGCCGCTAACGCCGCGATCGGAAATACGACGGTGACCTTTACCGGAGCCACCAGATCGTTGACGCATACTGCAACGTTAGCCCTGTCCGTAACAGCCCCGCCGCCCCCTCCGGGGGATTTCAATTTATCCGTGACACCTTCGAAGATTTCCCTGACACAAGGAGCTTCAGGGCAGGCAGTTTCAGTAAACGCAACCCCCATGATGGGATTCAGCGGTACTGTGAACGTTACGCTAAGCGGCTTGCCTTCCGGGACAACTGCCAATCCATCGACTTTGAGCCTAACCCCAGGCACTCCGCAGAACATCACCTTGTCCGCTGCCGTCGACGCCACGACTGGAAACGTGAACGTTACATTCACCGGGACATCGGGCTCACGCACGCATACGACGAGTCTCAAGCTGATGGTAAAGGCGGCTCATCCGTCTCCGCATGACTTTACTCTCGTGTTGACCCCTCCAAGTCTCGAATTGACACAAGGAGCGACCGGGCAGTCTGTTTCCGTGAACGCTGATCCTGCGAGAGGATTCAACGCAACGGTCGATGTTGCCTTGAGCGGCTTGCCTTCCGGGGTGACAGCCGATCCTTCGACTTTGAGCCTCACTCCCGGCACCCCGCAAAACGTCACTCTCACTGCCGCAGCTAACGC
Organism: Alloacidobacterium sp.; assembly: GCA_035482895.1. GTDB lineage: Bacteria > Acidobacteriota > Terriglobia > Terriglobales > Acidobacteriaceae > Alloacidobacterium. The sequence continues at coordinate 8,252 of DATHQH010000209.1, read as the reverse complement.
TGCAACTGGAAATGCAACTGTGACGTTTACCGGAACTTCCAAATCGCTGACGCAGTCGGCAACCTTGGCTCTGGTTGTAACTGCGGCGCCCCAACCGACAACTGGAGTGGATGTAACGACCTACCATTATGACAATGCCCGCGACGGATTAAACGCAAACGAGACGGCGTTGACGCTGGCGAATGTAAACTCCGCCAGCTTTGGCAAGATAGGGCTCTTTCAAGTGGATGGCCACGTCGATGCCGAGCCACTCTATCTTTCTCAGTTGGCCATCGGCGGCGGTACGCACAACGTTCTCTACGTCGTGACAGAACACGGCAGCATTTATGCCTTCGACGCAGATTCCGGGACGATCCTGTGGCAGAAGTCGGCCCTGGGCATGGGCGAAACCACAAGCGACAATCATAATTGCTCGCAGATTTCTCCGGAAATTGGAATTACGGACACACCGGTTATCGACCGAAAACTCGGCGCAATCTTCTTCGTCGCCATGACCAAAGATGGGCAGGGTGCTTATCACCAGCGGTTGCACGCATTGAATCTCACGACCGGCGCTGAAATGGAGAATGGCCCGACCGAAATCACTGCTTCTTATCCTGGAACCGGTGACTTTTCACAGAATGGCATGCAGGTGTTTGCTCCGGGTCAATATGCCGAACGCGTCGGTCTGCTGCTGATGAACGGTTCAATCTTTCTTGGATGGACATCGCATTGCGACGACGACCCCTACACAGGCTGGCTAATGATGTACAACGAAACCACTCTGAAGCAGACGAGTGTGCTTAACCTCACTGCGAATGGCCCCTATGTCCCGCATTATGAAGCCGGCGAGGGGTCCATCTGGCAAGCAGGAGCGGGGCTGGCTGGGGATGCGATGGGAAATGTCTATTTTCTCGACGCAAATGGCGTTTTCGATATTTCACTGGATGCGAATGGTTTTCCATCTCAGGGAGATTACGGCAATGCCTTCATGAAAGTCTCCTCGGCAAACAACACGCTCACTCCGGCTGATTACTTCAACCCATACAACACGATCCTTGAATCGCTCAGCGACCGTGATCTGGGTTCGGGCGGCGTTCTTCTTCTACCGGATTTAACGGACGGGGACGGGGCTACACTCCACCTCGCCGTAGGCGCCGGCAAGGATGGCAACATCTACGTCGTTAACCGTGACAACATGGGCAAATTCAATCTGTTATCGAACGACATCTACCAGGAACTTCCTGGGGTTCTGTCTTCCGAGTTCGGAATGGCCGCTTATTTCAACAACACCATGTACTACGGGAGCATCAACAACGTGCTCCAGGCTTTTACGCTGCAGGCGGGCAAATTTAATATATTGCCGTCGAGCCGGACCTCAACTGTCTTCGCCTATCCCGGAACAACGCCCGGTATCAGCGCAAACGGCACCCAGAATGGCATTGTCTGGGCTCTCGAAAGTGGTGCGGCGCCGGCTGTGCTCCACGCTTATGACGCATCCAACCTTGGCCACGAGCTTTACAACAGCAACCAGGCGGCGAAGGGCCGCGACAGTTTCGGCAACGGCAATAAATTCATCACTCCAATGATCGTCAACGGTAAGGTGTTCGTGGGCACGCCGAACGGAGTGGCCGTCTTCGGTTTATTGAAGTAGGCCAATCGACAAATAACGGGTGATGAAAACCTGGTTTCACGACAGGCATTATCTGCGTGCCCGCACTGCTGCCGCCAGCTCCTTCAACAATCCGTGCGTCTCATTCCAGTCGATGCAGGCATCGGTGATACTTTGCCCATAGGTCAACGGATTTCCTGCGACAAGACTCTGCGCCCCGGCAACAAGATTGCTTTCCAGCATCACGCCCATAATGCGGCGGTCGCCGGCGGCAATCTGCGCGGCAACCTGGCGGCAGACTGTGCCCTGACGCTTGTGGTCTTTGCCACTGTTGGCGTGGCTGCAGTCGATCATGATGCGCGGCTGCACCCCGGCTTTTTCCATTTGCTCTGCCGTCGAGATAACCGAAGCTGCATCATAGTTGGTCGTCTGCCGGCCGCCGCGCAGAATGATGTGACAGTCTGGATTGCCCGCGGTAAAGAGAATCGCCGACTGTCCATTCTTCGAATGGCCTAGAAAAGTATGCGGATGGCCAGCTGAAACCATGGCTTCAATCGCAATCTGCACGTTGCCCGAGGTCCCGTTCTTGAAGCCTACTGGGCAGGAGAGACCGGAGGCGAGCTGCCGGTGGCCCTGGCTCTCAGTAGTGCGCGCGCCAATCGCTCCCCAGCTCACAAGTTCGGCCATATATTGCGGCGAGATCATCTCAAGGAACTCGGTTCCTGCAGGCACGCCCATCTCGGCAAGATCGAGCAGCAGATGCCGCGCCATCCTCAGCCCGTCATTGATGCGGAAAGACTCGTCCAGATGAGGATCGTTGATCAGTCCTTTCCATCCGAGTGTGGTGCGCGGTTTCTCGAAGTAAACGCGCATGACGATCTGGAGGTCGTTGGAGAACTCGGCGATAGCATTCTTGAGCAGCCCAGCGTATTCGCGAGCCGCTTTAGTGTCGTGGATGGAGCATGGACCGACGACAACAATCAAACGCGAATCACTGCCGTTGAGGATGTTGACAATCTCGTTGCGCGCCTGAAAAACGGTCGCGGAAGCCTGTTCGGTAATCGGCAGCTCTTCTTCAAGAAAAACCGGTGGAAGGACGACTTTCGTCGACTTTATGCGTAGGTCATCTGTGGGATAGAACATTGGTCTTACTTCTAATTTATCAGTGTTGTAGGAACAGGTTTCCCCTCTCGTTTCATGCGCTAGCCGGAGAGTGAAGCGACGAAGCCCACCCCCTCGCTCCAGCTTTCAAGAAAAATTCATCGAACCTCTGAAAATAAATCCCGGTTGTGCCAATCCGCCGCTCGATTGAGGACGTAATCAGCATGTCCGGAGAATTGGGCGTCGCGATCTGCTGAGCGGTATATGTGACTGAATACGCTTCAACTCCCCCGGCAAATTATGCTCAGGAGGCATTTACATCATGAACCCACTCAAAGATACGGAAGCTGTCATCTCAGCCGATGAAAGCCGGTCCGGTCTGTCAAGACGGTCATTTTTTAAGCAAGCTACGGTTGTCGGAGCCACCAGCGCAATCGCGCTTGGTGGATTTGTCCGACTGGCCTCGGCCTTGGACAAGGATGGGGACGCAAACGATAAATATGATCACGATAGCTATGACTCGAAGAAGCGCGACCAGGATATTCTTGTCGCCGCGCAGATCGCCGAGGCGTTGGCGGTAACCACGTACTCTAATATCATCGATCTCTCACCATTTTTCACGCGGCTGCCGAATGACGATCAGGGCTATTTGGTCGCCGCCCGGCAGGAAGAGATGTCCCATTATCTTCTCGAACAGTCCGTAACCGATCAGTTCACTCCATTCAGCTCATTCTTCTATCCCAACAAGATGTTCGCCGATGCGCAAACCACATTGAATACTCTCGTTACGCTGGAGGATGCCTTCATCGCTGCTTACCTGGTAGGGGTGCGCAATTTCAGCACCAGAGATCTGCGAGTCACCGCGGCGCGCATCATGGGCATCGAGAGCGACCACCGCACACTGGCACGCGTACTAGCTGGCGATGTGGCGGCACAGGACGGCGGGCCGATTGAGACGATCACCGGAGCCCAGGGTGTCGCTGAGAGTGCCGATCCCCCTAACAACAATGGCTATGAAAGAACCTTGTGCTGGACCAGGATCGAGCAGGCACTCGAGGCGCTGATGCCTTTTGTGAACATCCATGCCGCGAAGACTGCCGGGTTCAATACATCAAAGACATATACTTTCAACCCCTTCAACCCGACTCTGCCATCGCCCCTTGGGGAATTCATCTCATTCAAAGGCTGCTGAACAGGGAACGCACGAACAACCACGCCCGACAAGGTCACGAGGCTTTCCGGCTCCGTGACCTTGCGGGAAATGTGAGCGGTCTCTGCGAGGAGCTATTCGGCGTGCAGAATGATTTCGAAGAGCAGAAGGCAGATGGTCGTGAAGATCACGTCATAGCCTGCTAAAAACCGGATCCAAAGACCGGGGTCTTGCTCGCCGGTCAGGATGTAGCTGGACGCCAGCACCATCCCCAGCAGCGCCGGTATAAAGAGCGGAAACAGGAGCAGCGGCAAAAGCAGCTCGCGATTGCGCGTGCGGATCGAGAGTGCTGCGAAAAATGTTCCGTTGACCACCAGTGCCCACGTTCCGAGCGGCAGCACAAGCGCGAGCAGCCAGCCGTTTCCCAGTGCATGCAGGTTGTAAAAGATGATGAAGACAGGCGTGAGGATCAGTTCGACCACGGTGACGAACAGGAAGTTTGACAGCACCTTGCCCAGAAAAAGTGAATTGGCGGGAGCGGGTGTCATGCGTTGCGCATCCAGCACCTGATGCCGCAGCTCACGTGCCCATGCCTGGTTGAGCGCCGATACTGAAGCAAACATGGTCGCCACGCAGAGAATGCCGCCGGCGATCTGGCGAGATGACTCGCGTGTGGGATCAAAGGCGAGGCTGAAAAGGACAACCACCAGCAGCGCAAAAAACAGCATCGAGTTGATGGCGTCTTTCGAGCGCCATTCCAGACGAATGTCTTTCATCAGGTGCGTGACAAAGTAAGGCCGCCTCACTGCGGACCTCCCTTTGTCAGGTCTGCCACCGTGGCTTGCGATGCGCGAATGTAGTCCGCCGGAGACAAAACGATCTGCGTACCTTTGATTCCAGCTGAAACCGAGACTGTATCGAACAACTCAACGGTCTCATCGACATAGACAGGGAAGTTTTTCTTAGCACCGAAGACGGTCACCCTCCCGCGGATATATCCGGTGAGGGGCTGAATGTCCTTCAGCGATACCATTTCAGCTTTGCGGGCACCCACCGCATGCGCAAGTTTCTTGAAATCAAGCTCGGCATTGCCGGGTACGACCGCAAAAACGTGCTCTTTGTCGCTGGTGACGCAAAGGAGTGTTTTGAAAACTTGCTCAGGCGGAAGTCCTATCTTTTCGGCAACGATGATGGCGGAGAAGTCTTCCGTATCGAGCGCGTAGTCTCTCAATTCGTAGGAGATGTTGAGCGAGTCAAGATAACGGGCAGCGTTCGTTTTCACGGCTGCATCCTTGCCGCCAAGGAGCTGTAAACGATCTCACTGACGCTACCAGCGACAAGTGTGATGAGCGAGTCAGCCAATGGCTCCGCCAGTTCGCGCTGGTGTGTCGTCAACACGATGGTGCGTTGCTGGGCCTTGATGGTGCCAAGAAGTGACAACATCTGGTGAGCACTGCCGATGTCCATGTTCGAGAAAGGCTCGTCAAGTAAAAGCAACTCGGGTTGCGAGATCAGAACGCGGGCAAGAGAAGTCCGCTGGCGCATGCCTTGCGAATACTGCCCGACAGGCCGGGTAAGCGCCGGATCGAGTCCGACGGAGCAAAGGGCTTCTGCTGGAGAAAGACAAGGACGGGTGCGGTAGAGATCTGAAAAGTAGCGCAGATTTTCTACTGCTGTGTATTCGTCGTAGAGCATGGGCGCATGGCTCATGTAGCCGATACGGTCGCGAGCGTCTTCAGGTGTTGATCCGAGAATCGTGATCGTGCCATAGGAAGGACGCAAAAGCCCGGCCAGGATACGAAGAAGTGTCGATTTGCCCGCCCCGTTTTCACCCAGAAGTACATAGCAGTGGCCCGCTTCAAGCGTGAGGGAAACCTTGCGCAGCGCGGCAAAGGTTCCGTAGAGCTTGGATACGGTTTCAAGCTGGGCTGTGATGGGCATGAGCTAATGGACTAGTTTACAGGCGCAAGTATAGAAAGCTTCACTAGGGATGGTGACGCTATGATCGAAAAGCAGGTCCATTCGACTACTGCTGCTGCGCAGCCTTCGCTCAGGATGACAATACTGACGGGTTAAGACCGGATCATTATTTCGACATGGGCGATTGTGGCGCAACTACGGATGCCGTTCCACTGGCCTGCGTAGCCGTTGGATTCTGCCCCGGAGCGGCGGGAGCATACTTGGAGGCGCATTTCGCCTGCAATTGCGTAGCGTGGAAGACCCCATCGTGCCCGAAGGTTCCGATGGCCAGCGCCTGCGAATTGTCCTTGAACGTATCCGGCGGCGGCTCTTCACCTTTATAGGAGACTCGCAGCGTCCGCGTGTTCTCTACCAGAACGAAATCGGCATCGGAGCCCTTATGCTGGATCGAGCCAGGCTGGACATTACCGGCGACGCGCAGGTGGCGCGTGTAGGCCTTGTTGCCCATCCCCTGCAGCTCCTGAATGGTGACATAGTAGCTCTTGTTGGCCTGCACTCCGCTGATGGCGAGATAAATGATCGTGCCGAGAATGACGAAAATGGCAATGCCGATGCGCGTGCCCTGGTTGGTGCTTTTCATAACTGCATTTATTCTACTGCGATTTGCCCCTGATCATACCAAGGACTGCTCACTTCTCCTGGTGGGATCGATGATTCAAGGATGCCGGACAAGTTTATAATCTGCTTCAGGATTCATCGCGCATTCGTTCAACATCTAAGTACGCATAAGTACGCAGTCATTCCTTTTCCACCTACGAGGTATCTATGAGCGGCAATGGCAACGGCACTCTTCACACCGATTCAGATGTGCAATCGACACGGGAAATCTTGAAGCCTCGGGCGGAATGGGTCATAAATCGCAAAAACGAGGTAGCACGTACCGGCGATACGAATGTGTCGCAGATGCACTTTGCCCGACAGGGAAAGATCACCGAAGAGATGGTCTATGTAGCCAACCGCGAGAGTCTGACGCCGGAGTTGATCCGCGACGAGATTGCTGCTGGGCGGCTGATTATCCCGGCAAATATCAACCATCCTGAGCTGGAGCCCATGGCGATCGGGGTAGCGTCAAGGTGCAAGGTAAACGCCAACATCGGCAACTCCGCTGTTACGTCGAATATTGATGAAGAGCTGCGTAAGCTCCACATGGCCGTGCAGTTTGGCGCTGACACAGTAATGGATCTCTCGACAGGCGGCAATATTCCTGAGATTCGTGAGGTGATCCTGCGCCATTCGCCTGTGCCCATTGGAACCGTTCCGATTTACGAGGCGCTGAACCGGGTCAAGAAGCTCGAAGACCTGAATATCGATGTCTATCTTGAAGTGATTGAAGAACAGGCACAGCAGGGCGTCGATTACTTTACCGTGCACGCAGGTGTGCTGATTCAATATGTCCCGATGGTAGCCAGGCGCATTACCGGTATCGTGAGCCGCGGCGGCGCGATTCTGGCGCAGTGGATGACGCACCACCACAAGCAGAACTTCCTCTACGAAAACTTTGACCGCATTGTGAAGGTGATGGCGAAGTACGACGTCAGCTTTTCGCTGGGTGACGGCCTGCGTCCCGGCAGCGTGGCCGATGCCTCTGACGAAGCGCAGTTCTCAGAATTGAAAACACTGGGTGAGCTCACCGCCAAGGCATGGGAGAGCGATGTGCAGGTCATGATCGAAGGGCCGGGTCACGTGCCACTCGACAAGATCAAGGAGCAGGTCGATAAGGAAGTCGAATATTGCTTCGGCGCTCCGTTCTATACCCTTGGGCCGCTCGTCACTGACATTGCCCCCGGCTACGACCACATTACTTCAGCGATCGGCGCGGCCATGATCGGCTGGCACGGCGCTTCCATGCTCTGCTATGTCACGCCGAAAGAGCACCTCGGATTGCCGAACGAGAAAGACGTGAAGGACGGCATGATCGCCTACAAGATTGCCGCTCATGCGGCCGATATTGCACGTCACCGTCCGGGCGCCCGCGACCGTGACGATGCGATCAGCTATGCGCGCTACACCTTTGATTGGGAGAAGCAGTTTGCGTTGTCGCTCGATCCGGAAACAGCACGCTCGATGCACGACGAGACGCTTCCGGATGACTACTACAAGGAAGCGGCTTTCTGCTCCATGTGCGGTCCCAAGTTCTGCTCCATGAACTGGTCCAGTAAGGTCGATGAGTTCAACAAGAGCGTGCACGGGCTTGAGAAGGCAGACCTCAGCGGTCTGGTGACTCTGCAGGCGCAGCAATTAGCGGGGAAGAACTAAACCCGGCACTGGCATCAACCACAACGGACAGGGTACGCCTTCGGTTGTGCCCTTCTCATTTCAGAGAGATGCAAGTCATGAGGTTCTGCGTGGCCATGCTCCAGACACGGCCCGTCCACCATGGGGTCACATAAGCGCAAATGACAGGCGGGACAGGTGCTGTCCTCGATCGGG
>DATHQH010000208.1:0-11479 GCA_035482895.1 Alloacidobacterium sp. | reverse complement strand
GGCAGATTTCCTCACCTGTGGAGGGATTGACCGTCCCGAAGGTCTCACCCGACTCGCTCGCGACCCATTGATTATTGATCAAAAGCTTCGCAGCCAAAGAAGTCGCTTTTATATCTTGAGGTATTGAAAGGGCCGAAGTCATAAAGAAGGAACTCCTTGCTCACGAACTTATAGGATGGTCAGCACGCCGTGCGCTGGAGTAGAGATCGGGCTTGATCCTTGATGCCCTGTGGCGAAAACTGCTGAAGCGGGAACAGCTTCGGCAGCAACTGGAGCCAAAACAAAACCATCCACTTCACGCGCTTCGACGGCAGCTCTGGTGTCCTGCAACTGCAGCTTCTTCTGCACGCATATATATTGCAGCCAATTCCTGTACATGCACGCAGCTGTCGAGTGCCAGGTATTTTCGATACTTGCCTTTTCCAATAATCTGGAGACTTCCGTCAACAACTCCTCACGTGGGCTGATCATGGCTTCTTGCCCAAGCGTTGTCAACGCAATGACAGTATCGCGGTCGAAATAGGCATGCGGCAGCAGAGGATATCTATTCGTTTCTCTCCTGAGAAAACGCCCGACATCTCTGCGGTATTCGAGTAGCAGGGTATTAGATTCGTACTCTGGGTGCCCCTGGAAAAAGACAAACATGCTCTTGTATTTCTTGATGAATGTATCAACGCCTGCGTCTGCCGTCCGCGTGAGCACGTCATAGCCGCAATTCATCAATTCGTCTTCCGGCAGACCATTCCAGCGGGAATGAGGGAGCCTGAAGCTTGATGATGTACCTGCAGTCAGCGGGTGATCTGACAATTGCGCGCAATCGAAGACACCGCAATGTTTATGATCACTCTTCACCCTGCAGATGCCATCCAGGTGGAGAGCTGCGGCGTGCGCGGCCAGGCACGACCATACAGTCGAATGAGTATGACTCTGCGCCCACTCAAGAACTCTGGTGAAACTCTCCCAGTAAGGTTCATCTCTCAGGTTCGGCGTTAGGGGCTCTCTCCCTGTCACAATGAGCCCGTCAAGCTGCGTATCCCAAAGATTCTCGACGCTCGAATAGAACTTGCTGATGTGGCGCGCACCCGACTCATTGCGAGGAACACCTGGCAAGGCATAAAGCGACAGGCGGATTGAAATGCCGTCGGAAGCCGAATTGAGAAGAGAAAGAAACTGGCGTTCGGTTGCCTCAAGAGCTCCGTCGGGCATGTTGTTGATCAATCCAATATTGAGGGACTTGCTCGCCCGCTCCAGGCAATCGGCAGATGGCTTGGCGCAGAGCCCTTTCGTACAGGACTGCCGTTCGTTACTATGCGGATTGGAGTCTAAGGAAGCAGGCATAAATATCTCCCGGAAATGAATACAGGCCGTTCGGGGGATTTTGATCGGACTAGATCGCGGCGTCGAGCGCCTGATCCAGGTCTGCAATGATGTCTTCGCTATGTTCGATCCCGATGCTGAGCCGGATCATCTCTGGCTTAACACCGGCACTGAATTGCTCTTCGGCAGACATCTGTCGATGGGTTGTTGAGGCCGGATGGCAAGCCAGCGACTTGGCGTCGCCCAGATTGACGAGGCGCGTTATAAGCTTGAGTGCATCGAAAAATTTAACGGCTGCCTCGAAGCCTCCCTTGAGACCGACGGTCATCAGAGAACACGCACGGCCGCCCAGATATTTTTCGGCGAGTGCATGATATGGACTGGCTGGAAATCCCGCGTAATTGACCCACTCGATCCTCGGATCATCGCGAAGAAACTCAGCGACTTTCCTGCCATTTTCCACGTGACGATCAAGCCGTAACGCGACCGTCTCGATTCCCTGCAGCAGCAGGAATGCGCTCAACGGCGACAGCACAGCGCCGGTGGTCCGCAGATAGGTACTGCGACAGCGTCCCATGTATGCGGCTCTTCCGAAGTGCTCCGTATAGACGAGGCCATGATAGGAAGGGTCCGGCTGATTAAACATGGGGAACCGCGAAGCGTTCTCTTTCCATGGAAAGTTGCCGCTATCGATGATCGCTCCGCCGAGTGTCGTGCCGTGTCCGCCCAGAAATTTTGTGAGAGAATGCAGAACGATGTCGGCGCCATACTCGATGGGCCGCAGCAGCATGGGGGTAGCGACCGTATTATCCACGATCAACGGCAACCCGTGCTTGTGCGCCATGCGCGCTAATTTTTCAATGTCGCAAATATTTCCTGCCGGGTTCCCGACACTCTCGCAGAAGACCGCGCGTGTTTTGTCATCGATCAGTTTCTCCATCGCATCTGGATGATCGGACTCGGCGAAGCGAACACCCACTCCCTGGCTTGGCAGCAAGTGGGCGAACAGGGTGTGCGTGGTTCCATAGAGTTGAGGGACCGAGACGATGTTGCTTCCCAGCTCGGTGGCATTGAGGACAGCATAGTAGACCGCTGCCTGCCCACTGCTGACACACAGGGCTTCCAGCCCTCCCTCGAGCGCGGCGACGCGCCGCTCGAGCACTGCAGTGGTCGGGTTGGCAATCCGCGTGTAGCGATAGCCTTCAGCTTCGAGATTGAATAACGACGCTGCATGATCGGCACTGTCAAATGCGTATGAGACTGTTTGATAAATAGGGACGGCGACAGCCTTGGTGGTTGGGTCGGGTTCGTAACCACCGTGAACAGCTATCGTTTCCCGTTTCATGGTCCTGTCTATTTGTGCGCTTCTGCCGATGCGGCCGTTTCCCGCGGCCGGTGTATCGACTTCTGCATAATATGCCGATTTATTCATGCTGAATGCCTCTGATGGAGATGGCTTGTTTGCCGTAACATTACGCCGAAGCCGATAACAGGACGGTGTCCTGAGAGACGATGCGATTCATCTCATCTACTACCCAGTGAATGTCACTTTCGGTAGTCCGGAAACTGGTGATGCATGCGCGGATGGCGGAAGTGCCACCGAGCTGCGCTTCCGACATCCACGCGATCTGACGCTCACGGAGAGCAGCCAGAAATCTGGCGGGAACCAATCCCTCCCGCGTAAAGCAAACGAGTGGCAGCGGCGTCGCGTTGACAATAGACCACCCGGAATCATGGAGCGCCTTTCGCAGCACCTCGCCCATACGCGTTTGGTGCTCGATCATTTCTATTTGCCCGGATTCACCGTGCTGCGCAAGAGACATGAAAAGCTTCAGACCGATAAAACGGCGGGACCATTGCATCGAAGTCATGAGCGGATCAACTGTCTGATCCGTTTTCTTCGGCATATAGGAAATATCTACACGAAATGCTTCGGCAACGCGATCTGGGTGCCGGCAGAAAAACATTCCGCAGCCCATCGGAACCGAGAACCACTTGTGCGCGTCACATGTGATCGAGTCTGCCGTGTCAATTCCGGCAAGGTGGTGCTTGAGCTTTGGTGAGATGACCGCTGCGCCGCCCCATGCTGCGTCGGCGTGAAACCACAGACCTTCCTCCCGGCAAAAACGCCCGATCTCTTCCAAAGGATCGATGATGCCCGCTGCCGTCGTCCCGGCCGTGCCGATAACCATGAACGGGGCGAATCCGTTCCTGCGATCCTCAGCCACCCGGCGTTCGAGATCGCCAAGATCCAGTTTTAGATGACGGTCTGTCGCTACAATGCGGAGGGCCTTTCGACCAAGCCCGGTCATATGCGCGATTTTGTTATATCCGTTATGAGCTTCTTCGGTGAGATAGATCGTCGGTGCGGATCCAACATGTCGAAGCCCGTGTTCGCCATAGTCGGGAAAGGCCCGGGTTAAGGCAACAACGACAGCTGAAAGGTTTGCTTCCGTTCCGCCGCTAGTGAAAGTTGCTATAGTTTCCGCAGGAAGACCAAACTTTGCGGTGAGCCAACCAAGCGTGTGCCTTTCTATTTCATTCCCCACAGGCGAGGTGCGCCAGTTCGCCAACTGAGGGTTGTACATCGCTGCAAGCGTGTCTGCAACAACGGACGCAAGTGTGACGCTTGGGTTGAATAGGCCAAAGTAACGAGGATGCGTCACCTGTACCTGCCAGGTTTGCATCATCTGTTCCACGTCGGCGACGATCTCTTCGAGGGCTATCGTCTTGCTGAAGTCATAACGGGATGTGAGGTAATTTCGAATTTCCTCAGGTGCCACACTTGGGACGATAGGACCTTGCTCGATCTCGGCCTGTACCCTCGCGAAATCATCTTGAATTCCATCAACAAACATTCGCATTTCTCTTTCGGCACACCTGTCACTGTATGAGGGAGCTATGCTCTGACCAGCACTTCGCTCGTCAAGCTGGAATAATTCGAGCCAGTCAGCACTGAGAGCCGTTGAAGACTATCCATTACGTTCTCGAATCCAACTCCGAAGTCGATCAGGCATGCAATCTCGTCCACTCCGCTTTCGCTCAAACGCTCGGCCTGCTGAGCGCATTGATCGAGAGTACCGATAAAGCTCAATGGACTGTGCAGGTCATTTGTCACTTGATTTCTGATCAGTATCTCGCTCTCTCTCTCGCTCAAAGCGGAAAAGCCTTTGCTCTGCTTGCTGCCAACGGAATTGTCCTTCTGCATCCCGATATTGACTTTGAGGTATTTAGCCATAGCGGGCCGGGCGATGGTTTTTATCTCATCTTGGTTTTCCCCGACAAAAGTGTGGGCCATTAACGTGATGTGGCCTGGGCGGCCGTGGTGTTTCTGAATTGCCTCACGGTAAATTTGAGACTTGCGAATGAACTCATTAAGGTTGTGGTTGAGCACGAAGTTTGCCGTCAAAACATTAAAGCCGAGCTTGCCGGCGTTGAGGAAACTGTCGTCCGACTGCCCGGTCAACCAGATGGGGAGTTCTTTCTGAATAGGCGCAGGCAGAATTCCCGTATCGATCATGACCCCGGCCCCATTCGGCAATGACAGCTTTTCGCCACGCCAAAGCCTCTGGACCATCGCGATTTTTTCGTACATGTCGTCATAGCGGTTGCTATAGGTGCCAGGTGAAAGGACAAAATCATTCACGTGCCATCCCGAAGCAGCCGCAATCGCAACGCGTCCATTCGAGAGGTTGTCAATCATCGCCCATTCTTCGGCGACTCGCAGGGGATTCTGCAAGGGCAACACAATGCTTCCAGCTCGTATTGAAATACGCTTTGTTGTCACGGCGAGAGCAGCGCCGGTGACTGCGGGGCTTCCATAGAGTCCACCAAACTGTTGAAAGTGCCTTTCGGGCGTCCACACCGCGGTAAAACCATTTTCATCCGCGAATTTGGCAGACTCTAATAGGAGCTGATATTTCTGATCTTGACGTTCGGAAGAATCAGCACTGAAGAAAAATAGACTGAGCTCGGGTGTCATTTTCATCTCTCCGAAGAAGGTGTTATCTGAGTTAGCAGAACTTACTCAAACATCCGAATCTGGCCCTTTTAATCATTGATTTGTCTGCCGCAAGTCCAACTGCAACTGCGGAATACGCAACTGGCATATTGCGGCCTCAGAAAGGCCGAACCTGAATACCAGGTACAGCAATGCTCTCCGTGAGTGAGAGCAAAAGATTACAGGCGGATCTGTCCGGTTTGAATGCGATCGTACAGAGTCTTGTCGAGCCGATGAAATGCCTGCGATTCCGGATGATTGAAATAGATCACATCCGACGTGGCGGCGGGATCATATCCCTGGCGCACCAGATCGGTTTTCGAATACTTAAACGTTCCGGTCACTTCGACATCTTCCCGAATTCGCAGGAATACAGGGCGGGCATAAGAAGGAAGACGATTCATGAGGTGGTTTCGAAATGCGGGGAGATCCACCTCATCTTTGGTGACCAGCGCAGCCATACCGGCCCGGCCTTCGGCGGCGGGAATGGCCACTCCATAAACATTGGCATGCTTGATTCCGGGAAATGCGCAAATCGCCTCCGAGACCTCGGAGGTCGCAACGTTCTCGCCTTTCCACCGGAAGGTATCACCGATACGATCGACGAAATAGAAAAATCCCTTTTCGTCCTTACGCATCAGATCGCCGGTGCGAACCCAGACGTCTCCAATCTCAAAGACATTGCGGAGGATTTTTTTCTCGGATGCCTGTTTGTCGGTGTAGCCCTCGAATCGGCTGCCTACACTCGATGGATCGTCCACTACCTTGCCGATGGCTTCGCCGATCTCATTTGGCGCACAACGAACACAAAATCCCTGTGCGTTTCGGGCCGGCTCGCCTTTCTCGACATCGAACTGGACCAAAGGCGGTGAAAATCGATGCGCCAGATACGCTGGAATATGGCCGATCGCACCGCGCTTGCCTTCGACGTTGAACAATGACACGCCACCTTCAGTGGCGGCATAAAATTCAAGAATTTGGGGAATTCTGAACCGGTCTCTAAAGTCGTCCCATACTTCGGGCGCTAGCCCGTTGCCACAGGCCATCCGGATCCGATGGTCAGATTCCCGTGAGGATGCAGTGGAGTGAAGTAGGTAGCGGCATAGCTCACCGATATATTGAAAGATAGTGCAGTCCCACCGGACTATATCATTCCAGAACTGGCTCGCTGAAAACTTTTCCCGAATCGCGACGCTGCCGCCACCGACGAGAATCGCGCCAGGTACCTGCACTCCACCAACGCTGTGATACATCGGCAGACAGTTGTACATGCGGTCTGTCGGCTGTACGCTCATCATGCCGGCAAACCAGTGGCTCCATTGCATGACGCGGGCATGGCTGACGCTGGCGGCTTTGGGCAAACCAGTAGTGCCGGAGGTAAAAATGTAGAGTGCCCGATCGTGGATGGTCGGCGGCTGACGCTCGTTCCAGCTCAGCATCTTACCCGACTGCTGTTGTATGTCGAGGTCAATACGGTGGAATGAGGCATGTTCCGCGCCGTGTGCCCAGATCGTTGGCGACACGGTGAAGTCTGGCAGTGCTGTCATCAGTGGATCAACGAATTCCCCGGCCACAATGAGATGCCGGGGCGAGACGATATTGATACAGTGGGCCAGAGAGCGACCGACAAGATTGGTGTTGAGCAGGGCTACTACGCCGCCGACACTCGTGATGCCAAGCCATATGGCGAAATACTCGGGGCGATTCGTCATCAAAAGACCGACGACTTCACCTTTGGCGAGATTCTGCTCAAGTGCCCAGCGTGCGTATTGGTTCGAGCGCTCGGCGAGCGCTCGATAAGTCATGGACTCGCGGTCGGACAGCAGTGCAGGTGCATCGCCGGAGCGAGCCGCGAGTTCCTCGATGACCGTAGACATGATACGGTCGGGATTGCGAGGGATTGGAGCGGTCAGTTCCAGGGCACGCAACCAGGCTTTGGAGGCAGAAGCGGTCGACTTAGCCGAAGCCTCTTGTTGAACTTCTATCATGCCGTATTCCCCGCATCGACGGTAAGAACCGTCCCTGTGATATTTTTTGCCTTATCGCTCAGAAGAAACTCAACTGCATTTGCCACATCGTCGATATCTGCGAGGCGACGGAGCGCACTGCGTCGTTCAATCTTCTGACGCTGCTCTTCTTTGAGGCCGTGAGTTAAATCGGTATCGACGAAGCCGGGAGCAACCGAATTCACATTCACACCCATGCGTCCCACTTCTCGCGCAAGAGAACGCGAAAAGCCTATGACCGAAGATTTCGTCGCGCCGTAGACAGAAAGACCGCTATATCCGGTGGATGCGATAATCGACGCCAGATTCACAATGCGTCCGCCTCCGTCGGCCATCATCGAGCGCACGACATATTTAGTGAGCACAATGGGAGAAAGAGTGTTCACCCGGATTAATTGTTCGATTTGAGAAGTAGGCATGAGGGCGAGAACCCCCTCAAAACTGATACCGGCGTTGTTCACAAGTCCATAAATCGGACCGAAATCCTTCCGTAACGTCTTGACTAAATCTGGAATGCCCCCGATTTCCGCAAGATCAAACGGAATGAAATGGAAGGATCCGGGATTCGCGAGCTCGGCTTCCTGCATGGCAGCCGTGAGCTCGTCATTCTGTTTACGCGCGACGGCTATCGCGCGGTATCCAACCCCGGTAAGTTTGCGGGCGATCCCCAGCCCTAAACCGCGGCTCCCGCCGGTTACGATGACATTACGCATTGCGGCGAATGAGCTTCCCTGATTCAGCAACTGCCAACGCGGGAACGAAGTTGATCGCAGCCGGGACCTTGTAGGATGAAAGGGCGTCACGACAGAGCAGCAGGATGTCCTGTTGAAGTCCGCGCACATCGTGGTTAGCAGGTTGTAGTGTCATTTTGAGAACCACGTCGGCGACAACAAGCGCCCCGGTAATTGGGTTCTTCTTGGTTTGTACAAGCGAGACCTGCACTGCTGGATGGCGATTGATGACTGCTTCTACTTCCTCGGGATATACCTTCAGGCCTCCAACGTTGATGACCCCATCTCGTCTGCCGACGAAGTGATAGCGGCCATCGCGCAAATCGATCAGGTCGCCCGTATCCACGAAGCCTTCCGCGTCTTTGAGAGTCAATGGCGGCTGGCCGAGATAATGCTTTGCTGTACGAGCAGAGCGAATCCGTAATGAGCGATCCTCAACTTTCATCTCCACCTGAGGCGTGCTTTGTATTGCGCTCGTGGGGAAACCTGCGATACCGTCGTTTACCTCAAACGCTAAACCCGCCTCTGTAGTCGCGAAGGCATGCGCGATTCGAGCTTGCGGATAGACTGAACGGAGATGATTCAGGATCGCTTGGTCTGCGATCTCTCCTGACAAGCGAACATATTCGGGCGTGATTTGATGTGCTGCCGGGCTCATCAGCGCCCGACGCCAATGCGAGGGCGTCCCCGAGATATGAGTAACTCCGTGAGACCCGGCACGGGTCAGAAAATCTGCCGTAGACTCCTGCGCACTCGACAGCACAAGAGATGTCCCGGTGAGAAGCGCGCGAAGAAGGATTTGGAGCCCTCCGTAACGGCGAATGTCGTAGAAAGTGCTCCAGAGGGTCTGTCCTGCGGGAGCGCTCGTGCGCTCTAATCCACCAGCAAGGCTCAGCAAGGTGTGGACGACCAGCTTCGGCCTCCCTGTCGTGCCAGATGTGAGCAGAATCCATTCTGTTTGGTATTGTGCGCTTCGATCACTGCTGGAGGGCGTGATCTTCCCGTTGCATGGAACGAAATGTTCCACTCGAGGATCGCCCAGTGCAACCGTTCTCCCATCGGACACAATTGCATCCACGCCGGCCGAATCGATGACAAAAGTGAGATGTTCAAGTGACAAATCGGGAGGATAGAGAATGACGCGGCGCGCGACGCCGTCGAGTTCGATCAGGGCCAACGCGGCCGCAAGCTGGCTCGTCGTTGCAATGACCACAGAGCGCCCACGGAGCTCATCAACATGGCCATAGAGCGCGGACCCTTCGGTCAGATCGCTCAGAGCCCTGTTCCCTTCCGCACCGAAGAGAAAGCGCGCAGACAAATCGTCTGCTGCGCTGATCGCGCTCCAAAGAGAGATTAGGTTATTTTGCAGCATTTTCATAAAAGCTGACGAACTCGCCAAAGGTTACGGGGAAGACAGCATCCTCAGAAGCGCTGAAGGGATCGGCTTCGAGCTGCCCTTCAAGCCGAGCTACGATCATGGCGAAACATAGCGAATCGAGCCCGGAGTCCAAAAGCGCCAAATCGTCGGTTAAAGGCACTAACCTCATGCCTTGTTCCTGTGCTACCTGCTTGAATTGATTTATGATTTCCGATCGAATATCCATATCTGCTGTTTTTTACACTCCATGGCAAATGTTAGTTGTGCAATCTTCGTGAAATTGATTGTGAGTCTTATTTCCATTGCGTTCGAGAAGTGAGGTACTCACTGCGCCTTCTTCACGTTTCAACGACGGGAAATTATCATTCAGCCAGCATTCCGTATGCTGCCGAACAGCTACCCGCCCCAGACGGTTCGCAAAAGAGTGATTGGCACCCTCCATCACTTTCACGACAACCCGCCCCTTGCGACCTGCCAATCCAAGAACGTGCTTAAGGTAATCGAATTCGCCGACTCTTGGCTTTGTGCCGGGAGATCTCCAGCGGGGCGCTTTGAGGATGAGGATTGGCATGCCAGTGGATGCCACTTCCTTCCATTGGCGGAGAAGGGAGAAATTTGCATTCTCCGGAAGTGCATTTGCGCGCAAGAGCAGACGAATCTGTTTCAGAAAATCGAAGATGCGGCTTAGAAATCCACCAAAACGACTCTGTAATGCCCAGTCATTCAGCTTTTGCCGGACCTTCGGTCTTGTAGTCTGAGACCTTGACAAGTGGAAGCTTGGATCCATCAAGACGAGGCCCAGGCACTCCCTGTTGGCTGCTGCATGGATGGCAGCTACCGTGCCCGAGCAATGTCCCACGATAACTACGCCCGATAAGTTGAATCGCGCAACAAGCTCTTTGATTTTGGCGGCGGCGATGGATGCATATCCGCCTGCGTTAATAAAATTAAGCCATTCCGGTGGAGGATCTCCTTCGGAGTCTCCAAACCCTGGCAGATCTAGTCGAAATGAAGGATAGCCGCGTTCCGCAAACGAGTCGGCCCAATAAACCGTCACATCGCCATTTGAGGCTCGTGTCGCAGCTAAACCGTTCAGAAATACAACTCCTACCCGATCCCGCTCGATCAGGTTCGATGGCGAGTCGGCGCAGGAATTGTAAGTCTTGTGGTAGGTGCCCCGAACAATGGCACCGTGACCATCCAGGGCCAGCAACTCGCGCGTTTCAATCCCCTCCTTCATTGCGTCCTCCCATTAGGTAGCGCCAGGGCCCCGGTGATCCAGTCGCAGTTGTCTGAGTAGAGGGCGCTAAGGTCCTTCGGGTCCTCGTATCTCACGTAAGGCATCGCTAAAGACCCTGAGTCTTTGCCGAATCTAACTGTCTTAACTGGTTTCTTATATGCTTCGCGGGACGAGCTTTCGTCTCGCAGGTTAGCGGGCAGGTCGACGTGAAAAGAGTCGTGCCAGAGACGACTCGACCATTCATATCCCTGCACTTCGATAGAGGAGCCCTGCTCCAGTTGCCGGATGTATTCAGAAGCAGACTTCTGATTCTCGGGAGATTCGAATATTTGCTCTAATCCTGCCCAGCGCATGATGGTCGCGCGGAGCGCATGGTTTGCGTTAGCGGGTGGAGACCAGAGCAGCAGCGCGTCACCCATGCCCTCATGGAAACTTTTGCCGGCAAGGATGGCGCCAAGCTCGATACCGTGAAGTATAAGTGGCACATTCGGCGATCGGCTCGCGATCCAATTGGCAAGAAGCTTTACGTCTTCGCTCCACTCCTCGAAACTCATTTCTCCGAAAATGCCTGTACTTTCACCAATTCCGCGATAGTCATAGCGAAGGACTTCAATCCGCCTGGCCGCCAGAAATCGAGCCCAGCGGACCCAGGCGTGGTAGGAGAAATGCCGTTCGGAAGCAAATGCTCCGACAAGCAAAACACGGGCCACCGGGTCTGCAGCTTGATGCAGTACGGTATAAAGGTGAGCGCCGGGAACCGTGAAGTATCCGGCCAGCTCCGGCAATTCAGTTTTTGTTGAACTCTGT
>DATHQH010000207.1:0-13408 GCA_035482895.1 Alloacidobacterium sp. | reverse complement strand
CGGAATCGAAGAATACCTGCACCTCCGCCAATTCCACATGCTATAGACGGTCCTGCTTCGCTTATTTCGCGGCTAAATCGGCAGCAGCCCCCCTCGATGTCTGAAAAATTACCCGCTGTTTGGGTTCTGGTGCTACGTTTCGGCCACTTATGTCACCAAATGTCAGGCAGCGCAAACAACTGGGTCAAAAAGTTTAATGAATGAGATGGGACTCATCTTAGTGGCTCCTACAATAGGGCGCTGACCTCATCAGGAGGGCACCTTGCCACGTAAATACGCCTTCAATTTGATTTCGATATTTCTGCAACGCGTGTGGATCATCTTTCTCACAACCTCTTGCCTTGCACAAGTTAGAACTTTGCCTTTAGCTCAACAACCAGATCGCTCTAAGTCGAACGCCGCATGCAGGCTTCAAGTGTATTCATACGACTCACCGGTATCTGGACACGGCTCCCTGTGGCTCACGGGTCTTGGCTTAGATGTAAGCAAAAGGAACGATGTGGAAGTTCAGTCAACGGGTGGCAACGAAAGCCTTGAGATCATTCCGGTGGCGAGAATCGAATATGGATGCACACCTACAAATTGTCTTATAGGGATAGCGGGAGTTGAAAATTCAGCTGGAGTAACCCGGGTACGAGCCAGATGTTCGTCCAGTAACTGGAGTGCCTGGCAAACGGTGTCTCATGCTTCTTTCGAGGAAAGCGAAAAACCGGATTGAAATAACCACCAATCGTTTTGAGCCCTTATGTACTCATTTCATTGGCCGAGAGGCCTGCCACACGTCGAAATATTTAGCCTCTCCATCCCGATGCAACAGCGATCTTGTAAATGCTTGTTAAAAGAGGTATCGTAAATTCCATTTTATAGAGGATGGCGTCATTCCCTGCATTAACTAGAGTTTACGGATGATCAGCCGTTCTCTTATCTGCGAGAAACTGGCATGGGCTATCTATCCAATTTTGACGAAGACGTATTCATCAGTTATGCGCATAACGACGATGATGCTTATCCGCAAGAGCAACGAGGCTGGGTTGCTCAACTGGATGAGGACCTTAAGAAACGGATAGCAGTGTTTCTCGATGGCAAGAAGCCATCCGTATGGCGTGACCCCGAGATCCGCCCAAACGAGGATTTTGAGCAGAAGATATCGACCCGTTTGGCACGAACTGCCACCCTGTTGTCCATTATCAGTCCCAGTTTTTTCCAGAGAAACTGGTGCATTCGGGAATTAGAGGAGTTTGCAAACTCTGCGGAAAAAACCTTTGGGATTCAGATAGATGAAGAAATATCGCGCATCTTCAAAGTTGAGAAGGTGCCCGTAGAGCGTCAAAACCTTCCTGATCACTTGCAGCGGACAGGAAGCTACAAATTCTATGGCCCTGACCCTGAGCGCGTAGGAAATGTGCACGAGTTTCGTCCTTTGCTCGGACCTGACGATGCAAGAGCGTATTTTCGACGTATCGATGATCTGGCGCAGGATATTGCCTCAGTACTCAAGAAGATGGCGGCAAAAGCGGTTGGGCTCCAGTCAAGCGACACGAACCTGCAGACTGTTTATTTAGCGGAGACGACTGCCGATCTTGAAGAGGAAGCAAATGAGATCCGACGTGACCTGAAGGATAGAGGGTATCGCGTGCTTCCTGCGGCGGATCTTCCCTACCGTCTTAAAGATCTGCAAGGCAAGGCGAGAGATGCAATTAATAAGTCGGCTCTCTCAATCCACCTGGTGGGCAACGAGTACGGATGTGTCCCGGAAGGTGAGAGCGAACGATCCATAGCCTGGTTGCAGAATCAGTTTGCGATGGAGCGAAGTCAAGATGCTGCGTTTCTACGTTTGATCTGGATGCCGCAAGATATCAATCCAACAGATCCCCGACAACAGAAGTTTGTGAACTATCTTCGAAACGATGCCGAAGTACAGCAGGGAGCAGACCTGCTGGAGGGCAAGATCGAAGATCTTAAAACTTGCATTCAGGAAAGCCTCCGAGAGATGAACGATAAGCGCGTTGTGAAGGAAGCAGCGCAAATCGCGAAACCTCTGCCCACGGTCAGGTTGCCTGTTAGCAGTGCCACGCAAAATCTAATTCGCATCTATACGATCTGCGACCAGGCCGATCTGAAGACTGAAAACCTGGTTGCACTCAAGAAATACCTGTTTCAGCAGAATTATGAGTGTATCCTGCCATCGCAAATTGACGATGAGGGCGAGGCTCTGCAGGAACATGCTGAGAATATGGAGTTCTGCGACGCTTGCATGATTTATTACGGTCACGGATCCGCAAAATGGTTTGGAACCAAGCTGCGTGATTTCCGTAAGCTTTTGATTCGCCGCCAGCGCCCCGTCCTGGGAAAAGCTGTTTACATAGCTTCCCCGAATACACAAGATAAAGATGACTTAGAGACCCATGAGGCGATAGTCCTTCGCAGCTCCGGAGCCTTTGCTCCGGAATCGTTGAGCTCGTTCTTAAGCTGCCTGCGTCCTGTGCTCTGATGGAAAAGTATCGAGAAGGCAGCCGTGAAAACATTACTGAATCCGTTTCCCGGGCTCAGACCCTTTAGAACAGATGAGGATTATCTGTTCTTTGGTCGCGAAGGCCAAAGCGAAGATCTACTTCGGCAACTGCGATTAAATCGGTTTCTGGCGGTTGTTGGGATCTCAGGCAGCGGAAAATCCTCTCTGATTCGCGCTGGGCTGCTGCCCTATATTTTTGGCGGGTTCATGTCCGGCGCCAGCTCCCATTGGCGAGTAGCTATATTTCGACCTGGCAATAATCCTCTGGAAAATCTGGCACACGCGCTCAGCGACCCTGCCGTACTAGGACAGGCTGGCACGGGTGAAAGCGACGAAGCCAAGAGCAAAATCTTACTGGAAGTGACGCTGCGGCGCAGTGGACTCGGGCTCATTGAAGCAGCGCGTTTGGCCAAGTTGCGTGAGAATGAGCACCTGCTCATCGTAGTCGATCAGTTTGAGGAGCTGTTCCGGTTCGGCAAGACCGGCAACGCTATCCACCAGCAGGATGATGCTGTCGCCTTTGTCAAGCTTCTGATCGAAGCGAGCAACCAGACCGCGCTTCCCATTTACGTCGTAATTACGATGCGCTCCGATTTTATTGGAGACTGCGCGCGCTTTCGAGATTTACCCGAAATTGTCACAGCCGGACTGTACCTGATCCCTCGCATGTCGCGTGAGCAGCGAAGGAAGGCGATCGAAGAGCCAGTCCGCGTGGGAAATGGGAACATTTCCCGTCGGTTGATCAATCGCTTGCTGAATGACGGAGGGGATGATCCCGATCAGCTTCCGAGCTTACAGCATGCGTTGATGCGGACCTGGAATTACTGGGAAGCACAGCGCAACAATGGAAATCCCATCGACCTGGATGACTATCTTGCGGTGGGCGGAATTTCAGATGCGCTGTCACGACACGCCGAAGAGGCATTCGAGGAGCTTCCAGACGAGCGATCGCGCGCCATTGCAAAACGATTGTTCCAATCGCTGACCGAGAAAGGCCCGGATAACCGCGAAGTGCGGCGTCCTACCAAGTTGGCTGATATCGCCGCGATGGCGGATGCGGAAGAGGCAGAAGTCATTTCGGTAATTGACCGTTTTCGGCTGGAAGGGCGTTCGTTTCTTACTCCGCCACCGGATGTCGAACTCGAGAGTAATTCCGTCATCGACATCTCACATGAGAGCCTGATTCGAGGTTGGGGACGACTCAAGGCTTGGGTCGAGGAAGAGTACGAATCTGCGAAGATGTATCGCCGATTGGCGGAAACAACAGCTCTCTATGCTGAAGGAAAAGCCGGGCTGTGGCACGATCCAGACCTCTCCAATGCGTTGCGATGGAGGCAGAACGAGAAGCCGACCCAGGCGTGGGCGAGATGCTATCACCCCAACTATGAAGAAGCGATGGCATTCCTCGAAGAAAGCCAGAGAGCTAGAGATGAGGCTGCGGCGGAACTCCAAAGAAGCAGAAGGCAGAAGCTGAGAAATGCGCGCCTGTTTGCGGCGACGGTAATGGTTCTGTTCTTGGTGGCTGCGGCAACAGCCATTGATGCGATTCACCAGAAGAGAAATGCGAACCGTGAGCAGGAGGAGGCACTGCGAAATGCGCGCATGGCCCAGACTGAAAGCAATCGGGCGAAAGCTCAGGAACAAGCCGCAAAAGTACAGCGCACGCAGGCATTGGCGAATCAGGATATGGCACTTGGATTTGCCAGTTCCACTGTGAGGAGACTTTCAGGTCTTAGCGATTTTGTGGTTGGCCAGCACGATGTACAAGAACAATTTGAGTCTTTGCTGAAAGAGGCCGCGACAGTGCACGATAACGTTTTGCAGCGTGAGCCGGATAACCTTCCAGCATCCGTGATGCGGATCAATGGGTTGGCGGCGCTATCGAGGATCCATATGGTGGCGGGCCACGGCAAAACAGCCGAAGAAGAATGTGAAAAACAGGAAGCTGAAGGAACGAAACTCGCTCAAACGAGCGCAGATGACTCACAGCGTTTGTTGGCTGCCTATCTGCTTGCCACCGCGAGCACAGAGAGAACTGCATTGCAGCAAAAAGAACGCGCACGTGCTGATATGCAGGCTGCAGTTCGGATTGCCGATGCGGTTAAGACCGAGGGAGTTTTGAAGGGCATCCCAAGCGATCAACAAGCTTTACGATGCCTCAGTATCGTATACAGCGTTGCCGCTAATTTTGATGACGACACCGGGAATTTGAAAGACGCTGTTCGATATAAGGACAAAGCTGCCGAAGTGCTTACAAAATATGAGAATGAAACTGGAGCTGACAGTAAAGGCCATCTGGACGATCGTTCGCGTCAATATCTAATTTCTTATTTGAATTCCCTTGCAAGCTTGCAGGCAAAGGCAAACCAGAGGCGCGAGGCTTCCGACACCTACTCGCGTGCCATTCGGCTCGCCAACAGCTGGTCAGCGGAAAATGACAAGGACGCAGACCCAAGCGACACTTTGTTCTGGTTGTATGTCGGACGCGCAGACATTGAGGTTGACGACAAGAAATATACGCAGGCAGAGCAGGACTTTAATCGCGCTAAGGCACTTTCAGAGAAAGCTGTGAACCGAAAGATGGCCGATGGACAATATGACGCCGCAGTGGCTGAGGAGCGACTGGGAAATCTCGAACACTACAGGGCAGAATCCGAAAAGGATTCTGGACAACGGCAGAAGGAACTGCAGATCGCTCTCGAGCGGCACCAGAAGGCATCGGAAATGTTTCGGCAGATGGAAGGAAGAAACGGTAAGGATCCGGCTGTCGAGTCCTACATCGGAAGCGAAGAACGGAATCTGGGTTGGGACTTTTCTACTCTCGAACAACCCGCTAAGGCAAAGGATCACTACATAAATAGCAATTCCTCCTGGCGCATTGCGGCCGAAGTGGCACAAACGGATGAATTGAACAATAAAGTCGCTTTATCCTATCGCACCCTCGGGGAGTATGAGCAGCAATCAAGCAATTTCCCGGAAGCAGTGAAAGACTATGACGAGGCGCTCAAGGCCGAAAAGAAAATAGCTGATCCCGATGACAATATGCGCCATTTGCAATTACAGGACACTCTGCAGCTTGCGGATTCTCAATTCAACAATCAACAAATCGATGCTTCATTGAAAACTTATAAGGAAGGCATTGAAAAGGCTGAAAAATGGACGCAAAATGCTGGCGCATCACCAGACTTATTCAAGGATATTGTTGAGTTATATCTGGGGCGCGGAGATGTCGAGCTAAGCCAAAAAGCTTACGTAGGGGCGGAAAAGGATTTCGTCTCAGCACGGGATAACTTAAAACACCTGGATTTAACAAGCGTTGACGGCGAATATACAACGAGCCTTGTATCGGAGCGTTTTGGGGTGTTATGGCAGAACCAGGCAGACGAGGCAGAAGGGTCAGTTCAAAACGAATACCTCCTGCGCGCGAAGAAATTCCAGGACGAGGCAGCGAAGGAACGACACCAAGTAGAAGCAGCCGGAAAGAACGCGAATATCGAGCACAGCATCGGAATTACAGAACGAAATCTAGGTTCAACCTCTTACAATCTCAAAGATTTCGATGATGCGCACCAGCATTATGCCGCAAGCGCCAATGCATACGAACAATCAGAACAGCTAAACCCAACAGAGCAGGCAAAGGCTGATTTGGTGAAGGCGTATCGCATGCTGGCGGCGGTCGATGTGGATCATGGTAATAAAGAGCTCACTGAGGGAAATTACGCAGAAGCTGACAAATATTTTCAATCTGCACGCTCTACGGCAAAACGAACGGATGCAGCCGGGATGGATGGACGATATGTGCGCAGATTTGTGGAGCTTTACATCGCCAATGATTTCCGCGAAAAATCCGGCTCGGACAAGGATAAAGCACAGCGCGAGATGGATAGCAGACGCGCATTGGAAGCAGACGAAAACCTTCTTAAACTCTCCCAGGAGATTGCGCAGACGACTAAAAGCGATGACGCGTTGCAATCAGTGGCTGACGCTGAAGGAAATATTGGATTGGACTACTCGCAACTGGGCGATGAGGAGAATGCGAGGAAGTCATTTGGTGCGAGCTTGAAAACTCTTCAGCAAATGCCCCCGGGTGACGATACAACGCGGGCAATGGCAGGGGCCTATCGTGTTTTAGCGCAGATAGAATCGAACCTTGATAATAAGTCGGCTGAACGAGATGCATACGGAAAAGAGATCGAACTATTGCTGCCTTTGATCAATAAGACTGAAGATGCCAAGACTGCTTCGAGTGACAGAAAAACGTTGGCCTCCGCATTCGGAAACCGCTCCTGGGGAAACGCATTGTTGGGCGATCCATGGGGGGCCCTTTCGGACGCTCAACAAGGATCTATTTTGGATAATACGCAAACGTACATCGAGGTAAATAAGGGAGATGCGTATCTCCTGTTGGGGCAAGTGGACGCGGCGCGGAAGATCTATTTCGCCATCACAGACGAAAATGCATATCAAGGTCTCTTGCATGATTTGGACGACATAGGAAGCCATCCCGAACTGAAGGTCGACCCAAAAGTCATAGCAAGTATTCGAAACGACCTCACAAAACGCACGCCAGCCGACCCACGAGCTGCTGTCGACAAACACTAAATGCGGCGAATCCTGACACCGCAAACAGCGACTATCCATTGCACTCCGTCCATTCATCTGCGGGATTCTCCCCGGAGGAAGGGGTAAAATTTCGGAGACGATACTATGGACATGAAATTGTTTCCTCCTTTTTGCCGCAGGTGGGGATCGGGATACTTGGCTGCAATCCTGTTTACATTTGCATCCGGCATCGCACCCGCGCAGCAGGCACATCCGAATACCCAGCTTGCAGACCCGAATATTGAGACCAAGGTAAATGCTCTGCTGCAGCAGATGACGCTCGAAGAAAAGGTGGGGCAGCTCGTGCAATACAGTGGTCAGCCTGCCAGTCCTCCGCCCCCACCCGGTAAGAAGAACGGGAAGCCTGCGGGCGACATAAACCCGGAGTTGCAGCAGCCCGACGCCATGATGCTCGCAGAGAAAGGTCTGCTCGGCTCGGTGCTTAACACGTGGGGACCACGCGCGGCGGCTCTGCAACATGCAGCCGTTGAAAAAGGGCGGCTGCACATTCCGCTGCTCTTCGGAGCCGACGTCATCCACGGATACCGCACCATCTTTCCCATTCCACTTGCGATGGCCTCCTCCTTCGATTCAGACCTGATCGTGCAGGCATCGCGTACCGCGGCCTCTGAAGCTACAACGGCAGGCGTGAAGTGGGTCTATTCTCCAATGGTCGACATTGCGCGGGATGCGCGCTGGGGTCGAGTGGCGGAGGGCGCCGGTGAGGATCCGTACCTCGGGTCTGCGATCGCGCGAGCCTACGTGCGCGGCTATCAAGGGGATAATCTTTCCGACCCCGAAAGCGTTGCCGTCTCCGTAAAGCACTACGCAGCCTATGGAGCCGCTGAAGCAGGCCGCGAATACAACACTACCGATATGTCCGATGTCACTCTGCGCCAGGTATATCTGCAACCATACAAAGCAGCAGTGCAGGCAGGCGCAGCCACGCTCATGAGTTCTTTCAACTCGCTCAACGGCGTCCCGGCCAGCGCCAATCCCTATCTGCTGACAAAGATTCTGCGCGACGAGTGGCACTTCGATGGATTTGTCGTCAGCGACTATAACGCGATCGCCGAACTCATCCCTCACGGTATCGCACTCGACGGTGCTACAGCAGCACAGAAGGCCCTCGATGCCGGCGTTGAAGTGGACATGATGGCGCACCTGTATGACAGAGAGCTTCCAGCGCTCGTCCGGTCCGGAAAGGTGTCACAGGCGACCCTCGATGAAGCGGTACGCCGTGTTCTTCGCGTAAAGTTCGCTCTCGGCCTCTTCGAGCACCCCTATGCGCGTGAGGGCGGTGAGGTCACCACAGCCGTGCCGGAACATCTTCCGATCGCACGCAGGGCCGCGGAAGAATCGATCATCCTGCTCAAAAACGATGCCGCGAACGGGGCAGCTTCCGTCCTGCCGTTGCGATCCTCCCCAGGAAAAATCGCCTTGATCGGCCCTCTGGCTGATGCTGCCGACGAGATGGCAGGTACCTGGGCCATCGGAGCCCGAAACGAAGACATCGGCACTCTGCGCACCGCAATCGGAAACCGTTGCAAGCAAGCCGGGTGCTCGCTCGCATACCAGAAGGGTACGGACATCGAAGGCACCTCCGAAGCAGGGTTTGCCGCTGCGATTGAAACAGCAGGCAATGCGGACGTAGTCGTGCTTGCTCTCGGCGAATCACAGGGCATGAGCGGAGAAGCAGCCTCGCGCGCGTATCTTGACCTGCCCGGCAACCAGGAGAAGCTGCTTGAGGCCATCACCAAACTTGGCAAGCCTACTGTGCTCGTTGTCTTCTCTGGCCGACCTCTCGTGCTCAACTGGGCAGCTGAACATGTTCCAGCAATTTTGGAAGCGTGGTTTCTGGGTGACGAAGTAGGCACCGCAATCACGAACGTGCTCTTCGGCGACGCCAACCCAAGCGGCCGTGTCCCGCTCAGCTTCCCGCGTGCCGTAGGGCAAGAGCCTCTCTACTACGCCCAACTTCCTACAGGCCGTCCAGCGGAAGGCCGTGATCGAGTTCCCTCGGATGGCGCAAAGGGCACCAAGTTTTTCTCGCGCTATCTGGACGTTCGCAACGATGCGCTCTTTCCGTTCGGTTATGGTCTCTCCTACACAAGATTTGCTTACTCAGATGTGAAGATCAGCGCGCCAACGATTCCTCTCTCGAGGGCGAACAACCTCGATCCCATGACCCCGCTGATTACAGTCACCGCGACGCTCAAGAATACCGGCGATCGCGAAGGAACTGAAGTCGCGCAACTCTACGTCAATAACAAAGGAGCCAGCGTTTCGCAGCCTGTGCGCCTGCTGAAAGGCTTCCAACGCGTCACGCTGAAACCGGGCGAATCAAAACAGCTCACCTTCCAACTCGGCTTTGATGAACTGTCCTTTTACAACATCGAGAGCAAGCCAGTGATCGAGCCCACGCACTACACCGTGTGGGTCGGGGGCGATTCGCTCGCATCAGAGAGTGCGGCATTCGACGTGACACCATAATGTCCTTAAAAACCCGCGCATGGGACCGATTCGTGTATGAATCCCGCCGTAGAGAACTGCACATGAGGTATCGGAGTAAGACGAGGGAATAGGGGAGGCTACTCATGAGCAGCGACTGGACAAGACGGGAGTTTCTTGCCCGAGCTGCGGCTTCACTCGCGTTTGCAGGGACTGGGGGAAACTTCCACGCGCGCGCAGCCGGGCCTTCAGCCCTGCGCGGCCGATTCCTGACCCACGTTTCTATTGTGCGTGTGAATCAAATTGAGGTAACTCCCAATCGCTCGATTGGCGAAGACGAAGCGATCGATAATCGCCCTGATCGCATCCGCTCTCGTCGAGAGGCCTTCGCAGCAGGCTGCCCCAACGGCAGGATGACCTGGGCTATCAGTTGGCTGGCGCTCAATGACAGCCGGAAGGAGTACCAGGAGGCTCGCCGGCTGCTTGCCTCGTACCATGACCGCTACGGCGACGAAATCACCTTTATTCCCGGCGGCTATTTCGCACCGATGTACAACACTCGCGAGCAGACGCGGCAAACGATTCACAATGCGCTGCGCCAGATATCCGGAATGGTAGGGAGCGGTTACCGGCCTCAGTGTCTTGTAGCGGGCTTTATGGACGCAGAGAATCAGCGATACCTCGCTGCGGACGAGGGGATTCACGTGTGCCAGGGGCAGATCTGGAGCCAGCATGGCATCGATAACGGAGATGGCGATGGTGGAATCTGCTATCCCTACTTCCCGAGCCGCGAGCACTACTTGAAGCCGGCCCAGGGTCCGGCAGATTTTATCGACTGTGTTTGTCTGGATGGTTGGACCTGCGACTTTTTGACGGCGCGGCGGAAAGGATTTCAAGGCGGCTTCAATAGCCGGTTGGGTGTGGGGCCGATCGAAACGGTAGGGAATCTCGGAATAGTGGCTGGCCGCAAGGAGATGCTCGATACCACTGCGGTGCACTTTGATAGTGGTCATGCAATGAACAATTTCGGTTGGGTGACGGCAATTTGGGAGGTGTCGATTGGTCACGATGAGGATTTGACCTATTGGCTCGAAGCTGTGCGGGACAGGTGGCCTGACACCCAGGTGATCACTGAAGGGGAATTCGGCCTGGAGTGGAGGAAGCATACTCCGAACAATGCGACGCTCGACTACCGTTTCGATGCTAAAGGGACTGGGGCACCAGGATCAGAAAAAGAGCTGGAAATCCAGTGGTTCATGAATAGCGAGTTTCGACTGGCATTGCTGCGTGATTGGACACATGACAGCCCTCCACTGGCGATCGACTTTACACGTTATGACTTGAAGGCAGAAGAGCCTCACAGCCTGCAGCGCGAGTGGAGCTTGATGAATGTGCTGAACCAAAAAGGCACTCGGCCCCAGGACAAACCAAGGCGGTTGCGAGAGTTCAGTATCGAAGACCAGAATCGCATTTATGCTCGATACCCGGAGCTCAAGAGCCGGGCTTGACGGGCAAACCGAACCCCGAAGATCTATTGTTGAACAGAGAATCGGAGCCTAACGCGTGACGACGACTCGGCGGTTTAGCATAAAAAATATGCGGGAACTTGGCAATGAAAGAAAGCAGAAAATCAATCTGGAGACATGGGAGCGCCGCGCTCTCTTCAATTACTTCGGGGCCTTCAGCGAGCCCTGCCACGGTGTGTGCATCCGCGTAGACTGCACCGCAACCTACAACTACGCAAAGGAGCATGACCTCTCAGTCTTTCTGTCACTTCTACATCGTTCACTAGTAGCCGCGCAGCAGGTTGAGAGCTTCCGGACACGCATCGTCGATGGCACGGTCTGGCGCTATGAAGAAGTCAATGGTGGCAGCGCGGTTGGACGTCCGAACGGTACCATCGGATTCGGTCATTATCGCTATCGTGAGCGCATCGAGGAATTTGTGAGCGAGGCTTTTATCGAAGTGGAGCGGGTGCGGCAGCGGGATGACTTGGAGCAATACGCAGAAGCCAATCTGATTCGTTATTCGACGCTGCCCTGGTTCGATTTCACTTCCATCTCGCATGCACGAGATTTCTCCAAAGACGATTCTGCGCCGCGGATAACTTTCGGCAAGATTTCTGAGACAGCCGGCCGCCGTACGATGCCGGTATCAATTCATGTGCACCACGCACTCGCGGACGGCCTGCATGTAGCGCATTTCGTAGACCATTTTCAAAAGCTGTTGGATAAACCGGATTCGCAACCCTTGTAGGATGTTGCTGCACGACAGATAACGTCGGCTGCCCCTGCACCGTATCGTCAATCTGCAGCCGGTACTTTATTGCTCGCTGCTATTCCGATCGAATCCAGCTGTTCGACTATCTCCGGAGACAGGTTGAGTTCAGCCGCCCTCAGGTTTTCGCGGAGATGCTGGAGGGTGGATGTGCCGGGAATCAGCAGCATGTTGGGACTGCGCTGCAGCAACCAGGCAAGCGCGACTTGCATGGGCGGAGCCTTCAGAGTGGCTGCCGTCGATTCCAGCACAGACGATTGCAATGGAGTAAATCCTCCGAGGGGAAAGAACGGCACGTAAGCGATACCTTCCGCGGCAAGGCCATCAACCAGACCGTCGTCGGTGCGTTGGGCCACGTTGTAGAAGTTCTGAACGCACACAATCGGAGCGATCCCCTGCGCCTCGGCAACTTGTGCGGCAGTCACGTTGCTGAGCCCCAGTTCCCGAATTTTGCCCTGGGCCCTGAGTTCCGCAAGAACCGAGAAGGGTGCTTCAATCGGGTCATTCCCGGGGGCCGTTATCCCACCAACACGGAGGTTGACCACGTCCAGAGCGTCTACGCCAAGGTTGCGAAGGTTGTCGTGCACGCCGTCGATGAGTTCCTGGCGAGAAAGGGCTGGAATCCAGGAGCTGTCGTCGCCGCGGCGAGCACCAACTTTGGTCACGATGATCAAGTCTTCCCGATACGGGTGGAGCGCCTCCTTGATGATCTGATTGGTCACGTGCGGGCCATAAAAATCACTGGTGTCGATATGATTCACTCCCGCAGCAATTGCCTCACGCAACACGGCCAATGCCTGGTCCCTGTCGCGCGGAGGTCCCCAAACGTGTGGCCCAGCCAGTTGCATCGCCCCATAGCCCATGCGGTTGACTGTCATCGCGCTTCCGAGAAAGGTAAAGGCACCACCGAGGCGGCTCTGGTTTGTCATTCTGTGTCTCCTTCGATCGATTGGTCGCGTTTTCCGCGCTCACGTGATTAGATGAAGGAAGCTTCAGATCAGGAGTTCGCATTTGCCCCGTCCTCGACAAACGCTGTTGCAGCCGCGTAAATCGCCTGTTCAGGCGCGTTCGACCGCGAGTGTGAACGCCATTCTGGAAGCCACGATTCAGGTTTTGCTCGATGTCGGGAAAGAGCAGTTGACCACTACACGCGTGGCGCATCGCGCAGGGGTGTCGGTGGGAACTCTTTACCAATACTTCCCCAATAAGAGCGCGCTACTTCAGGCCGCATTGAGGAATCATCTTGAATCCGTTGCCGAAGCCCTTGAGCAAGTTTGCCAGGAAGAGAGAGGCAACCCACTTCCGCAGATGGTGACGAGAATCGTGAACACATTTCTCGAAGCGAAGATGAAGGACTTGAAGACAAGCCTTGCTCTGTACTCCGTCAGCTCCGATGTGGACGGATTGAGAATTGCGAAAGAGGCGGGAGCACGGGTGAATAAAGCAATTCTGTCCATGCTGGCAACCGCGCCTCAACCGTTGGGAAAAGATCCGCAGCTTGTTGCTTCAATGATTCAGGGCGCAATGGGCGGCGTAAGCAGAAGACTTCTCGAATCTCCTTCTCCC
>DATHQH010000206.1:0-11761 GCA_035482895.1 Alloacidobacterium sp. | reverse complement strand
AGGATTTTCGTCCTGTTATAGGGCATACCCACGTCCAGTCGCGCGCCTGTCTCGGCACAAGGAAGAAGCGGGTATCCATACACATCCGTCGTGCTGACGTGCAAAAATCGCTCCAAACGGGGCACTTGTCGCGCTCCAGCCAGCAAAGTCTCCGTCCCTGTGACATTGCTTTGAAGAAAAGTCTCCATGGGAGCCCAGTCGGTAGAAGTGGCCGCGCAATGAAAGATTTGCTTGACCCCGCGTACTGCTTCTGCGACTGCGCTGCTCTCGGTGATATCTCCAAGCACGACTTTTATTCCGGAGATCCCGGAAAGATGCCGAAGATCGGAGCTGGGCCGCGCTAAGATTGTCACCTGCTCTCCTTCGAGAGCGAGCATTTCCACGAGGCGACCGCCCAGAAATCCGCTCGCTCCGGTGACTAATACCGGCATCGGTCAGTCGTTCCGGATCTTCGCAAAAATGTCCAGCGCAAATTGCAGATGGTCCTGTGTGTGGGCAGCAGTGGTGCACAGCCGCAGCCGGGCCGCATCCTGCGCCACCGCCGGAAAGAGTACCGGTGAAACTAAAATTCCGTAATCGCGCAGCTTCCGCGCAAAGAATGCCGTTTTCGCATCGTCATGAAGCATCACTGGAATCACTGACGTCTGCGATAAGCCTGTGTCGTATCCCAGACTTTGGAGACCTTCACGCAGAAACGCAGCATTTGCCTGCAGCCGGGTGACTCGCTCCGGTTCTTCTTTCAGAATCTTGAGCGTCTCGCACACCGCCGCAGCCGCCGGTGCCGCCATCGCTCCCGAAAAGATAAACGGAGCGGCGGCATGTTGCAGGAAGATCGCCAGCCGTTGCGAGACCGCTACAAACCCACCGTTTGAAGGTATGGCCTTGGCCAACGAACCGGTCCAGATATCAATTTCGTCCGTTGGAACGTCGAAATGCTCATCGGTTCCCCAACCATGCTGGCCCAGCACGCCGCTCGCATGAGACTCATCCATCAGCAGAAAACAGCCGAACTCCTTTTTCAGCGCTATCAATTCAGGAAGGCAGGCGATATCACCGTCCATCGAAAACACGCCGTCGGAAATAATGAGTGTGCGATTCGCCTCTGGTCCATTTTCCAGCTGATATCGCAGGGAAGCTGGGTCATTGTGATTGAATCTTTGGACCTGAACGCCTGCAAGGCGACACGCATCCATTAAGCTCCGATGCGAGAGCGTATCGGCAATGACACGATCGGCTGGACCCAGCAGCGCGCTGATGACCGCCAGATTGGCCGCATAGCCCGAAGTAAATGTGATGGCCGCTTCAGTGCCTTTGAACTCCGCGAGCGCCGCTTCCATCTCCTGATGAATATCCAGTGTTCCGGTCAGCAGGCGAACGCCTCCCGTTCCCGTCCCGTACTTCCGCACCGCCGCAATGGCCGCCTCATCGACACGTGGGTCCCCGATCAGCCCCAGGTAATCGTATGACGACAACATCAGCATCCGATGGCCGTCCATTACCACTTCCGGCCCCGACCTGCTACTTAGCTGAGCTTGAAACGGATAGGCGTCCAGCGAACAGGCCAACGCCGTATTCTCGAAGAGCCTTCGTGCGCGCGCATCAATGAGATCACGCTTTTTATAACTCTCTTCGTGCTCAGATGTGAAATAGTCTTGAAACATCTGCCCTGAAGATGAAGGGAATTTCTTGATTGCGGGGGTACATTCTTCTACCGGTAAATGGGTACTCATGAATACTTCAATATATCCCGCAGACTGCACTGTATGGATTGCTTTTCTTTAGGATCGGCGCGTTCACCGCGACATCGGGTTACGGCTCGATAAGGAACTGCCCGTTCTGCATGATCTGTTCCTCTTCCACCCAGATGTTAAAGCGCAGTCCAACCACGTCGATATGTGTCGTGGATGTCCACGGTGCGCCGGTATGTTCGCCATACGGATTACCGAAGGCAATATGGATGCCAGGGAACTTCTCGTCCTGCAGGATGTTACCGATGACACGCTCGATGCCGAGATTTGTGCCGATGGCGAACTCGCCGACACGGTCTGAATTCTCATCCGTGTGCGTATACGCCCAGAAATCTTCGCGGAGCTGCCGGTTTTCTGAATGGCAATCGATGATGCGATTGCCTTTGATCTGAATGGTCAGCGGAGTCGAATCAAGCAGTCCGTAGCGAAAACAAAGATAGTCGCCAACGACGCCATCGACAACAAAGGTCCCGTTGACTTCTCCCGGCGTCGTAAAGATTTCGCCGCCTGGAAGATTACCCCATTTTTCGCGCGAAATAATGCCTGAGGTCTTCAGCCAGTTGTAATTGGGGTTCAGATCGGCGCGAATGTCAGTCCCTGCAGCCGTAGTCGCGCGAATGTAGCTGGCGCGGCGCACTTTCTCGATCACTCTCTGGCTCAGCCTGTCGACGAGTTGGAAATCGGCGCGCATGCCCTCACACATAATCTGCGGCGTGATATTGACCATGTGTGCGTGGCGCATACGGCGGCGGTTCACCACCTCAGTCATCTGCATGCGCGAGCGCAGTTCATTCTGCTGCACCTGCACCGCAAAAATACTCGCGTCTGACGTCTCCATGTCCTCTAAAACCGCGGCGGGCATATCTTTCAAAGGACGCGGCTCCAGATCTTCCAGCACAAACGCATTCCAGCTGCAGCTGTTCGCGGACAACTCGGCGGCAATGGCGGCTGCTATCGGCGTCGTCTCACGATCGGTAATGAGCGTGATCTTTTCGTGGGGTTCAATGCGAAGGCAGGCAAATACAGCGGCGTGGGCTCCCGGTGTGAACTCTTCTGGGAAGGGCGTGTCAAGGAGCGCCTGGGCTTGCGGTGTTACGGAATACATCATTACCTATAGTTTCTGCCTCGATCAGGGCTTTCACTAGCCTACCGGAAATTCGCTGAATCGCACACTTAGATTTGGCTCTCTTGCATAAATTAACCTTCAATGGCCTATCGCATCGCCAATTCAAGATGACCATCGTCATCGGTCTTGTTTGAGAATGAGGCGGAAACAAACCGAGGAGCTTGCCACAGTCATGGCTTTAGTGAGTTTCCGCTGTTCCGTTGTTTTCCGCTGCTCCGCTGTTTTCCGACTTACAGACAAATGATTCAGCAAGATTCTTCTCGCCGGTTCCCTTGTATTGGGCGACCTCTGGATAGGGGCACAGGGGACGCGTCATCTCGACTGTTTTTGTAGGGCTATCAAAATACTTTGTTGCAATGATGGATGAGGGCGCGGCGCCATTTTCCACCCATTGGACGAGCGCGGTGAAAATATCGTGTTGAGGATCGCTTCTGGAAGCGGCTTCGTCCTGTTCAAATGAGGTTGCACCCGGTCCTCCGCCGCAATGCTGCATTCCCGGAACCATGTAGAGACGCAGAGACCGTCCGGCATTCTGGCTGCCGATGGCTGCGACTGACTGCTTGTAATAACTGATTGTATTGAGCGGTGAGATGCCCGGATCATTCCAGCCGTGATATAGGATCAGCTTGCCACCGCGTGCCAGAAATGGCTTCAGATCAGGATTTGTAGCATTGAGGGAATCCGCCGTCTTCTCATATGCGAGTTTGAAAGCGTCGTCTATATTTGCACTCCTGTAATCCCAATCGGACTTGCCAAACACCATGTTGGAAAAATACCCGGTCACAAAAAAAACGCCCGAACTCTTGCCTTGTTCAGAACCAGTAATCCATGTCGCCCAACCCCCATGCCCGTCCTCGCCGCCGGGGAGAAAGCCTGGAAATATCTGCTGTCCGGAGGAATCATGGGCGCCCGAATAGATCATTTTTAGCGTGTTCACCTGCGGCGCAGTCAGGCAGGTGTCGGAATCCGGTCCTTTGCAAAGGATGGTTGAGGGGTCGAAATGGCACTGTCTGGGGTCGTTAAGAACCCCGTCCACGATTCCATCCTGAGCATCGCATGCCGCTAGCACTGCTTTACCGATCGCCGGCACCTTGGCGGCTGGAATATAACCAGGCCCATCATTCATCTGCATAAGCTTTAGGCCACCTGTAAGCATTGGAACCCAGGCATTCGCCGGCGCTCCTGCGATGATGCCGTCGTAGTCATCCGGAAACCGCTGAGCCTCCATGAGCGCCTGCCGTCCACCGTTGGAGCAGCCCGCAAAATAGGAGCGTTTCGGATCGTCGCCATAAAACGCCCTCACGATCGCCTTCGCTTGCGTCGTCATCTCGTGAACGGCTCGATATCCGTAATCGACAACCTTCTCTGGATGCTCTAAGGCCCAGGCGGCACCCTCGGTAGAATGGCCCGTATCCGTACTGGCGGCGGCATACCCTTGAGAAATCGACGCGGCCAGACCTGTGTAGGCAATATATCCTGCAAAACCACCGTTTCCCTGTCCTCTGAACTTGCCATTCCAGCCACTTACCGGCATCCAGACCTCGACTTGAATGTCGGAGTCAGCAGTGGGAGTGAGGGTGATTACGACCCGGCAGAAGGCAGGCGCTGCCTCGAACAAATGAGACACCTTTTCGCCTTTCTTCAGGTTGGGAGGAGAAAATGCGCCCGCAGCCACATTCTCCGCCACGGTAATTTTTGCATTCGGCAGCGCCATCTGCTTCAAAGCGACACAGGCTCCGGAAGGAGCAGCGGTATTGGTACCCCAGGCGAGTCCAGGAAGCGTGAAAAGAGTAGATAAAAGCAACAAAAACGAGCGATTGCGCATGCGCGCTAGCCTCGCAGAACAATCATGCTCTGGCAAGTAAAATTCATCGCAGCCGGAGTATTGATGAGTGGGCAGAACATTCCAGATCGAACGCTCTCTTCATCTATCTCGAATTTCGCCTCAACTCTCGAAAAGCCCAACCTGTGTCTCTTCCGCCATGTAATCGACGACTGCTTTCAGATCATTCGTTTCATTAAACTTCCGCAGTTGACGATCGGCGCCGGTGCCCATCTCCAGAATCTTGCGAACATAGGCGATTTCTTCGTGACTATCGAGCTCATCGACGACTTCGGCAATGAAGTCGAGATATTCGAGAATCAATTCGCGCTCGGGTACTTCCATCTCCTTCCCGAAGTCGATGAGTTTGCCATCAAGGCCGTATCGCACGGCGCGCCATTTATTCTCCATGATGAGCGCGCGTGAATACTGGCGATAGTCCTGGTTGCGGGCGTGAAGGATATAAAGCTTTGCGGCAGTTGCCTGAATGAGAGCCGCAATCGCAAGCGTCTCTTCGGCGCGCATGGGCAGATCGCAGATGCGCACTTCAATCGTATTGAAGAACGGATGCGGACGGATATCCCACCAGATTTTTTTGGCGTTGTCTAAGCAGTTGGTTTTAATCAGCAGGTTGACGAATCCTTCAAACTCGGCAAAGCTGCCAAAGCTGTCGGGAATATTTGTGCGCGGAAACTTGTCGAAGACTTTTGCGCGGTAGCTCTTTAGGCCGGTGTTCATGCCTCGCCAAAAAGGCGAATTGGTCGAAAGCGCAAGAATATGCGGCAGAAAATAACGCATCGAGTTCATCAACCGTATCGCTACTTCGCGGTTTTCGACGCCGACATGCACATGAAGTCCGAAGATCAGGTTCGCTCGCGCGACATACTGCAGATCCTCCACAACACGCATGTAGCGATCATCGGGATAAATCTCCTGCGTGCGCCAGTCGGCGAATGGGTGCGTGGCACCCGCCACCAGCAAGAGGTTGTGCTCACGCGCAAGTCCGATCATCTGACGCCGCAGATCGAAGAGATCCTCGCGCGCTTCTTTAACCGTCCTGCAAATCAGGGTGCCTACTTCGACGACTGACTGATGCATCTCCGCTTTGACGCGCTCGGCCAAGCGGCGCTTGCCTTTCGCCAGCATCTCAGTTGCGATGTGCGAGCGCAGGTCCCGCGTGACGGGATCAACGGTCTGATACTCCTCTTCGATACCAATGGTGAATGAAGGCTTCATGGGGACTTGCCGTCCTGGCAAACGCGTTGCGCGCCTATCCGGCTTGGCTCCTTTCTGGTGCAACCGCTGGTGGCAAGTTTAGACCGTTTTTGCCCCGCTTTTGATAGATTCGCCGAACGCCGTCAACCCTTGGCGGTCTTGACTGCCTTCTTCTTTGTCACCGATTTTTTCTTCGCGGGAGCTTTTTGGGCCGCCGCAGTGCCCGCCGCTCCAAGGAACGCGCCCCAGTGGAAGCTTGAAAGCTGTGGGGCAGACTTCGCTTTCCTGACTGCAAGGTCGGAGACCGCTTCTACGATCCAGCCGAAACTTTCCTTTCCGACAGAGTGCAGATCGGCGTCAGGCGCGGGATTCATGAAGTCAATCGCGTAGGGCACGCCATCCTCTACCGCAAATTCGACCGTGTTCAGGTCATACCCAAGCGCTCTACATAGAATCAGGGCATCCTTTTCCACCCGCTTCAACAATTTTTTGTCGTAGTCCGGTGGGCTGAGCAGGTACCGCTCGTGGTGCGGGCGACGAGGGTCATAGGGCATGATGCGAACTTTCTCCTGCCCTACGACATAGCAACGGAAGTATTCATTGAATTTCACCGCGCCCTGCAGCGTCATGCACAGGTCGCGGCTCTGGTCGTAGGCACGGAAGAAGTCTTCGCGATTGTGAACATGGTGCACATCGCGCCAGCCGCCGCCATCCACAGGCTTTAGGAATGCGGGGAATCCTACATATTCGAAAATCGCATCCCAGTCCAGCGGGTATTCCAGATTGCGCATCGAGCGGTCGGTTGTGCCTTCCGGATAGTGCTTATGCGGCAGAACTACAGTCGGCGGCACGGCAACTCCCAG
Organism: Alloacidobacterium sp.; assembly: GCA_035482895.1. Classification (GTDB taxonomy): domain Bacteria; phylum Acidobacteriota; class Terriglobia; order Terriglobales; family Acidobacteriaceae; genus Alloacidobacterium. The sequence continues at coordinate 4,987 of DATHQH010000206.1, read as the reverse complement.
CTTGGCCGCCAGCGAATAGTTGAAGAACTTGTCATCCGCCGACCACCAGAAGGGATTGTTAATGACGTGGGTACCGTTCAGGACAGCATGCTTCAGGAACGCGCGATAAAACGGGATGTCATGCGAGATGCGGTCAACGATGACCGAGTACGCGGGTGGCTTGTCAAGGTGAACACCGCCCACTTGCACGAACTCAGCGCAAATGCCATCCAGATTCATGGAATTGATGCGCTCGACCAGCGCACCGGGAAAGGTGTTTTCCATACCAAACAGAACGCCGATTTTTTTCACGATGCCTGCCTCCCACCTATGATGCGATTCTCACACCGTCACCTTAGCTGAGGCAAAGGCTGCATGCAAAGAAAAGATGAAAAGACGGGAAGCAGACAAGTTTGTCCGCTTCCCTTTCTATGCATCCGCCTGTCCAACAGACTCGACAGACCGGATGTATTCAATGATGGCCTCGCTCCAGCCATCGATGTGCGTCCAGGCGCCGTAGCCTACTCCGTTGCGATAGCTGGCCACGTTGACCACATATCCGCATCCACACTTCGGCGCGGGAACGCGGTCGTGCGACTGCTCGTCAGTAATAACAACGAGGCGGTCGCAGTGCTCGCGCAGTTCATTCAACGCACGGCCGAGCTGCGTGCTTCCATGCGGCTGGCTGTGCACAATGGCATCGCGCAGGGCGAAGCCACGACGCGCAGGGACTGCTGCGAGAGCATCCGAGAAGGTATAGATGCTCACCACTTCGGCAATCTCACGCAACAGCACCGCAAGACCCGCAGCCGCATCCATGCGCACCATTTCAGAACGCACAGAGAGCTTCGCGTCCATACTCCCCGAGACATCGACGAGCAGGATGGTCTTCCCCGCAAGACGCAGCTGACCGCTGAGGCTCGCGAACATGGCCTGCTCGATCCAAGGCTCCCACTGCGGAGCGTGACGCGCCGCAGCGATGAAGCGGAACGGCAGCACGCGCTCGACGCGAATCACTTCCAGCGCGTAACGAACCATCTCCGGATCGACGCCCGCAGCCTGCATGTTACGCAGGTTGCGAAGCAGAGCGAGAGCGCCGAGGCGGTTCTCGATCAGCATCGACTCCCACACTTCGCGCTTCTGCTCACCGCGCGAGAGGCGTACCTCCCACGTCTCCGGGGAAGGCAGCGTGCCCTCGACGAGCTGACGCCACATAAGCGACTGATCGGCGGTCAATGGCTTGGCGTGCGTGAGAAAGAGCACATCACGCAGCTTGACGGCACCCGCGCGGTCGTACTTGGCAAGCGCATAGGCGTCAAAGCGGGTAAACGCAGCGGCCAGTCCCTTCTTGACCTGCGCGGACAGAGGCTGACGGCCATCCTTCCAGTAAATGGCAAGGAACTCTGACAGCTCGTCCGCGCGCTGAATGACGCGGGCCAGGGTTTCGGCTACCAGTCCGCGATGCGTGGCATAGCGGGCCATCTCACGCACCAGCAACAGCGGCGCATGACGCAGCTTCATCTTCTCGCGCGCTTCAACTGCAAGGGCGCCCACCTTGGCCGCTTCAACCTGCGGAACCAGCACGGCGATGCGCTCGGCGATCGTCGCGCCGTCCTCGTAGAACTGGTCCTCCCACAGCATGCAGGCCAATACGGCGCGACGCAACTGTGCCTCTGCGCTGATTACGACAGCGGGCGCGCCCTCATGCGTGCGCAAGGGAGCTCCACCGAATCCAAGATGGCTGAGCTTCAAAATATTCAGGCGCATGGTGCGCCTCCCTTTCAAGATGCCCGGTGATTGCGGCCCTGTTCGCAGCCGGCATCTTATGAAAACCGGAACAGAGTCAGACGATGTGGCTACTCACTGTCTTCCTCACACTTGGTAACGAGGACAGTTGCACCGCCGAAGCCAGCGCGCGGATTGCCTTTCTTCACGTCGATAACGAAAGCCATCTTCTCCATCTCGTAAAGTGTCGGGACGAGCTTGTTGAGGTAGTCGCTGCACTGGTTGACCGCGAACGGCACCAGACGCGGCTGATCGTAAAAGAAGCCGCAGCGAATCTCCTCTTCGCTCTCGGAGTAGCCCAGCTGGATGTGCGCGTGGCGGCAGGTGCGGCAGAGCGACTCCTGGCCGACAGCTGTGCCATTGCGCACAGTTACGCTGATGCTCATTGCGTGTCTCCTTCACACGGTTCGGGGTTTAAGTTACGCGCCGGGGAATTCCGGAACGGATCTTTTCGCCGAATGCTCTCACCAGAAAGCCTGACCGTATTGCGATCGTGGGAATCGAACCCACCCTCTTCGGCCCCGAAGTAATCCATTCACTCGCCACCGGCACAGTGGCCTTGCGTCTCCGGGGAAAAGCAGCACGGGCGGCATTCGCATACGCGAATTGGCGATTCCCTTTCGCCTGCCGTAATGCGTGGAGAGAAGTATCCCGCGCTTCCACCACCGGAGATGTTGTTCACGCCAGGGAAAAATCGTATGCGGCTATGCGGGTTCGAACCGCACCCTTAAATGGGTTGCCGAAGTATCCGCACACTGCACCACTGGCGCATGCCTGCAACGCGAGGGAACGGTCGCTATTGCGCGGTGGGTCGTGTCAAGACGAAGTATCCGCTTGCTACACCACTCGCTATCACAGGTAAGCTGTTTGCCTTTTTACGCTTTAGATCGGTTGTCTGGACTTAGCAGAGGAACAACGCGCTGTTATTTATCAGCGGTTGCGAGCAGAAGCCAGGAGCCGACGACGCGATCTCGCGTTGGCTGCATCTGGTGTCCGAATTGGAAGATGGTAGTCATTTACGGCTTCCTCTGCTTGAGATACAGTGCCACAGGTCGCAGTCGAATTTCAAGTGGAAATACGAAAATTTTCTATTTGTAACGATTTTAGATACGAATCATCTCGCAAAGAATCCACTGAACTTCAATAGAGGCAGAAACCTGGCAGCTTTCGCACGGGACAATTGAAACGGCTGCGATTCGGAGGAATCCGCTGGATTTTCTTCGTCACTCCGTTCCTCAGAATGACATCGCGGATTGGTTAGAGATACACATTCATCATGCGCGCCCATGTCGGCCAGTCGTGGCTGTTCCATGTATCCCAGATGTAGAGATTGTGAGGGACACCTTTATCGCCCAACAGTCGTGACAGATATTGGTTGTCTCCCAGGCATTGGTCGTCCCATCCGGTACCCAGAACATAGGTATTGCGGCGGTAATGATCGAGATACCATGGGTCTGAAAGATTCGGGATGTACTGCGTCGGGGTATTGAAGTAGACATCGTCGTCATGATAGCTGCGCAGAAATCCGGTCTGGTCAAAAGCCCCGCTCATTGAAAGAAAGCCGGTGAACCGGTCCGGGTGGCGCAGAGCGATGTTGACCGCGTGATAGCCGCCGAAGCTGCAACCCAGGCTGATGAGATGGGAGTCGTGGTTCTTGACGCGGATCAGCGGCAGCACCTCTCCCAACACATAGTCCTCGTACTGCACATGACGGGCAATCCGCCATCGCGGAGGAACATCGCGGTTATACCAGCTTTCGGAATCGACGCTGTCAAGACAGTAAAGCTGCAGCTCACCGTTTTCGATCTTGTGCGCAATGGCTCCCACCATGCCGCGATCTTCAAATTCGTAAAATCGGCCCTGGGAGGTGGGAAAGACTATCGCCGGGACGCCGGAGTGTCCGAAAACCAGCAGTTCCATGTCGCGGCCCAGGCGCGGCGACCACCATTTGTGATATTCACGATTCATCGTCTGTTCATGTTCCTGATACTGTAACAAAGAGGATCAGCCGCGAGTCAAAATGAAGATATTGCGGCACTCGATGAGGAAACGTAAAGGAAACACCGGCAAGTTGGCAACAGAGATTCCAGATATTTCCACGAGCGGGCAGCCTCCCCGCCTTTCGGTGCTGCCTGCGCGAGTCAGTCTGCACCCGCAGTTTCGCAGCCGCTTTCTGCCGGATAACCGTGACATTACCGTTTACGTGCCGCCGGAATACGACGAGCAGCCGGATCGGCACTTCCCTGTCCTTTATCTTCATGATGGACAAAATCTTTTCGATCCTGCCACTTCGTTTATACCCGGACGCACATGGCGCGTAGCCGAGACCGCGGATGCCGTCATCGACGCTCGGAAAGCAGCTCCCCTCATCATCGTCGGTATCGCCAACACCGGCGAGCACCGCTTGATGGAATATACCCAGGTACCCGACTGGAAGATGGGCGGCGGCGGGGCCGACCAGTATGGAAGGCTCATCACAGAAGAGCTGATGCCGTTCATCGACGCGACCTACCGTACCCTGCACGGTCGCGAACAAACGGGAATGGGAGGCTCATCGCTCGGCGGTCTGGTGACACTCTATCTAGGCTTGAAATATCCCGACCGCTTTGGCAAACTGGCCATTCTTTCGCCTTCCGTTTGGTGGAATCACCAGAGCATCCTCGGCTATGTCAACGAGACGCGCCTGCGTCAGCATCCGCGTATTTGGCTGGACGTAGGCGACGCCGAGGGCAGGCGCGCGCTTTCTGACGTGGAGCTGCTGGAACGCCGGCTGAAGGCAAATGGATGGCGTCCGGAAATCGATTTTCACTATGAACGCATTGCCGGTGGAACCCATGATGAAGCGGCATGGGCGAAACGGGTTGGCCCGATGCTGCAGTTTCTGTTCCCTTCTTCTTAGCATTCAAATTCTGATGCATCCATAAGTCTTGTAGCGGCACGGCTTGAGCTATGCCCTTGCGACCCCCTGCAGTACGAGGTGCTTCCCGGAAATTTTATGCAACCGTCTCTAGTTCCTCATTGCCCGCAGCGCTTGCATCCAGCAAAATGAAATGCGACTTCATAATTCGCATGCACAAATTTTTCCGGGATATCGCGGCAGTCTTCATCGTTGGTTTCAGCGCGTTGCATGCAACGGGACAGAGCGCGCCTGCCACTCCGGACAAGCCCTGGCACGGAAAGGCCGAGGATAGCCTGAATAGACAGCTCTCAGCGCTGCCTGACA
>DATHQH010000205.1:0-9107 GCA_035482895.1 Alloacidobacterium sp. | reverse complement strand
GCCGCTGCAATTTCACCAACATTCATTGCCGTCCGGAAAACTTCCTTTCCGGCAATCCACATTTTGCCAAGTCGGCATTGGCTCGCTACACGCCGCAGGACTTTCTCGCGATCGTGCATACGCATCGCATCCCTTATCATGAGAAAACTTTAGGCCAGCTTTTCTGCGATCATTCCGCACGCCAGATTCTGGACATGCTGCTCTCCGAGTGCAGCGATGCGGGCGTTGCAATGGTTCTCGGCGCACGCACCGATCGGATCGAGCACACCGATGGCTTCCTGTTGCATACATCCAAAGGTATATATCGTGCACCATCGCTGGTGGTTGCCACCGGTGGACTTTCGATTCCCAAGATGGGCGCAACGGCATTCGGCTACGACATCGCGCGCCAATTCGGCATCAAGATTGTTCCGACACGGCCAGCACTGGTCCCGCTTACCCTATCTGCTGACGATTGCGGGAAATTATGCGATCTCTCCGGAGTATCCACGGAAGTTATTGCCTCGATTGGCAGCCAGCTCTTTCGCGAAAAAATGCTCATCACACATCGCGGACTGAGCGGCCCGGCCATCCTGCAGATTTCGTCTTACTGGTCTGCGTCCCAATCCATCACGCTCGATCTTGGACCTGATACGCAGCTCTTTGCTCCACTGCTTAAGACTGCTTCCGGAAGAGACGCAGCAAATGCCGCTTTACTGCTGCGCGAACATCTGCCGCAACGTCTCGCCGATCGTCTCATCGCGCTTGCTGAACCAGGTTCATGGACGAACCATGCGATTCGGGAACTGGAAGCAAAGTTCCATCGCTGGGCTGTCACTCCGGCCGGCACCGAGGGCTATGAAAAAGCCGAGGTCACCGCAGGCGGCGTCGATACGGATGAACTTTCCGCTAAAACCATGGAGTGCAAGCGCATTGCGGGTCTCTTCTTCATCGGCGAAGTCGTGGATGTAACCGGGCATCTGGGCGGATTTAATTTCCAATGGGCGTGGGCATCAGGCGCAGCAGCCGGACGAGCATTGTAAGGCAGTGAAAAGGGAAATGCTGCGCCGTGACAAAATTGGTACTCTGGATTTTTAGAAAATGGACTGAAAGCTATGAAGCTATTGGCTTATTTAACGGAGTCGTTCATTGCCACCTTTGGTATTACGCGCCCAAGGCCGGAGCAAGAACGTCTGGCTAACATAGTAATCGGAGGATTTTTATTGATGTTTGGTATTGCCGTATTAGGGCTGATGGGATTTCTCTTTTTTCAAATGTCAGCCGGAGGACATAGCCGGTAACTCGATTGTTATGTCCTGAATCGCATCATCTATGATTTTGCTCACGAAATCACTTTGATCGCGCCTAAGTCATATAAACTTGCAAAATCCAGTGATAAGTCAAAGATAACCCCCGATTCTGAGGCTCTGTGTCGATTTTTTTGCAAGATGTTCGCTTCGCACTCCGGCAGTTATGGAAACATCCAGGTTTTGCTCTTACCGCTATCCTCTCTCTGGCACTCGGAATAGCCGCCACGGTCTCAGTCTTCAGCGTGGTCTACAGCGTCATGATCAACCCGTCGCCTTATGAGCATTCCAATCGCATCACGCAGTTTTATGTGCGCGCGAAATCGGGCTTTGAAGATATGCCGTATATCTCCCGGGATCGCATCTCTGATCTGCGCCATGCGCATGCTTTTGAAGACATTGTGGTGATGGATGAACAGTATCTGGCCGACACGACACTCGAAATTCCTCAGGATGTCGACGTGGTGTATCTCTCCGGCAATGCCTTTTCGTTCTTTGGCGTTCCTGCCTATTTGGGCCGCACGTTTCTGCCCTCGGACGCGCCTGAGGGCCGCACGCCACAGCCTGTGGTGGTGCTGACCTACCAGTACTGGCAGCGCCGCTTCAATGGAAATCGCGAAGTCGTAGGCCAGTCCCTGCGGCTGGACAACCGGAACTACACCATCCTTGGCGTCATGCCTCCCCGGTTTACCTGGTGGGACGCCGATGTCTATGTGCCGCTGGATAGCTCCGGACCCGAGCCGTCCAGATACACGACGGTGATGCGGCTCAGGCCCGGCGTGACGCGGGCGCAGGCGCTCGAAGAATCACGGCCCATCTTTCAGCAAATGGTGCGTGATCATCCCCATCTCTGGATAGAGGGCATGGAGCTGGATGTGCGCGGTATCAATGAGCGCGTTCAGCGCCCCTTGGGAAGCACGCTCTATCTTCTGTTTGCCGCGGTCCTGCTGCTTCTTGTGATTGGCTGCGTCAATGTGTCGATTCTGCTGCTGGCGCGCGGCACTGGCCGTCAACATGAATTTGCTGTGCGCACCGCCGTCGGAGCAAGCGGCTGGCGCATTGTCCGGCAACTGCTCACCGAATCCCTGATTCTCGGCCTGGCCGGAGCGGCTCTCGGAGTGTTTGCCACCTACCGCAGCACGCCGTTTGTTGTCAGCTTATTGCCCTGGCAGCTTTTCCAGCGCGGCCTTGTGATACCTGTTCATCTACCGGTGCTTGGGTTTAGCATCGCTCTGGTTGTAGTTACCAGTATTCTCTTCGGCCTTTTTCCCGCATTGCAACTCGCAAACCCCGAGATCCGCGAGGTTATGCAGGCGAATACGCAGAAAGCGGCGGGCAGCGTCTCCAGCAGACGGCTGCATGCCATTCTGATTGCCGGACAAATTGCGATGGCCATGGTGCTGCTTACGGCGTCGGCCGCGGCGATTCAAAGCTTCCGCCGCCTGCTTCACTCGGACATGGGTTTCGATCCACATCACGTGGCGGACTTCAGCATCCCCGTCCATGCGAACAGCTATACCACGTGGGAATCCCGCAATAACTATTTTCAGCAGCTGCGCGACAAAGTTGCGGAAACACCGGGCGTGACCGCAGCTTCGCTGGCGTTAATCGCGCCGCCCGATAGCGCATGGGACTTTCCGATAGAGATTCTCGGTCAGAGCGCAGTCGGTTCACAGATCACCAATATCAACTTCGTGGACCCGCAATTTTTTTCCATCCTTCATATCCCGTTGCTGCGCGGACGCCTGTGGGATCAGGCCGAGAGCCAGCAGGGAGCGCGTTCTGCCGTGGTGAACGCCGAGTTCGTGCGCCGCTATTTTCCTCATAGTGATGTCCTTGGCCACTCGGTGCGCATACCCAGCCTGAAAAAACAGCCCTCCCGCGTTGCGGCCTACGGCAGCGATGGCTGGCTGCAGATTATCGGCGTGGTAGGCGACGTCCGGAACGATGGCCTCGACAAACCGGTAAAGCCGGAGATTTACGTTCCCTATTCGCTTTATCTGATCGAATTTGAGCAGATTCTCGTCCGCACGCAAGGCGACCCGCTGGCGCTCGAGTCGGCGATTCGGCGCCAGATTGCCAGCATCAACCCAGGCCAGCAGGTCTCTTATCCGGTGATCTCAATGCAGGATCGCATCGAGCACGAATCTGAGTGGGCGCGCGAACACCTCATTGCCGTGCTCTCAAGCATCTTTTCGGTACTTGCTTTGGTGCTTGCCACAGTCGGTATTTACAGTGTCGTCTCTTACTCGGTGGCGCAGCGCATACACGAATTCGGCATTCGCATGGCTCTGGGGGCGCAGCGTCGCCATATTTTGCAGAATGTTCTGGTAACCGCCGGAATCAGTGTTGGCGCGGGGCTTGCTGCGGGACTGGTGCTCAGCTTCAGCTTAAGCGGGCTGCTCTCGCGCTGGATGGAAAATAGTGTGCGCGATCCCCTGTTAATTTTCGCTGTCTGCTTCCTGCTGCTGGTGGTGGCGCTACTGGCCTGCATTGTGCCCGCCTTTCGCGCCTCGTTGATCCAGCCAATGAAGGCATTGCGAACCGAATAGACAATTCCCGTATGCGAATATCTGGCGTTGCCCTCTGCGGCGCAATGCGCAGCATTGTTCATTTGCGAACGCTACAAGTCCGTTAATGAACAATCCGCGCTCGCCTTCACCCGCAATCTTTGAGGGTTTGCAACACAGAATCAATCATTTAACAAGGCTCCGGCAATTGGAAACGGAATTGCCATCTTGAAGCTGTGCCGTACTTCTCTTTTCAAGGAGAGAACCTGTGCATACCTTGGTGCAAGATATCCGCTTCGCCTATCGTCAGTTGTTCAATCACCCTGGCTTCGCGGTAACGGCCATTCTCTCGCTCGCACTCGGCATCGGCGCGACGGTTTCCGTCTTCAGCGTTATCTATGGCGTGATTGTGCATCCGTATCCCTATGCGGATCTCGAGCGGCTCGTCTCGCTCAGCGCCAGCGTTCCCTCCGGTGACTTCAGCAATGTCTACATCACCGGCCCCCAGCTGCGTGAGCTGCAGCAGATGCCCGCCATCGACAAGATTGCGGCGTGGACCGAGTGGGACCTGACGGTTACAGGACACGACGCTCCTGAAGATGCCGTCGCCTACTCGCAGACAGCCGATACTTTTCCGACCCTCGGAGTTTCTCCCCTGCTGGGACGGAATCTTGGCCCATCCGACTCTCTTCCAGGGCAGGAACCGCAGCCGGTCGTCATGCTCAATTACAAATTCTGGCAGCAGCATTTCAATGGAGATCCCAGCGTTATTGGCAAAACGCTGGAACTGACCCATAAGAAATACACCATCATTGGTGTAACCCGTCCCCATTTCACCTGGGGATGGGGAGCGGACGTGTATCTGCCGCAAAAAATTACCAGCGATCAGGCTCTGCAGTTCGGCGTTGTGATGAAGTTGCGGCCCGGCATAAGCTATGCGGCTGCGGATGCCCAATTGCAGCCGCTGTTGGAGCGCTTCGCTAAAGAGACGCCGACTCACTTCCCGTCGACAAAATTCAAAGTAGATGTCCAGCAGCTGAGCTATTGGACGATCCATCAGATGGGCGGCACCCTGTATCTGCTATTCGCCGCGGTTGCCATGCTGTTGGCCATCGGTTGCGGCAACGTATCGATTCTGCTGCTGGCGCGCGGCACGGCACGGGAGCACGAGTTTGCGGTGCGCTCCGCGGTCGGCGCTAGCGGCTCGCGGATCGTGCGGCAGCTGCTGACCGAGTCGCTAATCTTGTCCCTCACCGGCGCTGGACTGGGCATTTTGCTCGCTTATCGGGTGTTGGACCTGATCATAGCGTGGCTGCCACAAGGCACATTTCCGCCCGATACCAATATCAGCGTCGATATGCCTGTGCTGCTCTTCAGCGTGGGACTGGCGCTGCTGACCGGCGTGCTCTTCGGATTGTTTCCGGCATTGCAGCTGGCCAAGCCCGAGGTCAGCCAGGTCATGAAGTCGAACTCGCAGAAAGTGGCCGGCAATGCGCGCGGCAAGCACGTGCATAGCGTGCTGATTTCCGGACAGATCGCTCTGACACTGTTGCTATTGACTGCGGCAGGCGCGGCCATCGAAGGCTTCTTGCGCATGCTGCGTGCACCTCTGGGTTACGATCCCCACAATGTCATTTCGGTCGGCATTCCGGTCCACGAAAACACCTATACCACCTGGACGGAGCGAGTGAATTACTTTGAGCAGCTCCGCGGGAAAATCGCCGGGGTTCCGGGCGTTGTCTCCACCGGAATTTCGACGAATGCTACGCCGCCGGCCAATGGAGATGAGGAGAAGTTTGAACTATTGGGCAAGCCTTCCGCGTCTCCTGAGGCGCAGACGGCGTTAATGAACTACGTCGACCCCGGCTATTTCAGCGCTCTGAGTATTCCCCTGCTGCAAGGGCGGCTCTGGAACCCCACCGAAGTAGCGCACGGCGCATTGATGGTGCTCGTGAACCGGAGCTTTGCAAAACTCTATTATCCGAATGGCGACGCGATTGGCCATTCGCTGAAAGTTCCCGCCATCAAGGCTGGCCCGCCGTATACCCTGACTGCGCCCGGCAGCGATGGCTGGCTCCAGATCATCGGCGTAACCGGTGACGCGCTCGATCAAGGAATGGACAAGCCGGTGAAGCCCGCCGTCTTCTTGCCGTATAGCATCGAGATGCAGATGGGCACGCAGTTTCTGGTTCGAAGCCGCAGCAATCCGCTCGCGCTCGTACATAACATTCGCCAGCAGATGGCGACCGTCAATCCCGACCAGCAGACGTATGGAGAGATTGACGATCTCGAAACCTGGATTCACCTAGAGAGAGATTGGGCCAGGGGAAGGTTGATTTCGGCTCTTTTTGGCGCGTTCTCTATTCTCGCGCTCGTCCTTTCTGCAATCGGGCTCTACAGCGTCGTCTCCTATTCGGTCGCTCAGCGAACAAACGAGTTTGGCATACGCATGGCGCTGGGAGCGCGGCGCGGCGATGTGCTGAAGATTGTTTTCGCTTCGGCCGGGGTGAGCGTGGGCCTGGGCATTGGCATCGGTCTCGTGCTCAGCTTTGGGCTGAGCAGGCTAATTGCCAGCTGGATTGCGATCAGTTCCAGCAATCCGCTTCTTATTGTAGGCGTATCGTTGCTGTTACTGACGGTCGCCGCTTTTGCTTGTCTGTTGCCGGCGCGACGCGCTTCGTCAGTCGATCCTATGACAGCATTGAGACGCGAATAGGTTTTTCAGCGAAAACCTTTCTACTGGTTAGGAGGCCCACATGGCCACCGTTCTGCAGGACATTCGCTTCGCTTTCCGCCAGCTGCTCAACCATCCCGGCTTCGCCATCACGGCAATCCTCTCGCTAGCCCTCGGGATCGGCGCGACAGTCTCTGTCTTCAGCATTATCTATTCCGTGCTGTTGAATCCCTGGCCGTATGCGGGCGCCGACCGCATCGCCAGCATCGCTCTGCTGGATAAATCCGAAAACGGAGAGGACTACGGACTCAATGGGCCACAGACGCACGAACTGGCGAAGGCTCATTCGCTCGAATACGTTATCGCTTTCAATGGCTGGAACCTGACCATTACCGGCAGCGACGTGCCGGAAGATGTGCAGGCCATGTACTTCACCGGCAATCTGTTTCAGATGCTTGGGGTGCCACCCATGCTTGGCCGGTATTTTCTGCCCTCCGATGCTCCTGATGGCCAGGACCCGCAGCCCGTCATTGTCCTGGGCAACAAATTCTGGATGCACCACTACAACGGCGATCGCTCCATTGTGGGCAAAACCATACAGCTCGTGCATAAAACTTACACCGTTATAGGAGTCATGCCGCCCCGCTTCGGATTTATGGGCCCAGACGTCTACCTTCCCCTCAAGCTCTCCTCCTCTGTGACCGAGACGTACGGCACTATGGTCAAACTCAGACCGGGAGTCACGACAAAGGCTGCCGCAGCGGAATTGCAACCGTACTTCAGGGAATTTGGCAAACAAACCCCCGACCATTTTCCCAAGCAGTCATACAAAATGGAGGTGCAGAACCTGAGCTACTGGGTCACGCATCAGATCAGCAAGACACTCTATCTGCTTTTTGGCGCCGTCGGACTGCTGCTGGCCATCGGCTGTGGGAATGTATCCATCCTGCTGCTGGCACGCGGCACGGCCCGACAGCATGAATTTGCCGTGCGTTCGGCCGTCGGAGCCAGCGGCTTTCGCATCGTTCGGCAGCTGCTCACCGAATCGCTGCTCATCGCGCTTACCGGCGCCGGGCTGGGCGTGATCCTCGCCTACCAGAGCCTCGGCCTCATCGTGGCGCGTCTGCCGCGCAACTCGTTTCCCAATGAAGCGGACTTCCACGTGCACTTGCCTGTGCTGATCTTTAGCGTCACCCTCGCGCTCGTTACCGGAATCCTCTTCGGCCTGTTTCCGGCCTTACAGCTTGCGCGGCCTGAGATCAACCAGGTCATGCAGTCGAATACACGCAAGGTTGCCGGAAGTGTGCGCGGCAAGCATCTGCATTCCACCCTTATCGCCGGACAGATTGCATTGACGCTGCTTTTGCTCACCGCTGCAGGCGCGGCGATTGAAGGCTTTGTACACATGATGCGCGTCGACCTCGGCTACAACCCGCACAATGCCATGTCCGTCGGCATTCCCGTCCACGAGAATACCTTCACCAACTGGTCCGAAAGGATGAATTACTTTGCGCAGCTTCGGGAGAAAATTGCCACATTGCCCGATGTGATCTCGACCGGCATCTCGACCAATGCAACTCCTCCCGATAGCGGCTGGACCCAGCCTTTCGAGCTCATGGGAAAAACCGCGACGGAAGACCAGAAGGCAAGCATTAACCTTGTCGACTCGAACTACTTCACCACGTTAGAGATTCCGCTCCGTCATGGGCGGCTGTGGGACACGACGGAAATCGCGCACGGGGCGCCAATGGCCGTTGTGAATGAGGCCTTTGTCCGGCACTACTATTCGAATGGCGATATTCTAGGCCGCTCCATAAAAATTCCATCGCTGAAAAGCGAGCCTCCCAACAGACTGGATGCGCCCGGAAGTGACGGTTGGCTGCAGATCATCGGAGTAACTGCAGACACCCTCGATGATGGCCTGGATAAGCCGGTGAAACCCGCAATTTACCTGCCTTATTCGCTGAATATGTGGATGTGGACACAGATTCTGGTGCGCAGCCGCGTCGATCCGCGCAGCATCCTACATAGCGTCAAACAGCAGATCGTTTCGGTCAATCCGGACCAGCAGGCCACACTCTGGGATGACGGGGTACTCGAAACATGGATCCACAACCAGACGGTATGGGCGCGGGGCCAGCTAGTTTCCATCCTTTTCGCTGCTTTTTCGATCCTTGCGCTCGTGCTGGCAGCGATTGGCCTCTACAGCGTCGTTTCCTATTCTGTTGTCCAGCGAACTAACGAATTCGGCATCAGAATGGCTTTGGGTGCGCAGAAAAGGGATGTGCTGAAGATCGTGCTTGCCTCTGCGGGGGTGAGCGTGGGACTGGGAATTGGCGTCGGACTGGCTCTCAGCTTCGGCCTGAATCGGCTCATCGCTCGCTGGGTGGAAAACAGCCATCACAGCCCTCTTCTTGTTCTGGGCGTTTCTTTTCTGTTACTTGTGGTGGCCGCACTGGCTTGTTTGCTGCCTGCGCGCCGGGCTTCGTCCGTTGATCCGATGACGGCGTTACGGTGCGAATGAGCGATAAAGCACATACAGCGACCGCTGCATCTGAAGAGGTTTAGCCGGGAAGCCGCGTCTGCCTGACCCATCATCCAGCGAAAAAAAAGCAAATGCGAAACGATTTCGCGTTT